>NZ_CP117430.1:4393981-4707837 GCF_030687395.1 Pseudomonas wuhanensis | reverse complement strand
GCCGGTTTCGGTCAGTCGACTTGCGTCGGTATCGGTGGTGACCCGATCCCGGGTTCGAACTTCATCGACATCCTGAAGCTGTTCCAGGAAGACCCGAAGACCGAAGCGATCGTGATGATCGGTGAGATCGGCGGTTCGGCTGAAGAAGAAGCGGCTGCCTACATCAAGGCACACGTGACCAAGCCGGTTGTTTCCTACATCGCTGGTGTGACTGCTCCTCCGGGCAAGCGCATGGGCCATGCTGGCGCAATCATCTCTGGCGGCAAAGGCACTGCAGACGAGAAATTCGCTGCGCTGCAAGACGCAGGCGTTAAAACCGTGCGTTCGCTGGCAGACATCGGCAAGGCCCTGGCCGAGCTGACTGGTTGGGCCGTCAAGTAAGCCTCGCGCTTAACTGACGCTTCACCAAGCAAAGGCCACCTTCGGGTGGCCTTTGTCGTTTCCGGGTGATCGTTCCCACGCTCTGCGTGGGAATGCCGCCAGGGACGCTCCGCGTTCCGCCTTTGAATGTGACGCAGAGCGTCACGGGATGCATTCCCACGCAGAGCGTGGGAGCGATCTGTGCCAAGGTAGGAAAATTAGGTATGTAAACGCGACATTGGAATGTCGTATATCGGATAGTTCGCCCTGTAATAGTGCGTTTGTCAGACGGATTCGTTACGCTAGCAGCCATTTTTGCGTCCGCGGCCCACAAGGCAGCGACGCGCTAAACGGGTCAGTCCTATACGGGCCGACAGCATTTCCCTCACCCATAAGGGAAATCCCTCTCTAAATTCCGATTCAGTAGTGTGGTATTTCCTTAATGAAAGTGTTGAAAGGCCAGGACATACTGGCACTTGGTTTTATGACGTTTGCCCTGTTCGTCGGGGCTGGCAACATCATCTTCCCGCCTATCGTCGGTTTGCAGTCCGGGCCTAATGTCTGGATGGCGGCGCTGGGTTTTCTGATCACCGCGGTTGGTTTGCCGGTGATCACCGTTGTTGCCCTGGCCAAGGTCGGTGGTGCAATGGATGCCTTGAGCAGCCCGATCGGTAAAGTCGCCGGTGGCCTGCTGGCAGCTGCGTGCTACCTCGCTGTTGGCCCATTGTTCGCGACGCCGCGCACCGCGACCGTGTCGTTCGAAGTGGGTCTGGCGCCGCTGACCGGTGAGAGCCCGCTGGCGCTGTTTCTCTATAGCTCGGTGTACTTCCTGCTGGTGTTCTTCATCTCGCTCTATCCGGGCCGTCTGCTGGACACCGTAGGACGTTTCCTTGCACCGCTGAAGATCATCGCTCTGGCCGTTCTCGGCATTGCTGCGTTCGCGTTGCCGGCTGGTGAAATCGGCGTGGCCACACCTGAATATGTCGCGGCACCGTTCTCCCAAGGCTTTATCAATGGTTACCTGACCATGGATACCCTGGGTGCGCTGGTATTCGGCATTGTCATTGTCAACGCCATTCGTTCCCGGGGTGTGGAATCGCCAGCGTTGATCACCCGTTACGCGATTATCGCCGGTCTGATTGCCGGCGTGGGTCTGGCGCTGGTTTACGTCAGTCTGTTCCGTCTCGGTTCGGGTAGCCATGAAGTGGCCGCTGGTGCTGCCAACGGTGCCGCGGTATTGCATGCGTACGTTCAGCACACGTTTGGTTCGTTGGGCAGTGGTTTCCTTGCGGTGCTGATCTCCCTGGCCTGCCTGGTAACAGCGGTCGGTCTGACGTGTGCCTGTGCCGAATACTTCAGCCGCGTACTGCCACTGTCCTACAAGACGCTGGTGATCATCCTGGCTGCGTTCTCCCTGTTGGTGTCCAATCTGGGCCTCACCAAGTTGATTGCTTTCTCGATCCCGGTGCTGACCGCCATCTACCCGCCATGCATCGCCCTGGTAGCCCTGAGCTTCTGCAAGGACTTCTGGCATGAGCAGGGCCGCATTGTTGGTCCGGTGATGCTGGTGTCGTTCATCTTCGGTCTGATCGATGCCCTCAAAGGCGCCGGCCTGGCTGACTGGATGCCGACTCAACTGACTCATCTGCCATTGAGCGAGCAGGGTCTGGCGTGGCTGGTGCCGTCGGTCATGACCCTGGTGGTTGCCGTGGTTTGCGACCGCCTGCTGGGCAAGCGCGAAGAAGCGCTGGCTTAAGCCTCCTCATGACCCGCCACAAGCGGGCTTGAGCTACAAATGGAAATGCCCCGTATCAATCGATACGGGGCATTTTTTTATGCGCGTGATGCAGTGTCTTTTTACTTGGGCTAACGTCGAAGCACTATCCGCAGGTTTCATCATCCACACATCACAAGGAACTGCATGTCGTTCGTCCACGCCAATCTGATTCACATCCTCGCCGCGCTCTGGTTTGTCGTCTGCTGGGGTGGCTACACCCGTTACGCGACATGGAAGGGCCGTGACACCGCATGCCTGGCCAGCGTGCTGCACCTGTATCGCGAAGACTGGATGCGCCGCATGCTGTTGCGCGACAACCGCATTGCCGATGCCAGCGTGATCGGTAACCTTGAGCGCAATGCCTCGTTCTTCGCTTCCAGTACGCTGATTATCCTGGCCGGTATTCTCACGGTATTGGGTGCGTCCGACAGAGCCGTATCGTTACTGGCGGATATCCCGATGGTGCAACAGGCCTCCCAAGGCATGTCGGAGATCAAGTTGTTGTGCCTGGCGCTGGTGTTTGTCTATGCGTTCTTTACCTTTAGCTGGTGCATGCGTCAGTACAACTTTGCGGCGATTCTCGTGGGCTCGGCGCCGATGATCGGCGAGCGCCATGTGTCCGAACAAGAGCGTAAAGCCTTTGCCTCTCGAGCCGCCCGTGTCATCTCCATGGCGGCCAACCAGTTCAACTTCGGCCTGCGTTCCTATTACTTCGGCATGACCATGCTGGCGTGGTTTGTCAGTCCCTGGTTGTTCATGTTGATGAGCGCCGGTGTCGTATTTGTGTTGTATCGCCGCGAGTTTCACTCCGACGTTCTTGATGTGATGGTCTATACACCTACAGAGGCGCCATTGCCTGAAGCAAACAAGGAAGCTGCTTGATGAGTATTCCGTTCTGGTGTGTGTTTATCAGCGCATTGCTGATTTACGTGGCAAAGATTCCGGTGGCCAAAGCCATGAGCGAGCAGGGTGGTTACAACAATCACCTGCCGCGCCAGCAGCAGGCGCAACTTACCGGCTTTGGTGCCCGTGCATTGGCGGCACACCAGAACAGTTTCGAGGCGTTCTTATTGTTCGCGGTCGGGGTGTTGATGGCGCACACCACGCAGACGGCGGGATGGCTGATCGATACGCTGGCAATCATCTTTGTGATCGCGCGCATCATTTACTTGCTGTGCTATTGGGCAGATCTGGCCTGGCAGCGCAGTCTGGTGTGGTTTGTGGGTTTAGTGTGTTCGTTGTTGCTGATGATTAGTCCGACTTTTAGAATAATTTTGCTCTAGCACTTATCGCCAATAAAAAGAAAACCCGCACTTGGCGGGTTTTCTTTTATCACTAAAAACGCTTTTAGTTTTTAGGTGCTTCTGGAGCGGCTTCTTTTGTAGCTGCTGCGTTCGATTCGGCCTGAGCTTTGGCAGCTTCGGCGTTTTCTTTTGCGGCTTCGTTCACTTTATCCTGAGCTTCGCTCATTTTTTCTTGAGCTTGCTCAGAATGTTTGGCGGCATCTTGAGCTTTGTCCTCGGATTTTTTATCGCAGGCAGCGAGACCGAGGGACGCGGTCAACATCAAGGCAATAGCTAAAGTCTTACGCATGGGGTGTTTCTCCTTATGGAAAATATCTACTGGCCTTTCGAGCATGGCGATCAGGGTTAAGTTCCTCAAATCACACAGATATATAAGTTTGTTTTGCCACGGAACTTTTGCCCTCTAGCCTGCTACTTTGTCCAAACACTAAGAAGAGTTTTATCCAATGGCCGAAAACCCCGTTTTTGAGCGTGCGACGCGATTCCTGTCGGCATTGCGGCATTGTCAGGTACTCGGCATGCGCGTTCACAGCGCCAGCAGCGAAGGGCTGACGGTGATTTTGCCGTACAGCCCGCAGATCGTCGGCAACCCGCAAACCGGGGTGATTCATGGCGGTGCGCTGACCTCGCTGATGGACACTGCTTGCGGCATGGCCACCCTTTGCGTGCTGCCCGAGTTCGAAGTCTGCCCGACGCTCGACTTGCGCATCGACTACATGCACGCCGCCGAGCCGCACAAGGACGTATACGGCTTCGCCCAATGCTACCGAGTGACCACCGACGTGATCTTCGCGCGCGGTTTCGCCTATCAGGACGACCCCGAACAACCCATCGCCCATGTGGTAGGTACGTTCATGCGCATGGGCAAGGGAATCAAAGGCACCAAAGGGTTTGGCGGTGCCATTGCCGGTGCCCTTACTGGAGTTGCGAAATGACCGACACGTTCAAGGAGCAACTTCAACAGGCCCATGCGCAGGGAGACTACGCCTCGCTGCTGGACCTGATTCCCTACGCCAGACTGATCGGTGTTGAATGTTCGCGTGTCGGGGATGAGCTGCTGTTTCGTCTGCCGGCCAACAAAGACAACATTGGTAATCCTTTATTGCCGGCGATTCATGGCGGGGTGATTGCCGGCTTCATGGAACTCTCGGCGGCACTGCATCTGCTGATTTTCACCGGCTCGCCCGGTGTGCCGAAGATTATCGATTTCTCCCTCGACTACCTGCGCGCGGGGCAGTTTCGCGATACCTGGGCCAGATGCCAAGTGTGCCGACAGGGGCGCCGAGTGGCAAACGTCGCAATTACCGCCTGGCAAAGCACCGAAGCCGAGCCTATTGCCACGGCCCGCGCTCACTTCAAAATCGAAGAGCCCTTGAAATCCTGATCTCAGCCCCCAACTCTGATGACAACCCGCCGCCGACCCTCAAGGTCGCGGCTTATGCCATCTGATTGGAGTTTGATGACCATGAGTGTGGAAACTCAAAAGGAAACCCTGGGCTTCCAGACCGAGGTGAAGCAACTGCTGCACCTCATGATCCATTCGCTGTATTCCAACAAGGAAATTTTCCTTCGCGAATTGATCTCGAACGCCTCTGACGCTGTCGACAAATTACGTTTTGAAGCGCTGGCCAAGCCTGAGTTGCTGGAAGGCGGCGCCGAACTGAAAATCCGTGTGAGCTTCGATAAAGACGCTAAAACCGTCACCCTCGAAGACAACGGCATCGGCATGAGCCGTGACGACGCGGTCACCCATCTGGGTACCATCGCCAAGTCCGGCACTGCCGATTTTATGAAACACCTGTCTGGCGATCAGAAAAAAGACTCGCACCTGATCGGTCAATTCGGTGTCGGTTTCTACTCGGCCTTCATCGTCGCCGATAAAGTCGACGTATTCAGCCGCCGTGCCGGCCTCGCTGCCAGCGAAGGCGTGCATTGGTCGTCCAAGGGCGAAGGCGAATTCGAAATCGCCACCGTCGAGAAAGCTGATCGCGGTACCCGCATCGTTCTGCACCTGAAGTCCGGTGAAGACGAGTTCGCCGATGGCTGGCGTCTGCGCAACATCATCAAGAAGTACTCCGACCACATCGCCTTGCCGATCGAGTTGCCGAAAGAAGTGGCAGCCGTTGAAGGTGAAGAGAAGCCTGCCGTTGAATGGGAAACCGTCAACCGCGCCAGCGCCCTGTGGACTCGCCCTCGCACTGAAGTGAAAGACGAGGAGTATCAGGAGTTCTACAAGCACGTCGCTCACGATTTCGAAAACCCGCTGAGCTGGAGCCACAACAAGGTCGAAGGCAAGCTCGAGTACACCTCGCTACTTTATGTGCCGACCCGTGCTCCGTTCGACCTGTACCAGCGTGAAGCGCCGAAAGGCCTGAAGCTGTACGTGCAGCGTGTGTTCGTCATGGATCAGGCCGAGTCGTTCCTGCCGCTGTACCTGCGCTTCATCAAAGGCGTGGTCGACTCCAACGACCTGTCGCTGAACGTGTCGCGGGAAATCCTGCAGAAAGACCCGATCATCGATTCCATGAAGTCGGCGCTGACCAAGCGCGTTCTGGACATGCTGGAAAAACTGGCGAAGAACGAGCCTGAGCAATACAAAGGTTTCTGGAAGAACTTTGGTCAGGTCATGAAAGAAGGCCCGGCAGAAGACTTCGCCAACAAAGAGAAAATTGCCGGCCTGCTGCGTTTCGCGTCCACTCAGGGCGATGATGGCGAGCAGGTTGTAGGTCTGGCCGATTACCTGGCCCGCGCCAAGGAAGGTCAGGACAAGATCTACTACCTGACTGGCGAAACCTACGCGCAAGTCAAAAACAGCCCGCACCTGGAAGTCTTCCGCAAGAAAGGCATCGAAGTGCTGCTGCTGACCGATCGCATCGACGAGTGGCTGATGAGCTACCTCAACGATTTCGACGGCAAGAGCTTTGTCGACGTGGCACGCGGTGACCTGGATCTCGGCAATCTGGATTCGGAAGAAGACAAGAAAGCCGCGGAAGAAGTCGCCAAGTCCAAAGAAGGCCTGGTTGAGCGTCTCAAGACCGCTTTGGGTGAATCCGTCGCTGAAGTGCGGGTTTCCCACCGTCTGACCGATTCCCCGGCGATTCTGGCCATCGGCGAGCAGGACCTGGGCCTGCAAATGCGCCAGATCCTGGAAGCCAGCGGTCAGAAGGTTCCGGATTCGAAGCCGATCTTCGAATTCAACCCGGCTCACCCGCTGATCGAGAAACTCGACAACGAGCAGAGCGATGAGCGCTTCGGCGACCTGTCGCACATTCTGTTCGATCAGGCGGCCCTGGCGGCCGGCGACAGCTTGAAAGACCCGGCCGCTTATGTGCGCCGTCTGAACAAGCTGCTGGTTGAACTGTCGGTTTAACCGCGTTGTATAAAAACCCGCTTCGGCGGGTTTTTTCATTCTGGGGTTTTTTTACTGGGAGTTAGTCATGAGCCAAATCACTGTTCGTTCCGTCGCCTATCAGATCGACGGCCAGCCGTATGAAAGCCGTCTAGCCTTCGATGCCGACCATAAGGGCCCGCGCCCAGGCCTGTTGATGGCGCCGAACTGGATGGGCGTCAGCGCCGGTGCTGAAGAGATCGCCAAGTCGGTGGCCTCCAAGGGCTACGTGGTGTTGATCGCGGACCTCTATGGCCAGGCGACTCGTCCGCAGAACGGCGACGAGGCGGGCGCAGCAATGATGCCGTTGAAGAATGACCGCGCCTTGCTGCGCAAACGCGTACAGGCTGCCTTCGAGCAGCTCCAAGGGCAGGGCGAGGCGGCGATCGATACCTCGAAACTGGCAACGTTCGGTTTCTGCTTCGGTGGTTGCTGCGCGTTGGAACTGGCTCGTACGGGCGCGCCGGTGAAAGCGGCGGTGTCGTTCCACGGCACATTGGATACGCCGAACGTGAACGATGCGAAAAACATCAAGGGCTCGGTGCTGGTGCTGCATGGCGCTGCCGACCCGCTGGTGCCGAAAGAGCAGCTACCAGCGTTCGAAGCTGAGATGAATGCCGCGGGTGTGGATTGGCAGTTGCTGAGCTATGGCGGCGCGGTGCATTCGTTCACTGACCCGCATGCCAATGTGCCGGGCAAGATGATGTATGACGCGAAGACGGCTGCTCGCGCGTTCACGTCGATGCATAACTTGCTGGATGAAGTTTTTAAAGGTTGAGCTGTTACCAGGCGCTGACTGAGTCGGTGCCTGAACGGGCCTCATCGCGGGCAAGCCCGCTCCCACAGGGAATTGTGCCGTGCGCGAATTTTGCGAACGGCCCGGTCAACTAATGTGGGAGCGGGCTTGCCCGCGATGGCGGTGTTACTAACGCCGAAGATCCGAAGGCAGTTCGATCCGCTCACTTTCCCCCGGCACTGTCGGCCAATCCCCGGCCGCCCAGCGTCGACGCGCTTCATCGATCAACGCCGGATCACTGGCGACGAAATTCCAGTTGATCCGTCGCGGCCCATCCAGCGGCGCGCCACCAAACAGCACGGCATGACAATCGCTCTCGGCGAACAAGGTCATCTCTTCCCCCGCAGGCAACACTACCAGCGAGTGAGGTTCAATCGGCTCACCATCCAGTTGTACCTCACCGCTCAGCACATACAGTGCCCGCTCTTCATGCTCGGTGGGAATCAGCAATGTGGTCGCGGTTTGCAGGTTCAATTCGGCATACAGCGTAGGAGAAAGCACAGGGACCGGCGATTTGAGGCAAAAGCCTGATCCGGCGATCATCCGTATCTTCACGCCAAGGTTATCGCTGACGGGCAGCGTGGCAGCCGGATGGTGGCTGTAGTGTCCCGGACCGTGTTCATGATCCTTGGGCGACGCCAGCCAGATCTGTAGGCCGTGCATCGTAAAGCCGCTGTCTTTCAATGGTTCGGGCGTGCGTTCGACGTGGGCAATTGCACTGCCGGCGGTCATCCAACTGACATCGCCAGCATTCACCACCTGATCGGAACCGAGGCTGTCCTTGTGCTGGATTTGCCCTTCAAACAGGTAGGTGAGGGTGGACAGGCCGATGTGCGGATGCTGACGGATATTCATGCCTTTGCCCGCCGGGTAACGGGTTTCGAGCATGTGGTCAAAAAACACGAAAGGCCCGACGTTGCGGCATTTGGCTGACGGCAACGGGCGAAAAATCGGCTGGCCTTCGACATCTTCGGCGCGAGGGCGGATCACGAGCGGAGTGTTCATGGTGCATTCCAGGCTGAGCGGGTGACGCAGGGAGCATAACCCGCTTGCACAGCCGTTGCCGCTATTGACTGAAGGCGCCTTCGGACAGATGGGTTTCGATGCTGACTTCGGAGGTGGTCATCAGTTTGTGTACCGGGCAGCGGTCGGCCACGCGGTGCAGCTCCTCGCGCTGGGCGTCGGTGAGCACACCTTTGAGCGTGAGTTCGACGTGCAGGGCGTATTTGCCTTTCTGCTCTTCGCTGTTGTCGCGCGTGACCTCAACCTCGACGCCTGTCAGCGGGATGTCCTTCTTCTTGGCATACATTTTCAGCGTCAGGGCCTTACAGGCACCGAGGGCGGCGTCGAAGTAGTCGTGTGGTTCAGGCGCCGTGCCTTCGCCGCCAGAGGTTTTCGGCACGTCGGCAAAAAGTTCGTGGTCATCGATTTGGACGCTGTGACGAAAACCTTCGGCGGAGACGGTATTGACGGTAACAGTCATGGGAAACCTCGCGGGCAATATGAAAAGTCATTCGATCAAAAAAGACCCTGAAGTTATAGAGCATTCCTTCAAATTCGCGTTCCACTTTCTTGCCGGCTGAACCCTGGTTTGCGTGGTGCGGTCTATGTTGCTCGTACCGCAGTTGCCCATCACAGGAGAATTCCGTGCCCCCGATCCGCTTGAGCCTCGCCTGGTTGCTGGCGCTGTGCGGCACTGATACCTACGCCCGCGAATATGCCTACAGCGATGCGCACCTGCATTACGTCGATTTCTTCCAGGAAACGGCGGGCATGTCGAAATTGCTCACGGCCATGGACGACAATGCTATCGATCATGTAATGATTTCCGGCATTCCGGTGGCCAAGAAATGGCACGAAGACGAACCCAAACGCCCACGTTATTACGCCGGCGATGACGCCGATGCCTATTGGTATAGCGCGACCGATGTGATCGTCGCGGCGGCGGTGAATAAGCTGACCACAGAGCAGCGCCAGCGTTTTCACCCTTTCCTGTCAGGCTTCAACCCGAATGACAAAAACTCCGCGGCACACATCCAGCGCATGCTCGACCTCTATCCCGGGCTTTGGCAGGGCATTGGCGAAGTCTTTACCCGTCACGACGATCTGACTGCGCTGACATCCGGCGACACGCCGCGGGCCAACAACGAGGCGATGACCCGCATCTACCACCTGGCTGCCGAGAACGACTTGCCGGTGATGCTGCATTCCAACATCACCTCCAAGCGTGAGAAAAATCCGCTGTACCTGGCAGAAGTCGAGGAGCCGCTGCGCAATCATCCACACACCCGGTTTATCTGGGCTCATGCAGGCACCAGTGCGGAAATTCATCGGCACCAGACCCAGCTGGATTTTCTGTTGCCGACGCTGTCGCGAATGCTCGAGGCTTACCCCAATCTGTTCGTTGACCTGTCCTGGAGCATGCTGACGCCTTACCTGCTGGACGAGCAGGGCACGCCTCGGGATGAATGGGTGAGACTGGTGGAGCGCTTTCCGGAGCGCTTCATGCTCGGTTCCGATGTGGTGGGGCGTTTCAACAAGCTCGGTCAGGAAATGCACAGCTTCGATCCGTTTCTTGATGCCTTGCCGGAGGATGTTGCCAGAAGGGTTGCGCGGGATAATTTCCTGGCGATCCTGCCTCGGGCTGTTGTGAAGTAACAATGGGACTTCAACTCCCGGATTGGGCAAGCCCCCTCACTTCAGGGTTGCTGAACTCAAGGTTGTCATCGTCCTGTCACCCCCGCGTCATACCCTCGCGCTCATCTCAATCAAGGAGCGCACCATGCACCTCACCCGTTTAGCCGCCCTGGCCACAATGATGTTCGTCAGTGGTCTGGCCAGTGCCGAAGTCCGTGTCGAAGGCCCAGTGGAGTACGGCGTGTTCGCTGGCCCGAAAGCCGAGCTGCAATCGGGCGAGCGAGTTTTGCGCCGTAGCAATGAACAGATCCAGCAAACCGAAATCGTCCCCGCCAAACTCGGCACCAAGTTCGGTATGCGTTACCAGTTGGCCGGCAAGGTCGCCGAAGACCAGCCGCTGACTTTGCTCTATTTCACCCCGGGCATCCGTACTCCGGATGGTGTGCGTCACGACAAACTGGAAGTTACTCAAAAGCTGGTACCCGGTGCTCCGCAGGACGTGATGGCGTACGAGTTCACCGAAAGCCATGAAGTCGTTCCCGGAGAATGGCGTTTCATGGTGTTCCAGGGCGACCGTCTGTTGGCTCAGCAACGCTTTACCGTGCGCTGATCGCTCTCACCCAACCAAACGCCAGACGAAAAAAAGCCCCGCATTTGCGGGGCTTTCATGTCGTAGCGAATCAGCTGCCTTTGACCGGTTTGCCGTTGACCGTGCCGTCGAGGAGCATGATGTTGTACTCCTTGCCGTCGGTTTCGACCTGTTGCAGACGGACCAGCAAATAATCCCAATCCTTGGCGAACCACAGGACGGTGATGCGCTTGCTTTGTGTCGGGTCGCGCACGCGCTCGACCTTGATCGCTTCGATCTGGCCAGCCTTGGTGTCGACTTTCTCCGAGCCCAGCACGCGGAAGTCATAGGTATCGACTTCTCCGTCATCGACAACCTGATAGCTCATGCTTTTCTTGCCGGCGGCTACGTCATGCTGCAGCGCCAGTTGATAGGTGGACTTGTCGACCATGCCGCGATTGAGCGGAAGTTTGACGGCGTCACCGCGATCGGTGCCAGTGACCATCTTGTTGGTCCAATCGAAGTCCAGGTCGGCCTTCTTGGCTTTGCCTAGGCCACCACGTTCGAAGTGGTAGGACTGTGGCAGCAGCGTGTCCTTGTCCAGGGTCAGGGTGCTTTCTTCAGTCAGGCTGGCGATCATCATCGACGCCTTGAAGCTGAGTTTCCAGACGCCGTTGGCCCCCTTGGTCAGGCTGCGTTCGGCAGTGCCGCTCATGGGCAGCTGTTTCCAGTCGGCGGTATAGCTGGCGGAGAAGGGTTGAAGGTCTGCGGCCTGCGCAAACGGCAGGGCGAGCAGAGCGCAAGCGAAGAGCAGGGCGCGACGCATAAAATCTCCTAGGTTCGAATCAAGTGGCCGCTGGCCGCGAGTAACTGTCCGTCCAGTAAAGCACCTTGTTCACCGAGTGATAAACGACCTTCAGCAAACCAGCGTACGGCCATCGGGTAAATCAGGTGTTCCTGGGTATGGACTCGCTGCGCCAGACTCTGCGGCGAATCGTGCAACTCTACCGGTATTACTGCCTGTACGACCAGTGGTCCGCCATCGAGTTCCTCGGTGACGAAGTGCACGGAACAGCCGTGTTCAGTGTCGCCGGCCTCCAGCGCGCGCTGATGGGTGTGTAACCCTTTGTATTTGGGCAGCAGCGAAGGATGGATATTGAGCAGGCGGCCTTGATAGTGGCGCACGAAGTCAGCGCTGAGAATGCGCATGAAACCGGCCAGTACCACGAGTTTGGGGTTGAAGGCGTCGATCAGTTCGATCAGCGCGGCATCGAAGGCCTCGCGACCTTCGAAAGCCTTGTGATCCAGGGTGCGGGTGTCGATACCCGCGTCCCTGGCGCGTTGCAGGCCGTAGGCGTCGGCGCGGTTGGAGATCACCGCAGCGATGCGAACCGGGCTGTCGCCGGTTCGCGTGCTGTCGATCAAGGCCTGCAAGTTACTGCCGGTGCCGGACAACAGCACCACCACATCACAGGTCTGGGACATCAATCAGCCTTGAGGTTCTTCAGTTCAACCTGAGCCGCGCCTTCGGCAGCGGTAGCGATCTGACCGATGACCCAAGGCTGCTCGCCGGCTTCACGCAACACGTTCAGCGCGGATTCAACGTGCTCTTGAGCCACGCAGATAACCATGCCAACGCCGCAGTTCAGCACGCGGTGCATTTCGTTTTCGTTGACGTTGCCTTTCTCTTGCAGCCAGTCGAACACGGCAGGGCGAGTCCAGCTTGCAACGTCAACCACCGCTTGTGCGCCTTTTGGCAGAACGCGCGGAATGTTGTCCAGCAGGCCACCACCGGTGATGTGGGCCATGGCTTTGACAGCGCCGGTTTCCTTGATCAGCTTGAGCAGCGGCTTCACGTAGATGCGGGTCGGGGCCATCAGCAGATCAGTCAGCGGTTTGCCGTCGAGCTGGATGTTTTCGATGTCTGCACCGGACACTTCGATGATCTTGCGGATCAGCGAGTAGCCGTTGGAGTGCGGGCCGGAAGACGGCAGGGCGAGCAGGGCATCGCCGGCAGCGACTTTGGAACCGTCGATGATTTCGGACTTTTCCACGACGCCGACGCAGAAGCCGGCCAGGTCGTAGTCTTCGCCTTCGTACATGCCAGGCATTTCAGCGGTTTCGCCGCCGACCAGGGAGCAGCCGGACAGTTCACAGCCAGCGCCGATGCCGGTCACGACCTGGGTCGCGGTTTCGACGTTCAGTTTGCCGGTGGCGTAATAGTCGAGGAAGAACAGCGGCTCGGCGCCGCAGACCACCAGGTCGTTCACGCACATGGCAACCAGGTCGATGCCGATGCTGTCGTGCTTGTTCAGGTTCAGCGCCAGGCGCAGCTTGGTGCCGACGCCGTCAGTGCCAGAGACCAGCACCGGTTGTTTGTAACCGGCCGGGATTTCGCAGAGGGCGCCGAAACCGCCCAGGCCGCCCATGACTTCCGGGCGCGCAGTGCGCTTGGCGACGCTCTTGATGCGTTCGACCAATGCTTCACCGGCGTCGATGTCTACACCGGCGTCCTTGTAGCTCAGGGAGGGTTGCTTGCTCATGATCCAGGCCTTTAGGGGGGATTCAGGGGTAACGACCGGGTCCAGTGGGACCGCCGAAACAAACGAAGGCGAATGCCATCCGCGAATTTCAGGGTGCCCGGCTGTTGCCGGTCTGCGAAGGCGCGCGATTTTATCAGGCTTGAGGGGCAGCGGCCATCCTCGTGCCGACGGGCAGGGGCATATCGCGTTAAAAAAACCGATATTGCCCGTGTTGGTGGCGTCCCGGATGGCTGTATAAGGTATCGACGTTAACCGTCTATCGTTATGACAGTGCGAAAACTTACCGGGATCGGGTGAATGTTTTGCTTGAACGTGTGGTCAACAGACTCCTGGTTCAATCATCTTCACGCGGTCTGTTCCAGCCGCTCTTGTCGTCAGGAATCTTTTTATGCGTTTTCTTAAATTCTTGTTCGTGGGCTGTTTATCCGTGGTCAGCCTGACCGGTCATGCCGAAACTGTCAAAGGCCTCTACCAAGTGCGCGAGCCTGTCAGCAGCCAGACACCGGAGGAGCGCGATCAGGCAACTCAGCGGGCGCTGGATACGTTGGTGTTGCGCCTGACCGGCGACCCCAAGGCGGCGCAGAGCCCGGGTCTGGCGACCGTGCGCAAAGACCCTCAGCAGATCATCAGTCAGTTCGGTTATGAGGCCGGGCCGCCGCAGGTGCTGAAAGTCGATTTCGATCCGGCCACCACCGAACAGGCCTTGCGGCGTGCCGGGTTAGCCATGTGGGGCGCCAACCGACCGTCGATACTCGGCTGGTGGTTGAACGACTCCACTGAAGGTTCGAGCCTGGTCGGCGATGGCCAGGCCAGTGCCACGCCACTGCTTCGAGCGGCGCAACATCGCGGGCTGCCGCTGCGTTTGCCACTGGCAGACCTGAACGAGCAGATTGTCGCCACTGCGCCGAATCTGGAAAGTGCAGACCCGGCACCGCTGCGGGGCGCATCCGACCGTTACAATGCCGACGCGTTGCTGGCGGTGCATGCCCGTGAAGAGGGTGGCCAATGGCAAGCCAAGTGGCGTTTGTGGTTGGGCGATCAGAAAGAAGCCGGTAGCGCGCAGGGTGCTGATACCGCCGCGCTGGCCGATGCGGTGATGCTGGCGGTCAGCCAACGCCTGGCGCCGCGTTTTGCCGCCAAACCGGGTGCGTCGAGCGAGCAATTGCTGGAAGTGCAGGGGATGAGCCTGGAACGTTATGCGACGCTCGGGCGTTTGCTGGAGCCTTTTGGCGCGCGCCTGCAAAGCGTTGATGGCGACCGCGTGCTTTATCGGGTCAACGGCAGCCCCGATCAGTTGCGGGCGCAGTTGTCTTTGGCCAGGTTGCAGGAAATTCCGGCCGGTGAGGCGCCGGCCCCCGTGGCGCCTGTTCAACCCGTGGTTGCTGGCTCGACACCGGTCGCAGCGCCAGCCCCGGCACCGACGCCGCAGTTACGTTTTCGCTGGTAGTTTTTCTTTATATAGAAGCAGGAGTGGTACATGGCCGATACACGGCGTTGGTTCTGGCTCGGTGGGGTGGTCCTGCTTTGCGCGTTTGTTTACCTGTTGCACCCGATTCTGACACCGTTCCTGGTGGCGCTGTTGCTGGCTTATCTGTTCGACCCGCTGGTGGATCGGCTGGAGAAGTATGGTCTGTCACGGACCTGGGGCGTGGTGGCGGTGTTCGCGTTGTTCACATTGATCGTCACCGCGTTGCTGTTGGTATTGGTGCCGATGCTCGCCAAGCAGCTGTTTCGTTTGTATGAACTGGCGCCGCAGATGCTCGACTGGTTGCAGCACACCGCCGTGCCGTGGGCGCAATCGAAGATGGGGTTATCAGACGGTTTCTGGAAGTTCGACAAGCTCAAGGCGGCGTTCAGCGCGCACATGGGCCAGACCACCGATGTTGTCGGCATGGTACTGAGTCAGGCGACGGCTTCGGGCCTTGCGCTGATTGG
This sequence comes from Pseudomonas wuhanensis, assembly GCF_030687395.1. Taxonomy (GTDB): domain Bacteria; phylum Pseudomonadota; class Gammaproteobacteria; order Pseudomonadales; family Pseudomonadaceae; genus Aquipseudomonas; species Aquipseudomonas wuhanensis. The sequence goes on along the minus strand of NZ_CP117430.1, from coordinate 4,692,529 downwards.
CTGGCTGGCCAACCTGGTGCTGATTCCGGTGGTGAGTTTTTATCTGCTGCGTGACTGGGATCTGATGATGGCCAAGATCCGCAGCCTGCTGCCCCGTGATCGTGAAGAGCGCGTCATGTCCCTGGCGGGAGAATGCCATGAAGTGCTCGGGGCGTTCGTGCGCGGGCAATTGCTGGTGATGCTGGCCCTGGGCGTGATCTACGCCGCAGGCTTGATGATCGTCGGGCTGGAGCTGGGGCTGTTGATCGGTTTGATTGCCGGGTTGGCGGCGATCGTGCCGTACATGGGGTTCGTCATCGGGATTGGTGCGGCGTTGATTGCCGGTCTGTTCCAGTTCGGTGGCGATTTGTATCCCATGATCGGTATTGTCGCGGTGTTCATGGTCGGCCAGGCGCTGGAAGGCATGGTCCTGACGCCGTTGCTGGTGGGTGACCGGATCGGCCTGCACCCGGTGGCGGTGATCTTCGCGATCCTGGCCGGCGGTGAGCTGTTTGGTTTTACCGGTGTGTTGCTGGCGTTGCCGGTGGCGGCGGTAATCATGGTGCTGGTGCGTCACGTACACGATTTGTATAAGGATTCAGATATCTACGGCGGTGTCGAGGAATCCGAGCTGTAAGTTTTTAATCGCTCGTAGCGGGCAGTCTGGTTTCGTGCCAGGTTTGCCCGTATCACTCGCGTGGCTGTCACATGCGCCGTCAAAGAAACTGTCATAAAACCAGTACGTTAACGCAAACCTTTGATTTTGCTTGTGGTCTGTCGCATTGTGCGGTCAGCCTCACGGGTATAAACTTCGCAAACTTTACACAGAGGCCACTAACGGTTCCTTTGGAACTGTTCAGTCAGCATGAAACCGATTCAGCTGCCCCTAGGTGTGCGTCTGCGTGATGACGCTACCTTTATCAATTACTACCCAGGCGCCAATGCCGCTGCACTCGGCTATGTCGAGCGGCTCTGCGAAGCCGACGCCGGCTGGACGGAAAGCCTGATTTACCTCTGGGGCAAGGACGGGGTAGGACGCACGCATTTGTTGCAGGCGGCGTGTCTGCGCTTCGAACAACTGGGGGAGCCGGCGGTGTACCTGCCGCTGGCCGAGTTGCTGGACCGCGGCATCGAAATTCTCGACAACCTCGAACAGTACGAACTGGTCTGCCTGGATGATTTGCAGGCGGTCGCCGGCAAGGCGGATTGGGAAGAGGCGCTGTTCCATCTGTTCAATCGTCTGCGTGACAGCGGTCGGCGTCTGTTGATCGCGGCCTCGACATCCCCGCGCGAACTGCCGGTGAAGCTGGCAGACCTCAAGTCGCGGCTGACACTGGCACTCATCTTCCAGATGCGCCCACTCTCTGACGAAGACAAATTACGTGCTTTGCAGTTGCGTGCATCCCGTCGTGGCCTGCACCTGACTGACGAAGTCGGGCATTTTATTTTGACCCGCGGTACCCGCAGTATGAGTGCACTTTTTGAGCTGCTTGAGCGCCTCGATCAGGCCTCCCTTCAAGCCCAGCGCAAGCTGACAATCCCGTTCCTGAAAGAGACATTGGGCTGGTAAAGCTCAGGTTTTTAGCGGGTTTCGGCATATTAAAGGCGCCAGAAAATCCGCTTTCCTGCACGGTTGCAGGCTGCGCTAACGTCTAAAACGGGCTTAAGCGCTTAGATGGAAACGAGAAACCGATAAGTCACATAAAGATCGATTGAATTTGCAAATGAGGTTGATAGCGGGCATAGTCTCGGCTTCTTTAGAAACTATCAGCCACGGTCGTGCCCATGCTAAATCGCTTCGCACCCCTCGTGCCTCTCGCACTCGTCACCCTGTTGTTCGGTTGCGCTGCCCACTCTCCAGTGTCCCAGCAAGAGCCAAAACAGCAGGTTTCAAATTCAGTTACCGCGCAGTCTTCTTCCGTTCTTTTCCAGGAAGAGGTGGTCACCGATAAAGAACTGGCAGACTTCGCCGATGGCAAGTCGTACCAGCTTCCGGTTCTGGCCGACAGCATCCTCGAACGTGGCATGTCCCTGATCGGTACCCGTTACCGTTTCGGTGGTACCTCCGAAGCCGGCTTCGACTGCAGTGGCTTCATCGGTTATCTGTTCCGTGAAGAAGCCGGCATGAACCTGCCGCGCTCTACCCGCGAAATGATCAACGTTGACGCTCCTCTGGTTGCTCGCAGCGCCCTCAAGCCGGGTGACCTGCTGTTCTTCGCCACCAATGGTCGTCGCGGTCGTGTCAGCCACGCCGGGATCTACTTGGGTGACAACCAGTTCATCCACTCCAGCAGCCGCAAAAGCGGTGGTGTCCGGATCGATAGCCTGGGCGACAGCTACTGGAGCAAGACCTTCATCGAAGCCAAGCGTGCACTCGCAATGGCTCCGGCTGCAGCCCCTATCGTCACTGCACGCAAGTAAGCGGACAGTTTATAAGGCGAACTTAAAGTCTTACTTGAAGTTTGCCGCGTAGCCGCTAGAATCCTGATCTATTATTGATGGCAAACCGCCTGCGTCCTGCGCAGGCGGTTTTCTTTTCTGTCTTTACGGCAGAAAAAAGCCGCAGCCAGATCAGGATGTTCTGCTTATGACGATGTCGGCCCGCCTCACGCTCATGTTCTTCGCAGCGCTGCTCAGCGCCTGCGCCAGCCGCCCACCGCCACCTGCGCCGGTGGTCCGCGCACCGATTGTTTTCGGTCCTTCCCAAGCCTTTTCTCCTGCGGCAGAAGACGTGCTGTTTCGCGCGCTGGGTCTGGTGGGAACGCCTTACCGCTGGGGCGGCAACACGCCGGATTCCGGGTTCGATTGCAGCGGGCTGATCGGTTATGTGTATCGCGATGTCACAGGCATTTCCTTGCCGCGTTCCACGCGCGAAATGATCGGCATGCAAGCCCCCAATGTCGGCAAGGAAGGCCTGCAAACCGGTGACCTGATTTTCTTCGCCACCAATGGCGGCTCCCAGGTCAGCCACGCCGGGATCTACGTCGGCGAAGGCCGCTTCGTCCACGCGCCAGCCACGGGCGGCACGGTCAAGCTGGATAGCTTGTCCAAAGCTTACTGGCAGAAAGCCTATCTGAGCGCCAAGCGCGTCTTGCAACCTGAGCATTTGGCACATAATCCGTAGCCTGAATTGTCATGAGCGCTCGTAAACGCTGATCTCCTGTGGGAGCGGGCTTGCCCGCGATGACGTCAGCACATTCAACATCGATGTAGTCTGGGCTGCCGCTATCGCGGGCGAGCCCGCTCCCACAGGGGATGTGTGTTGTGGTTACGGAGCAGCCGACACGCGCCACACCTTGTTCCCCACATCATCCGCCACTAGCAAGCTGCCCTGCTGATCGATCACCACGCCCACCGGCCGGCCCATGGCTTTTTCCTCGTCGTTGAGGAAGCCAGTGAGCACATCCACCGGTTGTCCGGCCGGTTTGCCGGCGCTGAACGGCACGAAAATCACTTTGTAGCCACTGTGTGGCTTGCGGTTCCACGAACCATGCTGGCCGATGAATGCACCTTGGGTGAATGGCGCGGGCAACTTGCTGCCTTCGGCGAATGTCAGGCCCAGTGATGCGGTATGTGGCCCCACCGCGTAGTCCGGTGCAATCGCCTTGGCCACCAGATCAGGGTTTTGCGGTTCGACGCGAATGTCGACGTGCTGGCCGTAATAGCTGTAGGGCCAGCCGTAGAACCCGCCGTCCTTCACAGATGTGATGTAGTCCGGCACCAGGTCGCTGCCGATTTCGTCCCGCTCGTTGACGGCGGTCCACAGTGCACCGCTCTGAGGCTCCCAGGCCAGACCGTTTGGATTGCGAATCCCCGAGGCGAAGATCCGATGGCTGCCGGTGGCGCGATCGACTTCCCAGATCGCCGCGCGGCCTTCCTCCTGATCCATGCCGTTTTCACCGACGTTGCTGTTCGAGCCCACGGTGACGTACAGCTTGCTGCCATCCCTGCTGGCGATGACGTTCTTGGTCCAGTGGTGATTCAGCGTACCGCCCGGTAGATCGACCACTTTGATTGGCTGCGACTTGATCGCTGTCTCGCCGTCTTCGTAGTGGAAGCGCAGCAAGCGGTCAGTATCGGCAACGTACAGGTCCTTGCCGACCAGGGTCATGCCGAAGGGGGAGTTGAGATTTTCCAGAAATACTGTGCGGGTTTCGGCGACGCCGTCGTGGTCCTTGTCCCGCAGCAGGGTGATGCGGTTCGGGCTGGGGACGCCGGCACCGGCGCGGCCCATGACTTTGCCCATGATCCAGCCACGAATACCGCCATCGGATTTGGCCGGTGCATTGGTTTCGGCCACCAGCACATCGCCGTTGGGCAATACATAGAGCCAGCGCGGGTGTTCGAGGCCTTCGGCAAATGCCGCCACTTGAGTTCCTGGCGCGGCGACAGGTTTCTTGCCCTCAGGCCAGCCGATCGCCGGGGCGATGTTAACCGTCGGGATCAGGGTTTTATTGGGTTCTGGCAGTTTGGGCGAGGGGCCTGTGCCATCCGAGACTTGCAGGCTGGAGGTTTCACCACAGGCGGCGAGCCCTCCGGCGAGCGCGATGATGAAAACGAGCTGGGGTTTGCGCATTACTGATCTTCCCTATGAATGCATTGACGTAATCATAGAGAAGCGTAGACGCTCGATGGTTCAACCGGTCAGCCGCGGGCTTCCTTGAGCAGAACAGCGATGCCTGGATGGTAGTTGCCGGCTTCATTGCGCAACTTGCGGTAGGCGTATGGGAAATACCAGGCCACGGCGCAGCTGTGTTCCTTTTGCAGGTCGTCGACCATGTCCTGAAGTTCTTCCGGGGTAGCGCTCTGCTGAGCTTTTTGCGGCGCTACGAACAGGCAGCCGAGTTTCAGATCGCTTGCGTAGCTGATTCGCTTCGCGTCACTGGTGATGTCCGCCAATGCCTGAGTCAGGTTCAAGCTATTGACCCGCGGCCAGCGCTGGGTGGCCTGGAGATACGCGCGTTCTTCGCTGCTGGCGATAAACAGATCGGCGCGGGCGTTGCGTTCGCCTTCTTCGTTCTGCTTGCGCGTCGACGTTTGTTGCAAGGTGACCATTTCCGCCATCCAGGCCGCGGCGGAAAGCAGGCTGAGGTTGGCTTTTTCGTCGTACCAATAAGGTGTGTCGTTATCGCCGCGAACAGCGTTATAGCGGTCGATACAGTCAAACCAGCGTTCCAGCACCGGTCGCAGGAATTCCAGCTTCGGATTGCTGATGATCATGCCTTGCATGTGGCTCACCCTTGTTATTGTGTTGTGAGGTTGTGGCTCTTTGATATCACTGCTGACAGTGTGGCACAAGATTGGCGTCAGTTAATTGATCGATGGCAGTTATTCGCTCAGCGGCGTCCCGGCTTTAATTGACGCTCCACCCCCAACCCTCTAACCTTCGCGGCTTGTTTCAGGTGCTCTGTGGCGGTGGCCGACAGAGTGAAACAGGGAAGCCGGTGAGTGACTATCTTCAAGCGATGAAGAGTCATGATCCCGGCGCTGCCCCCGCAACGGTAAATGAGTAAAAGCTGCGTCTTGAGCCACTGTGTCGACTGTCGACATGGGAAGGCGCGCAGTCAGGCACAAGCCGCTCATGAGCCCGGAGACCGGCCTGATTCATCCAACGGCATCACGGTGGGCGATGCCAGGCTTCTTGCCGTCTATTCTTGTGCCTGCCCGCCGTTATCCAGCCTCAACGGAGAGCTCCCCCATGACTGATACCCCCGATCGTGACGAACGCCATCTGGCGCGCATGCTGCGCAAAAAAGCGGTGATCGACGAACGCATCGCCAACTCCCCGAATGAATGCGGTTTGCTGCTGGTGCTCTCTGGCAACGGCAAAGGCAAGAGCAGTTCGGCGTTTGGCATGCTTTCCCGGGCCATGGGCCACGGCATGCAGTGCGGCGTGGTGCAGTTCATCAAGGGGCGCAGCAGCACCGGCGAGGAGCTGTTCTTCCGGCGCTTTCCTGAGCAGGTGCGTTTTCATGTGATGGGCGAGGGCTTCACCTGGGAAACCCAGGACCGCCAGCGTGACATTGCCGCCGCCGAAGCCGCGTGGGCGGTGTCCCGCGAATTGCTGCGTGATCCGGCCATTGGCCTCGTGGTGCTCGACGAGTTGAACATCGCCCTCAAGCACGGCTATCTCGATCTCGATCAGGTGCTCAGCGACTTGCAGGCCCGTCCACCGATGCAGCACGTGGTGGTCACCGGTCGTGGCGCCAAACCAGAGATGATCGAGCTGGCCGACACCGTCACTGAAATGGGCATGATCAAGCACGCCTTCCAGGCCGGAATCAAAGCGCAAAAAGGCGTCGAGCTGTGAATCAACCCCGGCATTGCCCGGCGGTACTGATTGCCGCGCCGGCCTCCGGTCAGGGCAAGACCACCGTCACCGCCGCGCTCGCCCGTTTGCATCGCAATCAGGGGCGCAAGGTTCGCGTGTTCAAATGCGGCCCGGACTTTCTCGACCCGATGATTCTCGAGCGCGCCAGCGGTGCACCGGTCTATCAACTCGACATGTGGATGGTCGGCGAACAAGAAAGTCGACGGCTTTTGTGGGAGGCCGCTGGCGAAGCCGATCTGATCCTCATCGAAGGCGTCATGGGGCTGTTCGACGGTACGCCGTCCAGCGCCGACCTGGCGCGGCACTTCGGTGTGCCGGTGCTCGGCGTGATCGACGGCACCGCCATGGCGCAGACGTTTGGCGCGCTGGCCCTGGGCCTTGCACGCTATCAGCCGGACTTGCCGTTTGCCGGTGTGTTGGCCAACCGGGTCGGCACCTTGCGTCATGCGCAGTTGCTCGAAGGCAGCCTGACGGAAGGCTTGCGCTGGTACGGCGCATTGTCCCGGGAGACCGGCATTGAATTGCCAAGTCGGCATCTCGGTCTGGTTCAGGCCAGTGAATTGAATGATCTCGACCTGCGTCTCGATGCGGCGGCCGAGTCACTGGCCAGCAGTTGCGATGTGGCTTTACCGCCGGCCGTGGAATTCACCGCGCCTGAAATAATCGCCGCCGAACCGTTGCTGGCCGGTGTGCGGATTGCCGTGGCCCGGGACGAAGCTTTCGCGTTTACCTACGGCGCGAGCCTGGATCTGCTGCGGGCCATGGGCGCGCAATTGTCTTTCTTCTCGCCGATCCGCGACACCGGGTTGCCGGAGGCAGACAGCCTTTATCTACCGGGCGGCTACCCCGAATTGCACCATGTGGCGTTGTCGCAAAACACACCGATGCTGAACGCGATCCGCGCTCACCACGCGGCGGGCAAACCGTTGCTGGCCGAGTGTGGCGGCATGCTGTATCTGCTGGATTCCTTGACCGATGTCGAGGGCACGCGCGCTGAACTGGTTGGCTTGCTGGCCGGTGATGCGGTGATGCAGAAGCGTCTCGCCGCGTTGGCCTTGCAGGCGGTGGAGTTGCCGGAAGGTTTGCTGCGTGGGCACACGTATCACCACTCGTTGACCAGCACCGAGCTTGAGCCGATTGCGCGTGGCGTGAGCCCCAATGGCGGGCGAGGGGCGGAGGCGGTTTATCGTGAGGGGCGGATGACGGCTTCTTATGTGCACTTTTATTTTCCGTCCAATCCATCGGCGATTGCCGCGTTGTTTGCGCCTGGCCGTGAGGCCGCCTTCGCGGGCAAGCCCGCTCCTACATTGGATCACCTAAACCCTGTAGGAGCGGGCTTGCCCGCGAAGAGGCCATGACGGACAACGCCTTTTCCGAAGCCGAACGCGCTGCGGTCTACCGAGCCATCGGCGAACGCCGCGACATGCGCCACTTCAGCGGCGGCACCGTCGAGCCCGAGTTACTGCGCCGTCTGCTCGAAGCCGCGCATCAGGCCCCGAGTGTTGGCCTGATGCAGCCCTGGCGATTCATCCGCATCAGCGACCGGGCACTGCGCGGCAAGATTCAGCAGTTGGTGGAAGACGAACGCGTCCGCACCGCTGAAGCCCTCGGCGAGCGCTCCGACGAATTCATGAAGCTCAAGGTCGAAGGCATCAACGACTGCGCCGAGGTGCTGGTCGCCGCGCTGATGGACGATCGTGAGCGGCATATCTTCGGCCGTCGTACATTGCCGGAAATGGACATGGCCTCGCTGTCCTGCGCCATCCAGAATCTTTGGCTCGCGTCCCGCGCCGAAGGCCTGGGCATGGGCTGGGTGTCATTGTTCGAGCCGCAAGCGCTCGCGGACTTGCTGGGTTTACCGACCGGAGCCAAGCCTATGGCCGTTCTTTGCCTGGGACCGGTCAAGGAATTCTATCCGGCGCCGATGCTGGTACTCGAAGGTTGGGCGCAGGCGCGTCCACTCAGCGAGTTGCTGTATGAAAATTATTGGGGAGTGAGTCAATGAGTGTGGCGTTGTTGAGTGTCGCCGCGGTCGCGCTGGATGCGCTGCTGGGTGAACCCAAACGCTGGCATCCGCTGGTGGCGTTCGGTCGTTTTGCCGATCGCATCGAGCAACGTTTCAATTCCGGTGGCCGTGGCTGGCGCAGTCATGGCGTGACGGCCTGGGTGATGGCTGTCGTGCCGCTGACCTTGTTGGCCACCGCATTTTCCTGGGCGCCTTATGTCGGTTGGATCGTCGAGATTCTCGTGCTCTATTGTGCCCTCGGCATGCGCAGCCTTGGTGAACACGTCGAGCCGGTGGCCAAGGCCCTGCGCAGCGATGACTTGATCGAGGCGCGCAAACGTGTCGGCTATCTGGTCAGCCGTCAGACCAGCGAACTGGATGAAACCGAAGTCGCCCGCGCCGCCACCGAATCGGTGCTGGAGAACGGCAGCGATGCGGTGTTCGCCGCGCTGTTCTGGTTTGCCGTGGCGGGTGCGCCCGGCGTGGTGCTCTATCGCCTGAGCAACACCCTCGATGCGATGTGGGGTTATCGCAACGATCGCTTCGAACGTTTCGGTTGGGCCGCGGCGAAGATCGACGATGTTCTCAATTACATTCCTGCACGCCTGGTGGCGTTGACTTACGCGCTGCTGGGCAAAACCCGACTGGCGCTGAAGTGCTGGCGTACCCAGGGCCCGACCTGGGACAGCCCGAATGCCGGGCCGGTGATGGCGGCTGGTGCCGGTGCGCTGGGGGTCGAGTTGGGCGGGGCGGCGATCTATCACGGTGAACTGCATCAGCGTCCCCAGTTGGGCGAAGGCGTACCGGCGGATGCCGATTCCATCGACCGTGGCTGGCAATTGGTCCAGCGCGGGGTATGGTTATGGCTGCTGATTCTCTGCGTGGGGGCTGAATTCTATGCTTGAGCACGGTGGCCGCTTGCGCAAGGCGGCGCTTGAATACGGCATTGCCGAAGCCGATTGGCTCGACCTGTCCAGTGGCCTTGCGCCCTGGCCATTCCCGGTGCCGGACATCCCGCTGCGGGCCTGGGCACGGCTGCCGGAAACCGATGACGGACTTGAGCAGGCCGCCTGCGACTATTACGGTGCGGCCCAAGTGTTGCCGGTGGCCGGTTCGCAAATGGCGATCCAGTTACTGCCGCGTTTGCGCCGGGCCGGCAAGGTCGGCGTGCTGTCGCCGTGTTACGCCGAACACGCCGAAGCCTGGCGTCGCAACGGTTACATCGTGCGTGAAGTGCTGGAGTCGGAAGTCGATTTCTTTCTCGACAGCTTCGACGTGCTGGTGGTGGTCAATCCCAACAATCCCACGGGGCTGAGCCTGACCCCGGCTCGTCTGCTGGATTGGCATGCGCGGCTGGCCCAGCGCGGTGGCTGGTTGGTGGTGGACGAGGCGTTCATGGACAACACCCCGCATTTGAGTCTGGCGCCGTTCGCCCATCAGATCGGCTTGATCGTGCTGCGCTCCTTCGGCAAGTTTTTCGGCCTGGCCGGGGTGCGGCTGGGGTTTGTGCTGGCCGAGCGCAAGTTGCTCAAGCTGCTGGCCGAACAGGTCGGGCCTTGGGCGGTCAGCGGTCCGACCCGAGTGCTGGGTCAGGCGTGCCTGACGGATACGGACGGGCACACTCGACAGCGCATTCGCACTGACGAGGCCGGCGAGCGTCTGGCGTTGCTGCTTGAACAGTACGGTTTCAAACCTCAGGGCGGCTGTGCGTTGTTCCAATGGCTGATCACCGAGCGTGCCGAAGCGCTGCATGAATTCATGGCCCGGCGCGGCATTCTGCTGCGGTTGTTCACCCACAACAGCAGCGTGCGGTTTGGCTTGCCCGCCGATGAAGCGGATTGGCTGCGTCTCGAGCAAGCGCTTGAAGCTTACGTTAAGGAAGCGCAATGACTACGTTGATGGTGCAAGGCACCACATCGGACGCCGGTAAAAGCACGCTGGTGACGGCGCTGTGTCGCTGGGTGACGCGCCAGGGCGTGAGTGTCGTGCCGTTCAAGCCGCAGAACATGGCCCTCAATAGCGCGGTAACCGCCGACGGTGGTGAGATCGGCCGTGCTCAAGCGGTGCAGGCCCAAGCCGCCAACCTCGAACCGCACACCGACATGAACCCGGTGCTGCTCAAACCCAATAGCGATACTGGCGCCCAAGTGATCATTCATGGTCGCGCGGTCACGACGATGAACGCTGTCGCCTATCACGACTACAAAGCCATCGCCATGCAAGCGGTGTTGGCCTCTCATGAGCGTTTGAGCGCAGCGTATCCGGTGGTGATGGTCGAAGGAGCGGGTTCGCCGGCAGAGATCAACCTTCGCGCCGGCGACATCGCCAACATGGGTTTTGCCGAGGCGGTGGACTGCCCGGTGGTATTGATCGCCGACATCAATCGCGGTGGTGTTTTCGCGCATTTGGTCGGTACGCTGGAGCTGCTGTCGCCCAGCGAACAGGCGCGAGTCAAAGGCTTCATCATCAACCGTTTTCGCGGCGACATCGCCTTGCTGCAACCTGGCCTCGATTGGCTGGAGGCGCGCACCGGCAAACCGGTGATCGGCGTCTTGCCGTACGTGATGGACCTGCACCTTGAGGCTGAGGACGGCCTCGATCAGCGTCAGACCGACAAGGCCGATCAAGTGCTCAACGTGGTGGTGCCGGTGTTGCCGCGCATCAGCAACCACACCGATTTCGATCCGCTGCGCCTGCATCCGCAAGTGGACCTGCAATTCATCGGCCCCGGTCAGGTTATTCCGCCGGCCGACCTGATCATTCTTCCCGGCTCGAAAAGCGTGCGCAGCGACCTCGCGTATCTGCGGGCCAACGGCTGGGATGCGGCTATCTCGAGGCACTTGCGCTACGGCGGAAAAATACTGGGAATCTGCGGCGGTCTGCAAATGCTCGGCGAGCAGGTGCACGATCCGCTGGGCCTCGAAGGCGCGCCGGGTTCCAGTGCCGGTTTGGGCCTGCTGGCGTTCGAAACGCAGCTCGAAGAAGAGAAGCAGTTGCGCAATGTGCGTGGGCGTCTGGTGCTGGAAGATGCGGAGGTCAGCGGCTATGAAATTCATGCCGGCGTGACTACCGGGCCGGCGCTGGAAAACCCAGCGGTGCAGCTGGACGATGGTCGCTGCGATGGTGCGCAAAGTATCGATGGGCAGATTTTCGGTACGTATCTGCATGGTTTGTTCGAGTCACCGGCAGCGTGCAGTGCGCTGTTGCGCTGGGCCGGGTTGCAGGATGTGCAGGAAGTCGATTACCACGCTTTGCGCGAGCGCGATATCGAACGGTTGGCGGATCTGGTGGAGAAGCATCTGGATACCTCGCTGTTGCGAGAGCTCTGTGGGATTTGAGGTGGCTGCACAGGCCCAATTGCGGGCAAGCCCGCTCCCACAGGTTCTGTGTGTGGACCAAAAATCTGTAAACAACCTCGATCCTTGTGGGAGCGGGCTTGCCCGCGATGAGGTCTGTCGCGTCACCAAAGATTTTAAGGAATGAACCATGCTGCAACTGATCCTCGGCGGCGCCCGATCCGGCAAAAGTCGCCTGGCCGAGAAACTCGCGTCCGACAGTGGCCTGACAGTGACCTACATCGCCACCAGCCAACCCCTGGACGGTGAAATGAACGAACGGGTGGCCCATCACCGCGCCCGGCGTCCGGCCGAATGGGCATTGATCGAAGAACCGCTGGAGCTGGCCCGCGTACTGCGCGAAAACGCCAGTGCCGATCATTGCTTGCTGGTGGATTGTCTGACGCTGTGGCTGACCAATCTGCTGATGCTCGACGATGCAGAGCGCGTGTCGGCCGAGCGCGAAGCCCTGCTGGACTGCCTGGCATCGTTGCCGGGTGAAATCATTTTTGTCAGCAACGAGACCGGGATGGGTGTCGTACCGCTGGGTGAATTGACTCGCCGCTATGTTGATGAAGCCGGTTGGCTGCATCAAGCCTTGGCCGAGCGCTGTCAGCGAGTCGTCTTGACCGTCGCCGGCCTGCCCCTGACTTTGAAAGGAACTGCGTTATGACTCACTCCTGGTGGCTGAGCCCGTGCAAGCCAATCGACGCGCAAGCGGTCGAACAGGCGAAGGCGCGTCAACAGCAACTGACCAAGCCTGCTGGCTCTCTCGGCCAGCTCGAATCGGTGGCGGTGCGACTGGCCGGGCTGCAGGGGCAGGTCAAGCCGACGCTCGATCAGCTGTGGATTGCGATTTTTGCCGGTGACCATGGTGTGGTCGCCGAAGGTGTGTCGGCGTTTCCGCAGGAAGTCACCGGGCAGATGCTGCTCAACTTTGTCAGCGGCGGCGCGGCGATCAGCGTGTTGGCCCGGCAGTTGGGGGCGTCCCTGGAAGTGGTCGATCTCGGCACCGTCATGCCGTCATTGAATCTGCCGGGTGTGCGTCACCTGAATGTCGGCCCGGGCACGGCAAATTTCATCCAGGGGCCGGCGATGACTCAGGCCCAGGGCGAACTCGCTTTGCAGGCCGGTCGCGACAGTGTGCAACGCGCCATCGCGGCGGGCGCGCAGCTGTTCATCGGTGGCGAAATGGGCATCGGCAACACTACCGCAGCCAGCGCGTTGGCCTGTGCGTTGCTCGATTGCCCGGTGGTGCATCTGGCCGGGCCGGGCACCGGATTGAACGCGGCGGGTGTCAGCCATAAAGCCCAGGTCATCGAGCGTGCCTTGGCGTTGCACAGCGCTCAGCGGGGCGATGCGCTGCAGACCTTGTTCAATCTCGGCGGTTTCGAAATTGCTGCGCTGGTCGGCGCGTACCTGGCCTGTGCTCAGGAAGGTGTCGCGGTGTTGGTTGACGGGTTTATTTGCAGTGTCGCCGCGTTGGTGGCGGTGCGTTTGAATCCGGCCTGCCGTGAGTGGTTGCTGTTCGGTCATCGCGGCGCCGAGCCGGGTCATCGTCATGTGCTCGAAACCCTGAGCGCCGAACCGTTGCTGGACCTCGGTCTGCGACTGGGCGAGGGCAGTGGTGCGGCATTGGCCGTGCCATTGTTGCGTCTGGCCTGCGACCTGCACGGGCAGATGGCGACGTTCGCCGAAGCCGCAGTGGCGGATCGCCCGGCATGATCTTGCGCCTGGACCTGCTGCGCCATGGCGAGACCGAACTCGGTGGCGGTTTGCGCGGCAGCCTCGACGATGCGCTGACCGGCAAGGGCTGGGAGCAAATGCGCGACGCGGTGATCAAGCAAGGGCCCTGGAATCGACTGGTCAGTTCACCGTTGCAGCGTTGCGCGCGTTTTGCGCAAGAGCTGGGGGGGCAATTGGGTTTGCCGGTGCAGCTGGATAAGGATCTGCAAGAGCTGCACTTCGGCGCCTGGGAAGGGCAGAGCGCAGCGGCGCTGATGGAAACCAGCGCCGAGGCGTTGGGCTTGTTCTGGGCCGATCCTTATTCGTTCACGCCGCCTGAAGGTGAGCCGGTGGCGGACTTTTCTGCACGAGTGTTGGCGGCCATCGAACGGCTGCACGCGGCCTATGCGGGTGAGCGGATCTTGCTGATCAGCCATGGCGGCGTCATGCGTTTATTGCTGGCTCAAGCGCGCGGATTGCCGCGTGAACAGTTGCTCAACGTTGAAGTCGGTCATGGCGCGTTGTTCTCGCTGTCGGTCGAGTCCGGTGTGTTGTTAAGGGAAGCGATCTGACCATGTTGCCGTTCTGGATCGCCCTGCAATTTCTGAGCAGCCTGCCGATTCGCCTGCCGGGTATGCCGACGCCCGAGGAATTGGGCAGGTCATTGCTGTTTTATCCACTGGTCGGTTTGCTGTTCGGCGCGATTCTGTGGGGGCTGAACTGGCTATTGCTGGGTACGCCATTATTGCTTCATGCCGCGCTGCTGCTGAGCATTTGGGTCGTGCTCAGCGGCGCGTTGCACCTGGATGGTCTGGCCGATAGCGCCGATGCGTGGCTCGGTGGCTATGGCGATCGTGAACGCACCCTGACCATCATGAAAGATCCGCGCAGCGGGCCGATCGCCGTGGTGACGCTGGTATTGGTGTTGCTGCTCAAGTTCGCCGCGTTGCTGGCGTTGATCGAGCAGCAGCACAGCGTGGTCCTGATCATTGCTCCATTGATTAGCCGTAGCGCGTTGCTGAGCTTATTCCTCTCCACGCCTTACGTACGTCCGGGTGGATTGGGGCAGGCGCTGGCCGATCATCTGCCGCGTTTGGCCGGGAAGCAGGTGTTGGCGATCAGTGCGGTGGCTTGTGTGCTGATGGCTGGCCTCAGCGGTCTATGGGCGCTTGCATTGGCTGCGGTGGTGTTTGTCTGGTTGCGGCAAGTGATGGTGCGGCGATTGGGCGGGACAACGGGCGATACGGCAGGAGCGTTGCTTGAATTGCTGGAGGTGGCGGTGCTGGTGGGGCTTGCAATGCTGTTGTAGGAGCGAGGCTTGCCCGCGAAGGCGGTGTATCAGTCGATATCAATGTTGACTATGCTGCCGCCTTCGCGGGCAAGCCTCGCTCCTACGGGTAATATGTGTCGAAAAATTTGCTTTCATTTAACCGCGGGTATATACACGCACTATGCTTCCTTCTCAATGTTTGTGCACTAACCTGCGTCGCGCCGCTCGTGGCGTCAGCAGGCATTATGACGGCGCCCTCGACGGCTTCGGGATTAACGTTGCCCAGTATTCTCTGCTGTGCAATCTGCAGCGTCTGGATCAGCCGAGCATCTCGTCGCTGGCCGAAGCCATGGGCCTGGATCGCAGCACCCTCGGGCGCAATCTGCGGGTGCTGGAGGGCGAAGGCCTGGTGACGTTGGTCGAGGGCGAGGACATGCGCAATCGCATCGTCCTGCTCACCGAAACGGGCCGTGAACGTCTGGCAGCGGCCTTGCCGGCTTGGGAAGCGGCGCAGCAGCGGTTGATCGACCGTCTGGGTGCCGAGAAGCGCGAAATCTTGCTGAAACTGCTGGATGAACTGGCCTGAGGCCAGTTTTTTCGATCTTAAGCGGGTATATACCCGCTACCGGAGAACAAGAATGACATCAATGTGGCGTACATGCGGTTGGGTGCTGTTGGGCAGTGCGCTGATTCTGGCGTTGTCCCTGGGTGTGCGACACGGCTTCGGGTTGTTTCTGGCGCCCATGAGCGCCGAGTTCGGCTGGGGCCGCGAAGTGTTTGCCTTCGCCATTGCTTTGCAGAACCTGATCTGGGGCTTGGCGCAGCCATTCACCGGCGCACTGGCCGACCGCTTTGGTGCCGCGAAAGTGGTGTTGATCGGTGGTGTTCTGTACGCGTTGGGTTTGGTGTTCATGGGGCTGTCCGATTCGGCGGTGACCTTGTCCTTGAGCGCCGGCCTGTTGATTGGTATCGGCCTGTCCGGCACCTCGTTCTCGGTGATCCTCGGCGTGGTGGGCCGTGCCGTGCCACCGGAAAAACGCAGCATGGGCATGGGGATCGCCAGCGCCGCCGGTTCTTTCGGTCAGTTCGCCATGTTGCCCGGCACGCTGGGGCTGATCGGCTGGCTTGGCTGGTCCGCGGCATTGCTGGTGCTGGGCCTGGTGGTGGCGCTGATCGTGCCGCTGGTGAGCATACTCAAGGACAAACCGCTGCCGGTTCTCGGGCACGAGCAAACCCTCTCTGAAGCGCTACGCGAAGCCTGTTCCCATTCAGGATTCTGGCTGTTGGCGTTCGGCTTTTTTGTCTGCGGTTTTCAAGTGGTGTTCATCGGCGTGCACTTGCCGGCCTATCTGGTGGACCAACACTTGCCAGCCTCCGTCGGCACCACGGTGCTGGCGCTGATCGGGCTGTTCAATATCTTCGGCACCTATACAGCTGGCTGGCTCGGCGGGCGGATGTCCAAGCCGCGCCTGCTCACCGGCCTGTATCTGTTGCGGGCGGTAGTGATTGTGCTGTTCCTCTGGGCGCCGGTTACTCAGGTCACGGCTTATCTGTTCGGGATGGCCATGGGGTTTCTCTGGTTGTCGACGGTGCCCTTGACCAACGGCACGGTGGCGACCTTGTTCGGTGTACGAAATTTGTCCATGCTCGGTGGGATAGTTTTCCTCTTCCACCAGCTCGGGTCGTTCCTCGGTGGCTGGTTGGGTGGGGTGGTGTATGACCGAACCGGGAGTTACGACTTGATCTGGCAGGTGGCGATTCTCTTGAGTCTGGTGGCCGCAGCCCTGAATTGGCCGGTGCGCGAGCAGCCGGTGGCGCGTCTGCAAACCCGGATGAGTGCTGCATGAACAGTCTCTGGCCGCGGATGGCTGCTATCGCCGTCGGCATGTTGCTGCTGGCCCTAGCATGGTGGGGCTGGCATCAGGGTGGCCTGGCATTGATGCAGCTGGGTATGGGGGCTTGCTAGCGAGCGACGAAGGCGAGTAATTTCGTTTTCTGACGATTGCTCAAGGATGCACTGACATGCTGATGCGCTGGCTTGCAGTTCCCGCGTTGTTGATGGCTTTTACCGGGTTGGCCCAAGCGGCAGAATGCCCGGAATTGTTCAAAGGCTCATTGCCCAAGCTGCGGGCCAAGGAATCCATCGATCTGTGCCAGCGCTTCGCCGGCAAGCCGCTGGTGGTGGTCAATACCGCGAGCTTCTGTGGCTTCGCTCCGCAGTTCAAAGGCCTTGAGGCGTTGTATCAGCGTTATAAGGATCAAGGACTTGAGGTGGTCGGTGTTCCGTCCAATGACTTCAAGCAAGAGTCCAAAGATGGCGCAGAGACTGCCAAAGTCTGTTACGTGAACTACGGCGTGACCTTCACCATGACCGAAACACAGAAAGTCCGTGGCGATGATGCAACGCATTTGTTCAAGTTCCTTGCTGAACAAAGCAGTTCGCCGAAGTGGAATTTCTACAAGTACGTGGTCGATCGCCAAGGCAAGGTGATCGCCAATTTCTCCAGCCTGACCAAACCTGACAATCCCGAGTTCATCGAGGCGGTGGAGAAAGCTCTGGCTTCGAAGCCCTGATCGACGCGCACTAAAAAGCCCCGCCTCTGTACAAGAGCGCGGGGCTTTTTCAATTCAGGCGGCGAAGCAGTCAAACTCGCCGTGAATCATCAGAAACGATAGGTCGCGCCTACACCGAAACCGTTCGCATAGTTTTCATACTCGGCGCTGTAGTTCTGGCGACCGTTGCTGTTGTTGACCTTGACCGACTCTTCGCGCAGGTACGAGTACGCTACGTCGATGGTCAGGTCGTCGGTCGGGCTCCAACCAGCGCCAAGGCTGAAAATCTTGCGATCGCCAGTCGGAATGCGTGGGGAGCGGTCTTCGTTGTTGGTCGGTGCCTGGTCGACAGACAGACCGGTACGCAGGACCCATTGTTTGTTCAACTGGTACGAAGCGCCGATGGCGTGAGCCCAAGTGTCATGCCAGTTCTGTTCTTCAGTGATGGTGCCAAATCGACTGTTCAGGGCAGCAGGAACGCCACTGTTCTCAACGGAGATTTCTTTCAGGCGGCTCCAGCGAGTCCAGGTGCTGCCTGCGTAGAGAGTCCATTTGTCGTCCAACTGGTGAGTAACCGAGAAGTCGACCGACTCAGGCGTGGTGATGTCCAGCGACGCGTCGTACTTCTGGCTCGGGTTCTGACCGAGGGCCCCCAGGAGGTTGTAGTTGACCTTGGTGTCACCTTCGAGCTTGTACTTCACTTTCGAGTGGTAGGTGAGGCCGACGCGAGTGCTGTCGGTGGCTTGAACCAGAATCCCGATGTTGTAGCCCAGTGCGGTGTCGTCACCCTTGATCTTGACGGTACCGTCCGGCGCGCGCGGGTTCAGCGACAGGTTCGATTCCAGGGTGCCGTCAATGCGGTTGATGGTCGGACCGAAACCGATCGACACCTTGTCGTTGAAGGCGTAGCTGACGGTTGGCTGCAGGGTTACGATTTTCACTTCGCTTTTGCTGCCGAAATAACGGCCGGCAAAGCCGTTCTCGTAGTCGGTCACCAGGCCGAACGGTGCGTATACGCCAACACCGAATGCCCAGTGATCATCGATTGGCTTTACGTAGTAGCCCATGGGCACGCCCATGAAAGGGACCATGTCACCTTTGTTGGTTCCACCATTCGGGCTGGAGCTGGCATCACTGATGTCAGCGTGCGCGTCGATAAATGCAACACCGCCGGTCACTTGTTCGCGCTTGAGGCGAGACATGCCGGCAGGGTTACCAAAAATAGTGGATGCGTCGTCGGCAGAAGAAGATCGCCCGGCAAAACCTGTCCCCATCCCGCTGATGCTTTGTTCGTTGAGGGCAAAACCACTGGCGAAGAGCTGGGTGGATGCCAAGGCAACGGCGAGGCTAAGGGTGGTTTTGAGTATTACTTTTTTCATTATTAGAACTCCTGGTGATCACCGGGGCGAAAATTACCAACATTTTCGCCCCAGCGCCATAGGCTGTAATGCTTGATTTAGAGCGGTTTTGTAGGACAATCCGACCAAAATCGCGACAAGTTGTGCGATCTTCGGAAACGGGTGGGTCAGCAGGCGACCTGATTCAACGATGAAACACAGGTTTGCCAGGCGTAGGTGAAATCTCGCAGACGACCTTGGGGCTGGAAAGTCTGGCGCCAGATTCGGGCCATTCCCAACAGGTCATCGGAGGCGGGGAGGGGAGTGTTCTGTTCTTCTACCAGCAGCCAGGCGATGGCGGTGGCGTAACGCAGGTTGACGGTCAATTCCAGGTGCGGTCCGCTGAGAAAAGCATGCTGGCTGGCCAAGCCTCGGACCAGGCTTGCGCGATCCGGGTCCAGGGCCAAATAGTGATCCCATAGGGCTTGATGGCGAGGCTCGGCGATTCGGTACAGGCCGTGTCCACGGCGGTCGTGCAAGGCTGACCCAAGGGCTGACTGACTAGCGGCAATGCCCAGCAGCAGGGATTCGGCAGTAGCGCTATGGCGTCCGAGGTAGATCAACGTCGGACGGATCACATAACGACACAGTTCGCTGGCAGCGATTCCCATAAAGCCCTCGAAACCTGAAGTGGTCGGCGATACCTGAAGGGGGCCTTGGCAGCAATGGATCGATTCAGGCTCGCCGGAAGCGGATCAAGCCGCTTGAGTTGAAGTGTAGTGTCATTATTTTGCTGTAAAGGCCTGTTTTTAAAATATTTCCGGCTTCGAGTTATAACCGTTATATCGGTTGGTGCTTAGCCGTAGGCCACGAATTGAGAAATATCGGGCAATAAAAAGCCCCGCTTTTCAGCAGGGCTTTTGAGGTTTTCAGCCTTTCTGGCGTCTCAGGCAACCAGTGCCTGGCGAGTACGCTCGATCACAGCCTGCAGCGGTTCTGCGCTGGAGTATTGATCGGGGTACAGGCGTTCGCTGTGACGAGCGATGCCGTGTTCGTTGACCAGAGTGAAGCTGAAGCAGCCTTTGCGAGCGGCCATGATCAGGCAGTTCATTGGAGCAAAAGCGTTGGTTAGGGTGCGGATGGCATCCTGGGTGTGGATTTGAGTAGACATAATGGGTGTTCCTACAAGCGACACGGATAAGAACCGTGCAAAGTTAAAACGTTCCAGTGACGACGACCACCATTGGTCGAACGAAGAACCCGACTGGAACAAAGCAGCCAGTTTGAAGCGCTGATAAATTGGCGCGCTTGGGCTGGCAGGTAGGTACTTAGGAGGGCAGGCAACACATCAAGGGCAAAGGTTCTGGGCCCGGGGTGAAGATCCTGATCAATTTGCAGGCTGGTTCGGTCAGAGTAAGTGAGCTTGGCAACACCCTTTGCTTTCGATTCAAAGGCTGTGTTGGCGCAAGATTTACCTGGAAACCATCGAGGTGGTCGATCCCGTTTTGTCGGTGGAGGCTTCTCTTAGGGAAGGCTGACCGGGGATTTGTTCGACCAGAATTGACTTTCAGCTTGGTACTAACGCCGCGGATACTAACGGATTGGATTGTCAAAGGGAAGCTTGTTCGCAAATAAGATCGTTGGAGTGTCTGCCGACCAGTCCCCACTCAACGGTCAGAAGAGCCACCGGCAGAGCCTGCGCCCCGTAATGGCCCAGAGCCCGACCGTTGATCCGAGAGGACGATCGACCCAGGATCTATCTGTAGCGCGGGTTGCCCGGGTTTATCCCCTGGCCTTACCTAAAAACGCGCCGAAAAAGCGCATCGATATAACCGCCTCACAGGTACTTGTGCACATAAGTTGCGCGAACTGTCATCCCACTGTCATCCACGTCTCAATGGAAGTGGGTGCCTGTAATGAAAATTTAAGTCAATGAAAAACATCGCTTTTTTTTACTGGTGAAAAAATCGTCAGTTTGACTGCGAGCCCCATCCCACACGGCTTTGCGCGAGTTCAAAGGCGGTTGTCCACTGAGTTATCCACAGCTTCTGTGGATTGTCCCAAGCGCTTGCTCTAGGACGGGCGTGCAGGCTTTTTTCAACTTTACCTGTGCGAAAAAAAGAGTAGAGTGGCGCGCCTTCCGATCTGCCCCACAGTGCTTTATGAAGTTTCGCTCAGTATCAGTCTCTGTTACCCCAACCCCCCCCAGTGTTTCCCCACCCAAGCGCTTTTCGATGCGCGTGGCCGAGTGGCTACTGGACAGCCCGCGCCTGGGCGAAAACTCCAACGTCAAACACTTCGCCGGACGCTTGCTCAAGCAGCCTGCCCGTGAAGGCGTCGTGGCTGCGCAAAGCCGTCTCGGCCAGCTGATGTGCCGCGAATGCGGTAACGCCCGGGATCGCCGCATTGGCCAGGAGTTGTTGCGTCAGGCCGCGCGTGCGGGCGACCGACGCGCGCAACGGGAACTCGGCCTGACCGAAGACTGAGCTGTCCAAGACCTGACGCCTTGGTTAACCTTCACGCTTTATCTAATCGGCAGGAGTGGCTATGGCGATGGACTTGACCAGCGTATTGCTGGGTCTGGCGGGCGCTGCATTGCCGTTACTGGTACTGGCCTGGCAGCTTCAGCGTCGGGCAAGTTCGGGGCAGGCCGAGCTGGCAATACTGGAAGAGCGCCTTGCCATCGCCCAGCTGACGCAGGATGGCTTGAATGCGCAGCTCGACACTTGCCGTGATGAAATCGCAGACCTGAGCCAGGCCAACGCCGCCAAACAGGCCGATCTGGCCGCCGTGCGTCGTGAAGTCGAACTGCTCCAGATCGAACGCGACGACGCCCGCGACGCGGCCCACGCCTGGAACATCGAACGCGCCGGCAAAGAGGCTGAGTTGCGTCGCCTCGACGCTCAGGCCGCTTCCCTTAACGCCGAGCTGCGTGAGCAGCAGGAAAGCCATCAGCAGCGCCTCAACGACCTTCAAGGCTCGCGGGACGAGTTGCGCGCGCAATTCGCCGAGTTGGCGGGCAAGATCTTCGACGAGCGTGAGCAGCGTTTTGCCGAAACCAGTCAGCAGCGCTTGGGGCAACTGCTCGATCCATTGAAGGAACGTATCCAGTCGTTCGAAAAACGCGTCGAGGAAAGCTATCAGGCCGAAGCCCGCGAGCGCTTTTCCTTGGCCAAGGAGCTGGAACGGTTGCAACAACTGAACCTGCGTCTGAGCGACGAAGCCACCAACCTGACGCGGGCCTTGAAAGGGCAGAAAACCCAAGGCAACTGGGGCGAACTGATTCTCGAGCGGGTGCTTGAACACGCGGGTCTGGAGAAGGGCCGTGAGTACCAGACCCAGGTCAATCTCAAGGGGCCGGATGGTGAGCGTTTCCAGCCGGATGTGATTATTTACCTGCCCGGTGACAAGCAGGTCGTGGTCGATTCCAAGGTCAGCCTCACGGCTTATCAGCAGTATGTGGCGGCTGAGGACGACGGCATCGGCCAGATCGCCATCAAACAACATGTACTGTCCCTGCGCAATCACGTCAAAGGCCTGGCCGGCAAGGACTACAAGCGGCTCGACGGCTTGCACAGCCTGGATTTCGTTCTGCTTTTCGTTCCGATCGAAGCGGCGTTTTCTGCGGCGTTGCAGGCTGAGCCGACGCTGTTTCAGGAGGCTTTCGACCGCAATATCGTGATCGTCAGCCCGACCACGTTGCTGGCCACTTTGCGGGTTATCGACAGCCTGTGGAAGCAGGAGCGCCAGAGTCAGAACGCCCGGGAAATCGCCGAGCGCGCCGGTTGGCTGTACGACAAGTTCGTGTTGTTCATTCAGGATCTGGATGAGGTCGGCAATCGCCTGCAGCAACTGGACAAAGCCTACAGCTCTGCACGTAATAAGCTGACTGAAGGCCGCGGCAACCTGGTCAGTCGCAGCGAGCAGCTCAAGTTGCTGGGCGCGCGAGCCAGCAAGAGCTTGCCGGCGGACTTGCTGGAGCGGGCGATGACGGATGTCGATGGCTTGGCCGAACTGCCCGAATAAGCTTCTGGTGTTCGATGACATTTGTGGCGAGGGGGCTTGCTGTGGCGAGGGAGCTTGCTCCCGTTGGGCTGCGCAGCAGCCCCCCGTTTCCCGTAAAGCAATCCGCGTTGCGTGTTTTGCGACTGCTTCGCAGTCTGGCGGGAGCAAGCTCCCTCGCCACAGGTTCTGGGCTAGCCAGACGCATTTATTACAACGGCAAATGCCGACTCAACAACGCCCGCAACGCCGCCGGTTTCACCGGTTTGGCCAAATAATCCAGACCCGCTGCATGCACCTGGGCCACCGTCTCCGGTCGTCCATCGGCACTGATCACCACCCCTGGCACCGGCTCACCCAGTTGCGTGCGCAACCATGCCATCAATTCGGTCCCGGTCTCGCCATCGTCCAGGTGGTAATCCACCAGCGCCAATTGCGGACGCACTCCGTCGCCGAGCAGCGTCGCGCATTCCTCACGGTTGCGCGCGGTCCAGACCTGGCAACCCCAGCGGGTGAGCAAACTGTTCATGCCGATGAGGATGCTGTCTTCGTTATCGATACACAGCACCTGCGCGCCGCTGAGCAAATGGCCATTGAGTTCGGCAACCTTGGCCGGCGTCGCGGTTTGTGCCCGAGCCAGCGGTACGCTGACACTGAACACGCTGCCGCGACCCGGCCAGGAACGCACGCGCAGGGTGTGACCCAGCACGCGACACAGCCCATCGGCAATCGCCAGTCCCAGGCCCAAACCTTTCTCGGCCCGGGTCTGGTGGCTGTCGAGGCGTTTGAACTCTTCGAAAATCACCTGCAGTTTGTCTTCCGGAATGCCCGGTCCACGGTCCCAGACCTCCAGACACAGCTCACCCTTGCGCCGCCGAACGCCGAGCAGCACCGGGCCTTTGGCGTAGCGGAAGGCATTGGTCAGGAAGTTCTGCAGGATCCGTCGCAGCAGTTTGATGTCGCTGTCGACCCGTAACGCACTGCCCCTGACGCGAAATTTCAATCCCTGTTCTTGAGCCAGGGCCTTGAACTCGGCGCCCAGCGTATGGAATAAATCATTGAGCTCGAAGGGCTTGCGATCAGGGTTGATCTTGCCGTTTTCCAGGCGGGAAATGTCCAACAGATCGCTGATCAGGTCCTCGGCCGAGCGCAGCGAACTGTCCAGGTGATGAACCAGTTTCCGGGCTTCACTGGATAAGTTTTCTTCCTGGTGGGAGAGGGCGGCAGAGAACAGCCGCGCAGCATTCAGCGGTTGCATCAAGTCATGGCTGACGGCGGCCAGGAAACGGGTTTTGGATTGGTTGGCCGATTCGGCAGTGCCCTTGGCTTCGGTCAGGGCAATATTGAGTTGCGACAGCTCGTGGGTCCGTTCGGTGACCCGTTGTTCGAGGCCTTCGTTCGCTTCGGTCAGCGCCTGCTCGGCCTCGCGGAACGCGGTGATGTCGGTGAAGCTCATGACGAAACCGCCGCCGGGCATCGGGTTACCGATCAGCTCGATCACTCGACCATTGGGAAACAATCGCTCGGAGGTATGGGCGCGGCCCTGACGCATCCAGTGCAGGCGGCGGGCGACGTGCACTTCCGCTTCGCCGGGGCCGCACAGGCCGCGCTCGGCGTTGTAGCGAATGATGTCGGCAATCGGTCGGCCAACGCTGATCAAACCGTCGGGGTAGTTGAATAACTCAAGGTAGCGCCGGTTCCAGGCCACCAGTTTCAACGACTGGTCGACCACACTGATGCCCTGGGTGATGTTTTCGATGGCGCCTTGCAACAGGGCGCGGTTGAACTGCAGCACTTCCGAGGTTTCGTCGGCGATCCGCACGACATCCTCGAGTTGCATTTCCCGACCTTCGATGGCGGCTTTTACCACCGCCCGGGTTGAAGATGCGCCGAGTACACCGGCCAGCAAGCGTTCGGTATGGGCGATCCATTCACCGTCCGCGTTCTGGTTCGGGTTGAAGCCCTTGCCCTGACGGTAGGCGAAACGGAGGAAACTCTGACGAGCCCGCTCTTCGCCGACAAAACGGGCGGCCAGTTGCTGCAAGTCGTTGATCTGTACCGCCAGCATCGAGCGGGCGCTCGGGCGGGCGCTGATTTCCTGGCCAATGAAGCGGCCGGCCTGCCAGTGCTCCGAAACCCGCGTGCGTGACAGTAGCGAGACCCAGGCGAACAAGGTGAAGTTGCCCGCCAGGGACAGCACCACGCCTTGAGTCAGCGGGGTGATCGGCAGGTTCAACGGATTGCCTTGCAGCCATGCCAGGCCCGGAAAACTGCTCAGGGGCAAGCCGAGACTCTTGGCGGCGATCGGCAATACCAACGTGTAGAACCAGAGGAACGTGCCTGCGGCCAGCCCTGCGAACACCCCACGACGGTTAGCCTGTTTCCAGTACAGTGCGCCAAGCATGGCCGGGGCCAGTTGGGTGACGGCGGCGAAGGCGATCTGGCCGATGGTCGCCAGGCTTGCGGTGGAGCCCAGCAGGCGATAGCTGACGTAGGCCAATAGCAGAATGACCACGATGCTCACCCGGCGCACCGACAGCATCCACTGGCGGAACACTTCGAATGGCCGCTCGGCGTTGTTGCGCCGCAGCAACCAGGGCAGCAACAGGTCGTTGGAGAGCATGGTCGACAGCGCCACGCTGGCCACGATCACCATACCGGTCGCCGCCGAAGCGCCACCAATAAACGCCAGCATCGCCAAGGCAGGGTGAGATTGAGCCAGGGGCAGGCTGATGACGAATGAGTCCGGCAGCACCGAACTGGGCAGCAACATCTGACCGGCCAGTGCGATCGGCACGACAAACAACGCCGCCAGCGCCAGATAGGCCGGGAATACCCACTTGGCCAAACGCAGGTCCTGGGGGTCGATGTTTTCCACCACGGTCACATGGAACTGCCGGGGCAGGCAGATGATCGCCATCATCGCCACGCCGGTTTGCACCACCATGGACGGCCAGTTGATGGTTTCTTTCCAGTACGCTTCGAGGCGCGGAGCGAGCATGGCCTGGTCGAACAGGTCGTCAAAACCGTCGTACAGGCCATAGGTCACGAACGCGCCGACCGCGAGAAAAGCGAACAGCTTGACCAGCGATTCAAAGGCAATCGCCATCACCATGCCGCGGTGGTGTTCCGTGGCATCGAGGTTGCGGGTACCGAAAACGATGGTGAACAGCGCCAGCACCAGCGACACGATCAGCGCCGTGTCCTGCGCGCGTGTGCCCATGGCGTCAGCGCCGGCGCCGATCAGCAGGTTCACGCCCAGCACGATGCCCTTGAGCTGCAAGGCGATGTAGGGCAATACGCCGACCAGACAGATCAGCGCCACCACCACCGCCAGCGACTGGGATTTGCCATAGCGGGCGGCGATGAAGTCGGCGATGGAAGTGATGTTTTCCTGCTTGCTGATCATCACCATTTTTTGCAGGACCCACGGCGCGCACACCAGCAGCAGGATCGGTCCGAGGTAGATCGGCAGGAATGACCAGAGTTGTTCTGCCGCCTGGCCCACGGCGCCAAAGAATGTCCAACTGGTGCAATAAACGGCCAGCGACAAGCTGTACACCCAGGCACGCACCCGTGGCGGCAACGGCGCGCTGCGCCGGTCACCGTAAAAGGCGATAGCGAACAGGATGGCCATATAGGCCAGGGCGACGGTGGCAATCAGCCCGATGGACAGCGACATGGGAACTCCAGACAAAAGACATCCGGGACTCCACCCGGTCAGGACAGTCTCGCATGACCGCTTGAGTTAGTCAGTGTCGACCAAGGTCGTGGCGTGGTGGGGTGTCGCAGGTTGGGAGTCAGTTCGATTTTTGGTGTGTTTGGGGGCCTCTTCGCGAGCGAGCCCGCTCCCACACTCGATCGTCAGTAAACACAAAATATCTGGGCATCCTCAATCCAGTGTGGGAGCGGGCTTGCTTGCGAAGGCGGCCCCACTGATTCAATGCAATATCGATCAACCCATACAGTCCGTCAAAGTCTGTGGCGTCGATGTTCGATGACCGTTAGCCTTGGCACCGCCATTCATTTCGACGGACCGCCCCATGAAGATCATCCGCAGCAAATCCTTCACCGGTGACCGCGCCTGGGCGGCGCTGGATATCGCTAACATGAACGGCATCACCACCCGTTTGCACTGGACCGATCAGCCTTACAAATGGCACATCAACGATGGCCAGGAAGTGTTCGTGGTGCTCGATGGCCAAGTGCAGATGCGTTATCGCGAAGCAGGCCTGGAGAAGGAAACGCTGCTTGAGGTTGGCGATATTTTTTATGCGTCAGTGGGTACTGAGCATGTGGCTCATCCGCGAGGTGTGGCGAGGATATTGGTGATCGAGACGGAAGGCAGCGTGTGATGACTTATCTGCAAAACAGATAACAGTTAGAGATATTACCCGTTATATCGATATTCGATTCAGATCTACCATGAGCTCCCACCTCACCAGAGGACAGGAGTTCACCATGACCTGCACCCATAGCGTTAAACCCGGTATCAAACCGCTCAGTCATTTGCAGCATCCACGAGAGGCCATCCGCCAATTCACCCCCAACTGGTTCGCGGCGACCATGGGCACTGGTGTATTGGCGCTGGCGCTTGCGCAATTGCCGGTGTCGAGTCCCGGTCTGCACGCGTTTGCCGAAGGCCTGTGGCTGTTCAATATCGCCTTGTTTGTCTTGTTCACAGCCCTGTATGCCGCGCGTTGGGTGATGTTCTTCGACGAGGCGCGGCGGATTTTCGGTCATTCCACGGTTTCGATGTTTTTCGGCACCATCCCCATGGGCCTTGCGACCATCATCAATGGCTTTCTGCTGTTCGGTTTGCGGCGCTGGGGCGACGGTGTGATTCATCTCGCCGAAGTGCTGTGGTGGCTGGACGTGGCGATGTCGCTGGCCTGCGGTGTATTGATTCCCTACATGATGTTCACCCGCCAAGAGCACAGCATCGACCAGATGACCGCCGTCTGGCTGTTGCCAGTGGTGGCGGCGGAAGTGGCGGCTGCCAGCGGTGGCTTGCTGGCGCCGCACCTGGCCGATGTTCATTCGCAACTGGTGGTGTTGGTGACTAGCTACGTGCTCTGGGCGTTTTCCCTACCGGTAGCGTTCAGCATTCTGACTATCCTGTTGTTGCGCATGGCGTTGCATAAATTGCCCCATGAAAATATGGCTGCTTCGAGCTGGCTGGCCCTGGGGCCGATTGGCACGGGTGCGCTGGGCATGTTGCTGTTGGGCGCCGACGCGCCAGCGATCTTTGCCGCCAATGGTCTGCCGGGTATCGGCGAGATTGCCGCAGGGCTTGGCTTGGTGGCTGGCATTACGCTGTGGGGCTTCGGGCTCTGGTGGATGCTGGTGGCGTTGTTGATCACCGTGCGTTATTTGCGCGCTGGTATCCCGTTCAACCTCGGCTGGTGGGGCTTCACTTTCCCGCTGGGTGTCTACTCCCTGGCTACGCTGAAACTGGCCAGCACCTTGAACCTGATGTTTTTCAGTGCCTTTGGTTGCGTGTTGGTCGCGTTGCTGGCGGTGATGTGGCTGATTGTCGCCAACCGTACGGTGCAAGGCGCGTGGCGGGGTGAGTTGTTCGTTTCGCCGTGCATTGCAGGATTAAAGAAATAACCTGTAAAGATTAGGTAATCTGTGGCCTGGATCGACGATCGACATTCCAATAACAGTATTCACGCCACTCTTTACCCAACATCAGGGACACATGGAAGATGAGCCACCCCTCACAGTTCACCTTGCTTCGTACTCGGCGCTTCCTGCCTTTTTTTGTCACGCAGTCCCTTGGGGCCTTTAATGACAACATCTTCAAGCAGTCGCTGATCCTCGCCATTTTGTACAAGCTGACCATCGAGGGTGACCGTTCGATCTGGGTCAACCTGTGTGCGTTGCTGTTTATCCTGCCGTTCTTCCTGTTCTCGGCCCTGGCCGGGCAATTCGGGGAAAAGTTCGCCAAGGACGCACTGATCCGTCTGATCAAGCTCGGCGAAATCGTCATCATGGCGGTGGGTGCGGTCGGTTTCATGTTCGATCACCTGTCACTGATGCTGGTCGCGTTGTTTGCCATGGGCACCCACTCGGCGCTGTTCGGGCCGGTGAAGTACTCGATCCTGCCGCAGGCCTTGCGCGAAGAGGAACTGGTGGGCGGCAATGGTCTGGTGGAAATGGGCACCTTCCTGGCGATTCTCGCCGGGACGATTGGTGCCGGGATCATGATGTCCATCAGCAACTACGCGCCGGTGGTATCGACAGCAATCATCGGTATCGCGGTGCTCGGTTACCTGGCCAGCCGCAACATTCCCCGGGCCGCGGCGGCATCGCCGGAAATGCGTTTGAACTGGAACATCTTCAGTCAGTCCTGGGCCACGTTGAGGCTGGGCTTGGGGCAAACCCCCGCGGTATCACGCTCGATTGTCGGCAACTCATGGTTCTGGTTTGTCGGGGCGATTTATTTGACGCAAATCCCGGCGTATGCCAAGGAATGGATGCACGGCGACGAGACCGTGGTGACGCTGATTCTTACGGTGTTCTCAGTCGGGATCGCACTGGGGTCGATGCTCTGCGAAAAACTTTCCGGGCGCAAAGTCGAGATCGGTCTGGTGCCGTTTGGCTCGTTCGGTCTGACGGTGTTTGGCCTGTTGCTGTGGTGGCATTCCGGCGGGATACCGGACAGTGTTGATGGCCATGGCTGGATCGAAGTCCTTGGGTTCGGTTACGCCTGGCTGGTGTTGATCGACATCCTTGGGCTTGGTGTCTTCGGCGGTTTCTACATCGTGCCGCTGTATGCGCTGATCCAGTCGCGTACTGTCGAGAACGAGCGTGCGCGGGTGATCGCCGCCAACAACATTCTTAACGCCCTGTTCATGGTGGTCTCGGCGATTGTGTCGATCGTCTTGCTGAGCCTCGCCAAGCTGTCGATCCCGCAGCTGTTCCTGGTGGTGTCGCTGCTGAACATCGGCGTTAACGCTTATATCTTCAAAATCGTCCCCGAGTTCAGCATGCGCTTCATGATCTGGCTGCTCGGCCATTCCATGTACCGTGTCGAGCATCGCAATCTGGAGCTGATTCCCGATGAAGGCGCAGCATTGCTGGTTTGCAACCATGTGTCGTTCGTCGATGCCTTGCTGATTGGCGGCGCAGTGCGTCGGCCGATTCGCTTTGTGATGTACTACAAAATCTACAACCTGCCGGTCCTGAACTTCATCTTTCGCACGGCGGGGACGATTCCGATTGCCGGGCGTCAGGAAGACATTCAAATCTACGAAAAAGCCTTCACCCGCATCGCCCAATACCTGAAGGACGGCGAACTGGTGTGCATTTTCCCTGAAGGCAAGTTGACCGCCGATGGCGAGATCAATGAATTCAAGGGCGGGCTGACGCGGATTCTCGAAGAAACGCCGGTGCCGGTAATTCCGCTGGCGTTGCAGGGGTTGTGGGGGAGTTTCTTCAGCCGTGATCCGGACAAGGGCGTGTTTCGCAGGCTGTGGTCGCGGGTGACCCTGGTGGCGGGCCCGGCGGTGGCCGTTGAAGTGGCTGAGCCGGCGACATTGCAAGGGTTGGTGGGGCAATTGCGTGGGGCCGTTAGATAGTCGGTGACTTTGTGGGCTTCTTCACGAGCAAGCCCACTCCCACATTTGTTCTGTGTTGCACACCAAATGTAACGTCTCGCCATTAGCCATCCGGTCCCCTCGGCGTTATCGTCCCCGGCAGCTTTGACTCAATGGATTGAGGTAACAGCGCCATGGATGCATCGATACACATCTGCAAGGCAACGCCCGCCGATGCCGGCATCATCAGCCGGATCGTCGAGCGTTCCATTCGCGTCGGCTGCGCGCTCGACCACCGCAACGATCCGCGAACCGTCGCCACCTGGACTCACAACAAAACCATCGAACACGTGCAGCCCTGGCTGACCGACCCACGGTTGTACCTGAACATCGCCCTGTTGCAGGACAAACCGATCGGCGCCGCCTTGGCGGCGATCAGCGGCAAAGTCGCGTTCTGTTATGTGCAACCGGAATGGTTTCGTCGAGGCGCCGGACAAGCGCTGATGCAGGACCTCGAGACGTGGTTGATCGCTCTGGGTTTGCCTCAGGCGCGGCTCAATAGCACCCGTACCGGCGAGGCGTTTTACCACCGTCTGGGTTACCGGGCTTGCGCTGAAACTTTCACCGTGGCGGGACTCCATGCCATTCCCATGCACAAGGCGCTGTCGCCACCTTCATAGAAAGCTGATCGAGGGTCTAAATCCTTGAGGTCCTGATGCGTTTCCAGAACAGGAAAACCTGCAAGTGCGCCCCGTGACCGGAACGCGCACCTGCCCGGTGTGCAGTTTTGGTCACTATCAACAGCGTATTGAGGGATCGAGAGATGTCAGTCGCTACCAGCCTTATCGAAGATCAGCCGGCCCGGATCGTCTCGGCGCCTGCCGAGACGCTTTATCAGTTCAACGAATCGCCGCTGCTGGCCCGTCAGAGCCGGCAGGAGTCGAATGCTCGCAGCTACCCGCGGCGTATTCCCCTGGCACTCAAGCGTGCCAAGGGCATTTATGTCGAGGACGTCGAAGGCCGCTGTTTCATCGATTGCCTGGCCGGTGCGGGGACGCTGGCCCTGGGGCACAACCATCCGGTGGTGATCGAAGCGATCCAGCAAGTACTGACCGATGAACTGCCGCTGCACACACTTGACCTGACCACGCCGGTCAAGGATCAGTTTGTTCAGGACCTGTTCGGTTTGCTGCCACAGGCATTGGCCGCTGAAGCGAAGATCCAGTTCTGTGGCCCCACCGGTACCGATGCGGTGGAAGCCGCTCTGAAACTGGTGCGCACCGCCACCGGGCGCAGCACGGTTTTGTCGTTCCAGGGCGGTTACCACGGCATGAGCCAGGGCGCGCTGAGCCTGATGGGCAGTCTGGGGCCGAAAAAGCCGTTGGGTGCCTTGCTCAGTAGTGGCGTGCAGTTCATGCCGTATCCCTACGATTACCGTTGCCCGTTCGGGCTCGGCGGCGCGCAGGGGGTGCAGGTCAATCTGAATTACCTGGAAAACCTGCTGAATGATCCAGAGGCCGGCGTGCAACTGCCTGCTGCGGTGATCGTCGAAGCGGTGCAGGGCGAGGGCGGGGTGATTCCGGCTGATCTCGATTGGCTGCGCGGCTTGCGACGCATCACCGAAAAGGCCGGCGTAGCGCTGATCGTCGATGAAATCCAGAGCGGTTTTGCCCGCACCGGCAAGATGTTCGCCTTCGAGCACGCCGGGATCATTCCGGACGTGGTGGTAATGTCCAAAGCCATCGGCGGCAGCCTGCCGCTGGCGGTGGTGGTCTATCGCGACTGGCTCGACACCTGGCTGCCGGGCGCCCATGCCGGGACTTTCCGCGGTAATCAGATGGCCATGGCCGCAGGCTCTGCAGTGATGCGCTACCTGACAGAGCACAAGGTTTGCGAGCATGCCGCCGTCATGGGCGAACGCTTGAGTGAACACTTGCACATCCTGCAACGGGACTTCCCGCAACTGGGCGACATTCGCGGACGCGGCTTGATGCTGGGCGTCGAACTGGTCGACCCGACCGGCGCGCCGGACGCTCAGGGCCATCCACCGATATTCGCTCGTCTGGCGCCGCTGGTGCAGCGCGAATGCCTCAAGCGTGGGTTGATCCTTGAGCTGGGCGGGCGTCACGGCGGTGTCGTGCGTTTCCTGCCGCCGCTGGTGATCACTGCCACAGAAATCGATCGGGTGGCCGAGATTTTCGGCAGAGCCATGGCCGCCGCCACCGCCAGCCTCTAAATTTTTTGAGGCCTTGAACGTTCCTTCTACATAACGGCTGCGCACGGCGTGCAGCCCACCCTACAGCGATGGAGAGACAGCATGACGTCAGTATTCGACCGCGAGGACATCCTCTTTCAGGTCGTGGTCAACCACGAAGAGCAATACTCGATCTGGCCCGACTACAAAGCCGTGCCACAAGGCTGGCGCACCGTGGGCAAGAGTGGCCTGAAAAAGGAATGCCTGGCCTACATCGAAGAGGTCTGGACCGACATGCGTCCGCTGAGCCTGCGCCAGAAAATGGAAGAGCAGGCGGCCGTGGCTCACTGAGCTGTCAAGTGAGACGCGGAGCGTCTCTGGCTGCATTCCCACGCAGAGCTTGGGAACGAAAGCCCGCTGACCGGTGACGGTCAGCGGGCTTTTTCAGGCCTGGAGGTTTATGTCGCCTGTCAGACCGTCATCGCGGGCAAGCCCGCTCCCACAGTGGATTGGTGTTGTTGCATAAATAGAGTGAACACCACAAATCCCTGTGGGAGCGGGCTTGCCCGCGATGAACGATTACACGGTTCAACTGACGTTACACCCCGCTCAACCCCTTGATCACCAAATCCACATTCCCTTCCAATTCGGCCACTGGATCTGCCGCATCGACAGTTAACACCACCAACCGACTGCCAGCCTCGGCAATCAGCGCTTTCACCGCGTCCGACGGCTGGCGATGATGCAGCACCACCGCTACGTCATTGTCCTTGAGCGTTGCGCCCAATTGCTTGAGCGCCTCAGGTGTCCACTCGGCATCCGGCCGTGCATCGAGGCCGATCAGCTCCAGGTTGAGGCCGCCGATCAGGTAACCGAAATGATCGCTCAAGCTCATCACACTCAGGTTGTCGGCACTGGCCAGTCGTGACTCGCTGTCGGCGCTGAGCTTGAGCAAGCGTTGTTTGAGCGCTGCCAGATTGGCGTCGATCTTAGGCTTGGCCGCTGGCGCCAGGCGCACCAGGTCTGCCGCCATGACATCCGCCATCCGGCCCATGTTGTTGCTGGCCAACCAAGGCTGACTGTTCAAGCCATCGACCTTGCTGCCAGGCTGCACGGCGATGCCAGGCAGGGCGCCGTCCACCGGGCGGGCGGCGTCGATTTCAATGATGCGGATATTGCTGCGGCGGGCGTTCGGGTACAGCGGATCGTCCGGCCATAGCGAGCGCAGGCCGATGACCGCATCGGCATCGATTGCCAGCTTACTGAGCGCCGGAGCGCCTCGACCGGTGAAATAAGCGGTCTGTCGGCTGCCGGGCAGATTGGCCGGCGCGGCGCGCTCAAGGCTGATATCGGTGCCCTCCAGTAGCAGGGCACCCAGACCGTAGGTCACAGGCAACGCCGCCAGAACCAGCACTTTGTGAGTTGAAGTCGAGGCGAAGAGCGCGGTGTTACCCACACCGTGATTGGCCACCAGGCGCATCGGTTCGAAGGCGTCGGTGGCGAATGCGTTGAACGAGGCAGGCCCACACAAGGTCACCGCCAGGGTTAATTGACGCAGAGAAGAAGACATTTATCCGAGGTTCCCTTTCAGACTTGGAACGATGCCGCGAGCAATCGCGGCCAGAGCGAAGGCGATACCGGCCACCAGAATGATCGCGGCACCGGACGGGATAGGCAGGTCAAAGACAATCGGCGCGAGAATTCCGCACAGCGTGCTCACCGTGGCGATCAGCACCGAACACCAGAAGAAACCCTTCAGCGACTGGCTGAGCAAGCGCGCGGCCGCCGCTGGAATCACCAACAGGGCACCGACCAGAATCGCGCCGATGACTTTCACTGCCGCCACCGTGATCAGGGTTACCAGGATCACGAACAAGTAATCCAGGGTCTTCACCGCCACACCGCGTACCGCCGCCAGTTGCGGGTTGAAACTGGCGAGCATGATGCGGTTGTACAACGGCAGGGCCAGCGCCATCACCAGCGAACCGACGATGGCCAACACCAGCAGGTCGTTGCCGTTGACCGTCAGCACCGAACCGAACAGCACGTTTTCCAGAATGTGCACGTTGATCTTGCCCGCCAGAATCAACAACAGGCTGGCGCCCAAGGCCAACGACACGGAAAGGAACACACCGATCAACGTGTCCGGCGCCAGCCCCGTGCGATTACGCAGATAGTTGAGCAGAATGCCGAACAGCAGGCAGTAACCGAACAGGCTGCCATAAGGCCCGGTGTAGGGTTCACCGAGCAGAATGCCGATGGCCACACCGGTCAGCGCCGCGTGGCCCACGGCTTCGGAGAAAAACGCGAAACGCTTGACCACCACCAGCGTACCCAAGCCGCCCAATACCGGGCCGATCAACAGCCCGGCGAGCAGCGCGTTGACCACAAATCCATAAGCCAGCGCTTCTGGCAGGTAACCGGACGAGGCCCAACCCTGGACCATCAAACGAAAGGCTTCGTAACTCATCAGGCAGCGCTCCGGGGATGGGTCGAGAACAGGGTCAGCAGTCGCTCCGGGGTCAGTGCCTGTTTCGGCGTGGCATCGAACAGCACCCGGCGATTGAGCCCGGTGACCCGGTCCGCCAGTCGCCCGACCGCTTCCAGATCATGCTCGATCCACAGCACGGTAATGCCGCTTTGGCGCCAGTCGCCCAGTAGCCGTTCGAACACCTGAATGCCGGCCTCATCGAGGGCCGACATCGGTTCGTCGAGCACCAGCAACTGTGGCGCCGGAATCAGTCCTTGGGCCAACAAAACGCGCTGGCGCTCACCGCCGGACAACGCGCCCATACGCCGCTTGCGTTTGTCCTGCATACCGACCCGTTCCAGCGCTTCGCCGATGGCCACCGCGTAATGTTTGCTCAACCCGAGGAACGCCGGGCGCCGCTGGCACATGGCGGCCATGAAGTCATCGACAGTCATCGGTAAACCGCGATCGAATTCCAGGGCCTGAGGCACGTAGCCGATGGTCCCCGGATCGCCAGGCCATTGCAGGCTGAGGCGGCCTTGATGCGGCATTTGCCCCAGCAGGGTCTTGATCAGCGAACTCTTGCCGCCACCGTTGGGGCCGACCAGTGCATGCACGCTGCCGGGCTGGACTTGAAAGCTCACCTTGTCGAGGATCGTTGTCCGGCCCAGCGTCAGGCTGACTTCGGCGAAATCCAGCGTCGGCCCCGAAACCACAGGGGATTCAGTGATGGTTTCTTTAGCCGTCATGCGCCTGACTCCTGAATCGCCCGGACGACAGTGTTGAGGTTGCCGGTCATTTCTTTTTCGTACTTGTCGGCGGTGTATTCGCCATAGGAAATGTGCGACAGCGGGTACAGCTTCACCCCGGATTCACGCTGGATGGTCTCGACGTAGGTGGATGGGAAATCCACCTCCGAGAAGATCACTTTCACGTCCAGCTCCCGCAGTTGATCGATGGTCTTTTTCAGCTGGCTGGGGCTCGGTTCGATGCCGTGGGCCGGCTCGACCACGGCGGTCACTTCCAGGCCAAACTCGCGCAGCAAATAGTCGTAGGCGGCATGGACGGTGGCCACGCGCAACTCGGCGTTCGGCGCCTGGGTCAGTTTTGCCAGGGCGTCGGCGCGCATCTGCCGCAGGCGTTTGCCGTAGGCGCGGGCGTTCTGGGTGTAGGTTTTGGCGTTGGTCGGGTCGAGCTTGCCCAGTTCCCGGGCGATGTTGTTGACCTGGGCAATGGAAGCGCTGATCGACAGGAATGTGTGCGGATTGACCACCTTGCCGGCACCCCGGGCAGCGACGCCGGTGGCGGCCAGCAGGGGCACGTTTTCGTTGGCTTCGATCACCTTGATGTTCGGGGTTTCGCTGGCGGCGATCATGCGGTCGGCGAAGTCGTCATGGCCCACGCCGTTGAGCACGACCACGTCCAGCCCGCCGATGCGTTTGATGTCCTCGGCCCGAGGTTCGTAGGCATGAGGGTTGAAACCGGCCGGGATCAGCGGCACCACTTCGGCCTTGTCACCAACGATGTTGGCCACGTAACTGTAATAAGGATGCAAGGTGATGCCGATGCGCAGGCGCTTGGCTTCATCGGCACTGGCCAAAGGTGTCAGCAAACAGGCAAACAGGCCGACCAGCAGCAGGCGAAAAAAGCAATGACGTTGAGATGAACTGGGCATGGGAAAGCGGTCTTCTCTCGGGTGAAGGCGAGGATTCAATGCCGATGCTGGCGGGTGACCCCAGCATCGAATTGCGCGACGATCTGCTGCCAGCCGGCGCCGTTGAGCGCCGCGTCGGTGAGATCGTTCGGGACGGGGAGGGCGCTGCCGCGGTTGAGCCAGATGTCTGGCGCGGAGTCGTCTTCAGCGGTCAAACGCATCAAAAACGAGCCGGCGACGGTTGGGGTCTGGCTCTGGCCGAAGTACGCCTTGGCGTCCAGCAACTGCCACGCATGGCCGCCGCGGCTGACAGAACTGGCGTCCTGGGCAAACGGCGCAAAGCCTTCATCGGCGAGGGTGGTGGGTGTGGGCAACGCTTGCTGTTCCTGACGCAACAGATGAATTTCATCCAGCGTGACCCGCAGGTCGGCGTAGATACCTTGCTCGGATGCGCTCAGATCACGACGGGCGTCCAGCTGATGGCTGCCCACGATGCTCACTTCCTGAGCCTCACCACGCCAGGCGACCACCGAGCCGGCAACCGCCAGGATCATCAGGCACAACAGCAATACATAGAGGGTTTCGTGGCCGGCACCGGCCGGGCGAACAACTTGGGTGGTGGGCGACGTCATACTCACGTTCAGGGCGCCTCGATGTCGGCTTGGTCGATCTCGACGACATGGCCGGGACCGGCGTCGAACAGCACGTAGAACTCAGCGCCGGGCTTCTTGAACGTCAGGGTCGAATCGCTGCCGAGCTTGCCAGGCACCAGGATGGTTTCGTCGTAGCCGATTACGTCCAGGGTTACACCTGGTGCGCCGCTGCCGTCGGAAAAACCGCCGGTGCATTGAATCTGTTCGGCGTCGATGGCCTTGCATTCGCACATCGGGTTATGGGCCAGGGCGCTGGTGCTGAAGGCTGCGCAGCACATCAATAGAACGGGGCGAAAAGCGTTGATCATGGTTTGCCTCCTTGTTTGTTCAGCCATGCGAGGGTGGCCGGGGACGCCTGGCTCAGGGGGATGGATGCTTGATGCATGGCACCGTCCCAGCCTTCCATGGTGATCCACAGTTCGGCATCGGCTTTGGTCTTCTCAGGCACTAGCAGCATCGCGCCCATGCGGTACGGCGTACCGAAGAAAATCGCCCCGGCCGCGCGCAGGCTGCGAGGTTTGCCGATGCGCAGGTAAGTCGCCTTGACCTGATCGCGACAGCGCTCGCACAGCGCTGCGTTAAAGCCTTTCATGTAGCCGGCGGGGCCGGTCAGCCGCGGCGCTTCGTTGCGCAGTTCGGCCAGTTGCAGGCTCCAGGGGCCGACCTGGATTTCGCCGATCTCCCGTTCTCCCAGTCCGCTGTCGCCGCGAAACAGCGAGGCGTCGGCAAAGTATTTGGGCATGAAGCCCAGAGGGATCAGCAGCAAGAAAATGTTGATGTGAAAGCGCCATTTGCGCCAGAGCAGGCTCGCCCGGGAAGGCTGCGGTGCAGTGATCGTCTTGCTCACAGGTTGCCCTCCGGAGTCTGTTGGTTCATGACCGTTTGCGGTCTCGACACCGGGCGCGGGGCCTTGTTGCTGCGCTTGAACGCATTGGCGGTGGCCAGGGCGGTGCGTTTGGTCCAGATCAGCAACCCGCTGAGCACCATCATGCTCAGCAGCAAACCGAAGAAAAACCAGATCAGCTTGATCCAGATCCCGCCAAAATCACCGGTGTGCAATGGACGCATCGACTCGGTCACGAACTCCAGGCCGGTGCGATCGGTCAGCAACCGCGTGCTGGCAATATCGCCGTTGTACGGGTTGACCTCGGCCGTCTGGAACATCAGCGGATACCAGCTTCGACCGCCCACTGAGAGGTGGCTGTAGGCGTTGCTCGGCAGGGTGACAAAACTGGCGTCAAGTCCGGGGATTTGCTCCTGAGCGACCTTGATGGCCTGTTCCAGACTGATCATCGGAGCCGGTTTGCCGGTGCTGGTCAACGGCACGCTTTCGCGCGAGACGACCGACACCACCGGTTCTGTGGTAATCGAAATCTGGTTGTCGAACAGAATCGCCTTGATCAGGAACCAGACACCGGTGATTGAGATCACCGCGATGAACCAGATCGACCAGATGCCGCTGAGCCGGTGAAAGTCGCCCCAGAAAATCCGCGCGCCATGGCGAATGCGCAGGGTCGGTCGGAAGAAGCCTTTCCAGAACCGTTTGTAGACCACCAGCCCGGTCACCAGCGACGCCAGCATCGGTAGCGCGAGAAACGACACCAGATACCAGCCCCAGCTGTAGCCGTTGGTGAACGGCACTAGCCACCAGCCATGCAGTGCGCGGGTGAATGCCTTGAAGTTGAATGGTGGAGCGGTGCCCTGGATCACCCCGCTGTAGGGGTTCACATACACTGTCACCGAGCGTCCGTCCGGGTAACTGACGTCCACGTCGAGGGCGAAATGCGACTCGTCGGGGCGACTGATGCCCTCGACCAGCGTCTGGGGCTCGGCCTTTTTGATGGCGGCAATGATCTCGTCATAGTTGAGCCGCGGCGCATCGTCCGAAGGCGGGCTGGCACGCATTTGCGGGTTGGCCAGCCAGATGATTTCCTGACTGACCACCGCCAGCGTGCCGGTCACACAGACGATCAATACAAAGAACCAGATGGGCAGCGCCAGCCAGCTATGGACCAGAAACCAGAGTTTTGAACGGGATTTCTTCGACATGATTAACGGTCTTGTTTCGATGAGAGGACCACTGCTGCGGGCTTCCCAGCGTTGCGGTCCATGAAAAGTCCGGCCGTGGCTTTTGCCTGCGCGACCGACTGCATCTAAATAAGACGTATGAGCATCGAAAATCCCGAAAGGGGATATGAAAGTAAATGTTTCGTGTTTCTGCCCTGAGTGGGAGCAGTCAGCATTGATGTTGAATGTGATGGCCCCATCGCGGCATAGGTATCTACACATCTCCCGATCCTGGTCTATAAAGGGACGGCATGGATATCAAATGACCGGGCTAGATGCCCGACTGACAAAACGATACGACGAGTTAGTCATGGGACACAGTAATGGACTACCGGCGCTGGCCGCCGGGATGAAAGCCTTGCCGCGAAGCGACAAGGCTTTTGCACAGACGCAAGCCCTTTGGCGATTTTTGAGCAATGACCGGGTTCGGCCCGTTGACCTGGTTAAACCGCTGCTGGCGTTAGCCCACGAGGGTTGTCGAGATGACTGCGATGATTACGCGCTGGTCATGCATGATTGGTCTCGGCTCAATTACATGCACCACCACAGCAAGGCTGATCGCCTGCAAATGACCCACCGGGGCGACATCGGTTACGAGCTGCAAAGCAGCCTGCTCGTCACGGATCGTGACGGTGCACCGATCTGTACTCCTGCTCAGAATCTAGCGACCAGGGACGGCGTGCTCAGCACGCGAGCCGAAGAAGTGCTGGCCCCTGAGAAGCATCTGCATGAACTGACACAACGTATCACTTGGCTGGAACAGCAGAATTTTGCCAAGCCGCTTGTCCATATCGTGGATCGAGAGGCTGATTCGGTCGCTCACCTGAGGCAATGGCAGGCCGAAGGTCGGCAATGGCTGGTGCGAGTCAAGGCCGGTTCCACGGCCAGTCATGCAGGTCAATCGAGGGCCCTGAGTCAAATTGCTCGCGAGATGACCTACCGCAAAACTCGCAAGGTGGACTACAAAGGAAAACCGGCCATTCAATGGGTGGGAGAAACCGCCGTCGTGCTGACTCGCCAAGCCCAGCCTTTCACCAAAGACAGGGCCGACCGCAAGACGCTGCGCAAGTCTGGTGAGCCGTTGCCGGCCCGGCTCGTCGTGAGCCGAATACTGGGAGCCGATGGTCACCTGCTGGCCGAATGGTATTTGCTGAGCAACCTTGAGCAAGAGGTCGCAGATGAACGATTGGCGCTCTGGTATTACTGGCGCTGGCGTATCGAGTCCTACTTCAAACTGCTTAAAGGGGGTGGGCATCAGCTGGAAAACTGGCAGCAAGAGAGCGGTGAAGCGGTGTTCAAACGGCTGTTGATCGCCAGTCAGGCATGTGCTGTCAGTTGGCGTCTGATGCGGGCTAAGGGGGAGTTTGCTGAGCAAACACGGGATTTTTTGGTCCGTCTGTCTGGTCGACAGATGAAGCGCTCGCAGCCGGTGACGGCTTCCGCGCTGCTGGCCGGTTTATACATGCTTTTGGCCATGTGCGAGACATTGGAGCAATACACGCCCCAGGAACTGGCGGGTTTTGCTAAAGAGGCCATCGGCTGGGTGGCCAGCCGAAGACTTTAGAGATGTGTAGATACCTATGCCCATCGCGGGCAAGCCCGCTCCCACAGGATTTGTGTGTTGAACACATTATCTGTGAACAACAGAGATCCCTGTGGGAGCGGGCTTGCCCGCGATGAGGCCGGATCAGGCACTGAAGATCTCAACCCTGCTTAAACATCTCCTTCGCCCGCTGTTCAATCTGCTCCTGAGTCAGATCCTCTTTACGCGTGGACAAAAACCACAGATGCCCATAAGGGTCCTTCAAAGTCCCCGAACGGTCGCCATAAAACTGATCCTTGACCTCGGACACCTGCGTGGCACCGGCATCGATTGCCTGTTTAAAGGACTTGTCTACATCGTTCACATACAGATGCAGCCCGACTGACGGCGAGTTGTCCGGGTTGCTCAATGGACCCTGGTCGCAGGGTGTGCCCAGCATGATCGGGCAGTCGCCGATACGCAGTTCGGCATGCCCGATGCCGCCATCGGGCATGGACAGGCGCATGACTTCGGTGGCGCCAAAGGCTTTCTTGTAGAAGTCGATAGCTTCGGCAGCTTTCTGAATGCCCAGATAAGGAGTGATGCTGTGATAACCCTCTGGAATAGGTTTTACGCTCATGACGGTTCTCCTTTTGTTATGGGGTTAAGGTGTTCCTTCGCCGATTTTCGGTCGAAATACTATAGGTCAGCCCCTTCCCCGCAACCGAGTGCCCGACGAGCAGCAGTGCCACTGTTCAGCGATCATGACAGCAACTGCGCCCCCGGCCCACGCTCCCCCAACACATCACCAAAGTTACGCAGCGGACACGCCTCCATCGACAAACATCCACACCCGATACACCCATTGAGCTTGTCCCGCAGCAGGGTCAGCTGATTGATCCGCTCATCCAGATCCCGGCTCCACTGCGCCGACAACACCTTCCAGTCTGCTGCTGTCGGCGCACGGTTGTCCGGCAGGGATTTCAACGCCTCGCCGATCTCCGCGAGCGGAATCCCCAGGCGCTGGGCCACTTTGATCAGCGCCACTCGGCGCAACACTTCCCGCGGATAACGCCGCTGATTGCCTTGATTGCGATTGCTTTTGATCAGGCCTTTGGATTCATAGAAATGCAGCGCCGTGACCGCCACACCACTGCGGGCGGCCACTTGGCCGACGGTCAGCTCTTTATGCAGGTTTTGCGAGGTGATCATTTAAAAGATGCCCCTTGACCTCTAGTTAGCTCGAGGTTTTACCCTGCAGGCCTTCGGATCGCAAGATCCGGCTTACAGTGAGTGGGGACTATTCATGCACGCGCCAGAGAAAAATCGCAGCTTCACCCAACTGATCGAATTCGAGATCGAACCCCGTCAGCAGGCCGCGCTGGTGTCGGCACTGTCGGCGCACACTGAACGTCTGGCCCAAGGCTACCCAGGTTTCTTGAGTGCCAACATCCAGGCCAGCGACGATGGCCGGCGGGTGCTCAACTACCTGCAATGGCAATCCCGCGAAGCCGGAGAAGCTGCCTTTCAGAGCTTCGAAAGCGGCGAGCAGGATTTCTGGCAGCTGATTCGCGCCCATCGGGCGAAAACCGTCACCTTCGGCTCATTTCAGGTGCTGCATAGCCTGGCGCTTAGCCACGACAACGCATTGCACTGCACGCTGATCGGCTAGATCGACAACTGCATCAATCGCTCACCCTGCAGGTTCTCCGTGGGTCGGCGTTTATTCACCGCCAATTCGCCGATCTTGATCAGCCGAGTGCGGGTTACGTTGCGGCTCAGCCCCAGCAGGGCAGCGGTGTGCACCTGGTTGTAATGGCTGAAGCGATAGGCTGCCCGCAACAGCGCATCTTCGACTTTCTCGTGCAGCGCGCCGGCCTGTTCCTCGAAGAGCTTTTGAAAGGCCCGATCGAGCAAGGCTTCCGGTGAGTCGTCGACGTTGGCGTGGTGGTCGTCCTGACGCTCGATGCGCATGTTCGACAAGCGCAAGTCATCGCGCTCGATCACACCATTGCGGCAGATCAACAGCGTGTGGTGAATGACGTTTTCCAGTTCGCGGATGTTGCCCGGCCAGCCGTAGCTGCGCAGTTTGTG
Source organism: Pseudomonas wuhanensis (assembly GCF_030687395.1). Taxonomy (GTDB): domain Bacteria; phylum Pseudomonadota; class Gammaproteobacteria; order Pseudomonadales; family Pseudomonadaceae; genus Aquipseudomonas; species Aquipseudomonas wuhanensis. Next base: position 4,649,794 of record NZ_CP117430.1, on the reverse strand, counting down.
TTCGGCCTCTTTGCTGATGGTGATGCTGCCGTAACCCAGGCGCTGGCTGTAGGCTTCGACGAAATGCCGGGTCAGCGGCAGGATGTCGCCGGGGCGCTCGCGCAATGGACTCAGTTCCAGACTGACCACGTCGAGGCGGTAATACAGGTCCTCGCGAAAGTGCCCGGCGTTGATGGCTTTCTCCAGTTGCACGTTGGTCGCCGCCAGCACGCGCACATCGATCGGAATGCTCTTGCGCGAACCCAGCCGCACCACTTCGCGCTCCTGCAACACCCGCAGCAATTTCACCTGAATCGCCATCGGCAGATCACCGATTTCGTCGAGGAACAAGGTGCCGCCATCGGCCTCTTCGAACCAGCCGGCCTTGGCACTCAGCGCGCCAGTGAAGGCACCTTTTTCATGGCCGAACAGCTCGGCCTCCACCAACGATTCGGAGAATGCGCCGCAATTCACCGCCACGAACGGCCGGTTGCGCCGGGCGCTGAGGTTGTGGATGTGCCGCGCCACCAGCTCCTTGCCGGTGCCGGTTTCGCCGATGATCAGCACGCTGGCCTCACTCGGCGCGACCTGCTGCAAGTGCGCGAGCAGGGCCTGGGATTTCGGGTCTTCGAACACCTGTGCCGTAGCGCGGATCGAGGTGGCCAACGCGGGTGAGGGCGGTAAGGTCAGCAGTTGCATGGGACAGGCTCCATGAGTGGAAGGCTATGAATAGAAGGTCGGGATCGGCAGGGACTGGTTCAGCGCCCAGTCACCCAGTTCATGGAGTTTGTAATCCACCGGATCGTGCAGGGTTTGCGTGCGCAGATTGCGCCAATGGCGGTCCAGTCGCAGTGAAGCGTGAGTCGAGCGGGCGCCGGTCACTTCGAACAAATGGCTACAGAGTTCCAGGCCATTGCGCGTCGCTGCGACCTTGGCGGTGGCGATGGCGGTGGCCAGATGACCGCGTTCCTCGGCGCTCAGGTTCGGTCCCTTGGCCCAGGCCTTGTCGAGCAACATGGCGGCTCGCTCCACCAGCAGTCGAACACCTTCCAGTGCCACCCAGAATTCGCCGTAATGGACGAGCACGTAAGGATCTTGCCGCACATCCGCAGCACTGGATTTGTGCCACGGACGGGTTTCAGTAAGGGTGTATTGCCGCGCCTCTTCGAATGCGCCCTCGGCAATGCCGAGGAACATGTGGGTGAACGTGAGCTGGGCAATCAAGGGACGCAGGCAGGCGAACGGTGTGCTCAACGGGCCGGGGTCGAGCAGCAGTTCCGACTCTTCGACCCGAACCCGTTCAAACGTGGCACTGCCGCTGTCGGTCTGGCGCTGACCCATGTTGTTCCAGTCGTTGTGCAGCGTGATACCGCTGCGCCCGCTGGGAATCGCGGCGATCAACAGCTTGCCGCCGGCACTTTCGTCGACGGCCGAGGCGATCAGCATTTCCGAGTCGCTGGCGCCGGAGCAGAAGCTCTTCTTGCCGGAAAACTCGCGCCAACTACCGAGGTTTTTCACCACGGTGCGTGTGTCCAGCGGGTTGAGGGCGTTGCCCCAGAACCAGTTCTTGCGCGCGGTTTGTTCAAACCACGGTTGCCATTGTTCGGGCCGGGCGAACAGGCGCACGGTGGCGAGCATCAGGTGATGAAAGCCGAAGACATGGGCGATTGAACTGTCGACCTTGGCGAACTCGCGCACGATGGTCAGGGTTTCGCTCCAGCTGGCGCCGAGGCCGCCGTATTGGACGGGAATGCTCAAAGCGAGCAGGCCGCTGTGGCGCAAGGCATCACGTTCGGTTTTCGGCGTACCGCCGCGTTCATCGCGCTCGACAGCGGTCAGGGCAAACTCGGCGGCCAGCTGGCGGGCGGTCTGCAAGGGGGACAACAGGGCGCTTAGCGGCTTGGCAGTCACGCGAGGTTCCTTTTTTCTGGCGACTGATCGTTCCCACGCAGAGCATGGGAACGATCAGTAGGGGAGGCTTTCAGGCCGTGGCTTTGGCCGGCAGCACATCATTGGCAATCATTTCGCCAAACGGCCCGGTGAGGTTGGTGACGCCACGTCCGGCCAGGCTGGCATACGGCTCGGGCAGCAGCGGGAACACCAGTTCGGCAAAGCGATAAGCCTCTTCGAGATGCGGGTAGCCGGAGAAGATGAAACTCTCGATCCCCAAGTCCGCGTACTCCTTGATCCGCGCCGCCACTTGCTGCGGGTCACCCACCAGCGCAGTCCCGGCACCGCCGCGCACCAGACCGACGCCGGCCCAGAGATTGGGCGAGATTTCCAGGTTATCGCGACGGCCGTCATGCAATGCGGCCATGCGCCGCTGGCCTTCGGAATCAAATCGCGAGAACGATTTTTGCGCGGCAGCAATGGTCTCGTCGCTGATGTGCTCAATGAGTTTGTCCGCAGCTTTCCAGGCCTCTTCGGCGGTTTCACGAACGATCACATGCAGGCGAATCCCGAACTTCACCGTGCGACCGTTTCGCGCCGCGCGCTCTCGAACATCGGCCAGTTTTTCGGCCACGGCGGCAGGTGGTTCGCCCCACGTCAGGTAAACGTCGACCTGCTCGGCGGCCAAGTCATGAGCCGCATCAGACGACCCACCGAAATACAGCGGCGGATAAGGTTTCTGCACCGGCGGATACAGCGCTTTGGCATTCTGCACCCGCAGGTGTTTGCCTTCGAAATCCACCGATTCGCCTTGCAGCACGCGGCGCCAGATCTTCAGGAATTCGTCGGTGACTTCGTAGCGTTCGCTGTGATCGAGAAAACTGCCGTCGCCACGGTTTTCATCCGGGTCGCCACCGGTCACCACATTGATCAGCAAGCGACCGCCGGACAGTCGATCCAGCGTCGCGGCCATCCGTGCCGAGACTGTCGGCGAGATGATTCCCGGACGGATAGCGACCAGATACCGCAGGCGCTCAGTCAGCGGCACCAGGGCCGAGGCAATCACCCACGAGTCTTCGCAGGAACGTCCAGTGGGAATCAGCACGCCGTGGTAACCCAGACTGTCGGCAGCCTGGGCCACTTGTTTCAAATAGTTGAGGGTTACCGGGCGCGCGCCCTGAGTGGTGCCCAGGTAATGGCCGTCGCCGTGGGTCGGCAGAAACCAGAAAACATCCATGAAGAGATCCTTAAGCGATTTTCAGCAGATTTTTGGGGTGTACGCCGAACAACGGCGCCGCGCGTTCTGCAGCAAGACGAATGCGGGCCTTCAAGGGCTCACTGGTTATTTGATAATTAGAGAAGTCGGCTTCGGTGGCATAGACGCCAATCGGCAAGGTCAGGGCCTGGAAGAAACTGAACAGCGGCCGCAACTGATGATCGAGCACCAGCGCGTGACGTTCGCTGCCACCGGTGGCGGCCAGCAACACCGGAGTGTCGATCAGTGCGTTGAGGTCGATCAGGTCGAACAGGTGCTTGAGCAGGCCTGGGTAGGAGCCGCGATAAACCGGCGCGGCAACGATCAGCAAGTCGGCGCTTTCGATCGCTTGCAACTCGGCTTCGATGTCGGCGCTCAGTTCCTGACGCGACAGCGCGGCGCCCAGTGGTCGGGCGATATCGCCCAGTTCGATCAGCTTGCTCTCGATCGGCAACTGCTCGGCCAGTTCGGCCAACAGCGCCTGGGTCAACACCAACGTACGAGACGGACGCCAGGTACCGCCGGAGAGGGCAACGACTTTCAATGGACGCGACATGATCAGTTCCTTTTTTAAACAGTTGCTCAGCGAACAGTGATGAGTCACCGGAGTTGAGCAAGAGCTGTACCAATCCTTAGGAGCCCCGTTTTCCGTGGCTTTCAGCGCGGTTGCTGGCAGGCGCTGTTCGATTTGACTGGCTGTTTGTTGATTGACTGTTGCCAGGCAAACAGTTGCGTGGGCAACAGTGCGTGAAGTGATGGAGTTGTTTATAAAGGCTCTCTGTTATTCCGTAAAAGACCATAAATTAATATTTATAGACCTTTTAGAAATATAAGGCTGACAACCACAGAGCCGTTTACCAAAGTCGATAGCGACTATCGAGAGCGTTGATTTCTGCCCTTCGAGCGGCACCGGTAGCCTGTGTTCATTGCCCCGAACCCAGATCACCGGACACCCGAAATGAAATCTCTATTCGCCACTTTCCTGTTGCTCGCCATCTCCGTTCTCGCCGGATGTGCCACCCATGTTTCACCGGAACTGCGGCCCTACACCGCCGAAGAAACCCGGGAACTGGCGCTGGAGGCCCTGAATCGTCGTGGCTTGTCCTTCGATGAGTACCATGCGAAGAAAGCCGAATTGCTCGGCCAGCCGCCAAAATCGTTCAGTTTCGACAAACACGGCGAGATGAACGCCGAACGCGCGGTACAGCTGCACGGTCGCCCAAGCTGAGCAACGACTGTACTGCTCGAACTTTCACGCAACTGTCCATGGGTTTCCCTCAAGGCGTGCGATAGGGTCAATACCTGACTGACCTTGATGGACTGCCACCCATGACACTCTCGCTCGACCTGCTGCTGGGCTTTGCCCTGTTTGCCCTTGTCACCTCGATCACTCCCGGTCCGAACAACACCATGTTGCTGGCCTCGGGCGTGAATTTCGGCTTTCACCGCACCATTCCCCATATGCTGGGCATCACTTGTGGCTTCTTCGTCCTGGTGGTCGCCGTCGGTTTCGGCCTGGGCACGGTGTTTCAAACCTATCCAATGCTTTACACGGTGTTGCGGTATGTCGGCGCGGCGTATTTGCTGTACCTGGCGTGGAAGATTGCTCATTCCGGTCCGGTAGCCGAGGGTGAACAGGGTGAGGGCAAGCCGATCAGTTATTTGGGTGCGGCAGCGTTTCAATGGGTCAACCCCAAGGCCTGGATCATGGCCATTGGAGCCATCAGCACCTACACGCCGATGCAGGGCTATTTCACCAATGTGATTGTGATTGCCGCGGTCTTCGCCTTGATTAATCTGCCAAGCGTCGGGGTGTGGGCCGGTTGCGGCACACTGTTGCGCAATGTGTTGCGCGATCGCCGCTGGTTGCGGCTGTTCAACTGGGGTATGGCCTTATTGTTGGTGGCTTCGCTGTATCCGTTATTGCTCGAAAGCTTTAGCTGACGCATTGCTTCATCCGGTGGCCCGATGCCTGTTAAGCTCGACTTCAGGAGCGTTCCTACGCACTTTTAAATGAAGTTGTTCTTCTTTAATGGCCTCCGATCAGGTATTGCTGTCGTTCTGAAAGTTCGGCGTCGCTCATGAGGCGGCGCTTTGAAACTTCCAGTGACGAGCTTCCTGATCCCGGAACACGCTCTGCGAGTCTTTTATGAATAAACGTCCGTTGTATTTCGACTACGCCGCCACCACGCCGGTGGATGAGCGGGTCATCAAGGTCATGGTCGAGTGTCTGGGTTTCACCGGTAACTTCGGCAATCCAGCGTCCAGTTCCCACGCCTTCGGCCAACAAGCCCGGCAATCGGTCGAGCAAGCACGGCGCCAGGTCGCCGAGTTGGTGGGCGCCCAGGCGGAACAGATCGTCTGGACCTCCGGTGCCACCGAATCCAACAACCTTGCCCTCAAGGGCGTGGCCCAGGCCCGCGGTGTATCCGGTGGCCACATCATCACCAGCCAGATCGAACACAAAGCGATTCTCGACACTGCAAAACAGTTGCAGGACGCAGGCGTTGCGGTGACGTATCTGGTGCCTGATGCCGAAGGCCTGATTACCCCGCAAGCGGTCAGCGAGGCGATGCGTGAGGACACCTTTCTGGTGTCGTTGATGCTGGTCAATAACGAACTGGGCACCATCAACGACATCCCGGCCATCGGCCAGTTGGTGCGTGATCGCGATGCGTTGTTTCACGTTGATGCGGCTCAGGGGGCGGGTAAAGTGGCAATCGATCTGGCCCTGTGGCCGGTGGATTTGATGTCATTCTCGGCGCACAAGGTCTACGGTCCCAAAGGCATCGGTGCACTGTATGTCGGTCCTCGTGCGCAGCAACGTCTGCAAGCGCAGATCCACGGCGGCGGTCATGAGGGCGGGTTGCGTTCCGGCACGCTGGCGACGCACCAGATTGCCGCCATGGGTGCAGCCTTCGCGTTGGCGGCCACCTCGTTCGATGAAGAAAAAGCCACCATCGCGCGTCTGCGTGAACGCTTGCTCGAACCTTTGCTGAGCATTCCCGGCGTGCGTCTCAATGGCAGCCCGACCCAGCGCATTCCCCATACCCTGAGCCTGACTTTCAACGAAGGCGAGTTCAGTTCCGTGGCGTTGAGCACCTCGATTGCGTTTTCCGCGACCTCTGCCTGTAATTCCGCCAGCAATGCGCCGTCCCATGTGCTGCTGGCCCTGGGGCATGACGCGCGCTCGGCCAGTCGCACCATTCGCTTGAGCCTGGGGCGTTTCACCACCGAGCAGGATATCGATCAAGCGGTACACCTGATTAAAGCAGCTTGCGCCAGTGCTCCGGCATTCTGGGCGACAGGTCCTTAAGCGCCGACTCCGATCGGCACCGAATAATAATGATGAGTGGTTAGCAGGAGACACGATGAGTACACAGCCTTTGACCAATGGATTGGTACCCCAGCGCCTGGCGCAAACCCGTGAGCTGATGAGCCGGGAGGGCATTCATGCTCTGCTGGTGCCGTCGGCCGACCCGCACCTGTCGGAATACCTGCCGGGCTATTGGCAGGGACGGCAGTGGCTGTCGGGTTTTCATGGCTCGGTGGGCACGCTGATCGTTACGCCGGATTTTGCCGGTGTCTGGGCCGACAGCCGTTATTGGGAACAAGCGAGCAAGGAGCTCAAGGGCAGCGGCATCGAACTGGTCAAGCTGCAACCGGGTCAACCCGGCCCGCTCGATTGGCTGGCCGAGCAAACTCCTGAAGGCGGTGTCGTTGCAGTCGATGGCGCAGTGATGGCCGTGGCATCCGCGCGTACTTTGAGCAGCAAACTCGAAGAGCGCGGCGCACGTCTGCGCACCGACATCGACCTGCTGGGTGAAGTCTGGAGTGATCGTCCGAGTCTGCCGAACGAGCCGATCTACCAGCACTTGCCGCCTCAGGCGACGGTCAGCCGTGGCGAAAAACTCGCCAAACTGCGTGAGGTGCTGAAAGAGCGCGGCGCCGACTGGCACTTCATCGCTACCCTCGATGACATCGCCTGGCTGTTCAACCTGCGCGGCGGCGATGTGTCGTTCAATCCGGTGTTCGTGTCCTTCGCCCTGATCAGCCAACAGCAGGCCACCTTGTTCGTGGCCCTGAGCAAAGTGAGCGCCGAACTGCGCGCCATTCTCGAACAGGACGGCGTGACCCTGCGCGATTACAGCGAAGTAACCTCCGCCTTACGCTCTGTGCCGAGCGGCGAGAGCCTGCAAGTCGATCCGGCGCGGGTCACGGCGGGTCTGCTGGATAACCTGGACAGCGGTGTGAAACTGCTCGAAGGCCTGAATCCAACTACCCTGGCCAAGTCGCAGAAAAGCCTGGCCGATGCCGAGCACATTCGTCGGGCCATGGAGCAGGACGGCGCGGCGCTGTGCGAATTCTTCGCCTGGCTGGAAGCGGCCTTGGGGCGTGAGCGCATCACCGAACTGACCATCGACGAACACCTGACCGCGGCGCGTACCCGGCGTCCGGATTATGTGTCGCTGAGCTTCAATACCATTGCCGCGTTTAACGCCAACGGTGCGATGCCGCATTACCACGCCACCGAAGAAGAACACGCGGTGATCGAGGGTGACGGCCTGTTGCTGATCGACTCCGGCGGCCAATACCTGGGCGGTACCACCGACATTACCCGAATGGTGCCAGTGGGTACGCCGACTGACGAGCAGAAGCGCGATTGCACCCGCGTGCTCAAAGGGGTAATTGCGCTCTCCCGTGCACAGTTCCCACGAGGCATTCTGTCGCCGTTGCTGGACGCTATTGCTCGGGCACCGATCTGGGCCGAAAGCGTCGACTACGGTCACGGCACCGGTCACGGCGTCGGCTACTTCCTCAATGTTCACGAAGGCCCGCAAGTGATCGCCTATCAGGCCGCGGCGGCACCGCAAACCGCGATGCAGCCGGGCATGATCACATCCATCGAACCGGGCACTTACCGTCCGGGTCGCTGGGGCGTGCGGATCGAGAACCTGGTGTTGAATCGCGAAGCGGGCAAGAGCGAATTCGGTGAGTTCCTGAAATTCGAAACCCTGACCTTGTGCCCGATCGACACCCGTTGCCTGGAACCGTCGCTGCTGACCGAAGATGAAAAGCAGTGGTTCAATGGCTATCACGCTGAGGTGCGTGAACGCTTGAGTCCGTTGCTCGATGGCGCGGCCCTTGAGTGGTTGATCGCACGAACCGCGGCTATTTAATCGGCTTGAGTTCAGGCGCTGTTTCCAGCGCCTGATTCATGTCTGGCTATTGCGCGCGCAGGGCTTCAAGGACGAAGTCCAGCCGATCCTGTCCGAAGAACAGTTGACTCCCGACAAACATGCTCGGTGCGCCGAATACACCGCGTTGCACCGCTTCCTCGGTGTTTTCCTTGAGCGCGGCTTTGACGTTCTCATCGGCGGTCAGCGCCAGCACATCATTCGGGTCGAAACCGTTTTGCGTCAATACGGCGGCAACGGTCGCTGGATCATCGAGACTGCGTCCTTCAACCCAAAGCGCGTGAAACAGGCAATCGATAAACGCCTGAAAGCGTTCGGAATGGCGCAGTTGCATCCCTGTGACAGCACGCATCAGCATTAGGGTGTTGATCGGGAAATTCGGGTTGAACTTCAGCGGTACGCCATAGCGTTTGGCATAGCGGTCCAGGTCCTGGAACATGTAGCGACCCTTGGCCGGTACGGTGATGGGGGAAGCATTGCCAGTAGCTTTGAAGACGCCACCCAGCAGCATCGGTCTGTAGATCAGCTGACTATCGGTCTGTTTGCAGATCTTCGGCAGTTGAGTATAGGCCAGGTAAGTGGCGGGGCTGCCGAGGTCGAAAAAGAACTCCACGGTTTTGCTCATGGTCGATGTGCTCTTCTTGTTGTTGTAGGGGGAGGGCCTACCAGCGTTCGTTCCAGGGGCGCAGATCCAGCTCGAAGGTCCAGGCATCCCGTGGCTGGCTGTGCAGGTACCAATAGTTGTCGGCGATATGCTCGGGATTGAGAATGCCGTCCTGATCCTTGGTCGCGTATTTTTCCGGAAAGTTGTCGCGGATAAAGTCGGTGTCGATGGCGCCATCAACTACGACGTGGGCGACGTGGATGTTCATCGGTCCCAGTTCGCGGGCCATGCTTTGTGCCAAGGCGCGAATCCCGTGCTTGGCCCCGGCGAAAGCGGCGAAACCTGCGGCGCCGCGCAGGCCAGCAGTGGCGCCGGTGAACAGGATCGTGCCCCGTTGGCGGGTGGCCATGCGCTTGGCCACTTCACGGGCGTTGAGAAACCCTGAGAAACAGGCCATTTCCCAAATCTTGAAATACTTGCGGGCGGTTTCTTCGAGAATACTGCAAGGCACATTGGCGCCGATATTGAAGACGAACGCTTCAATGGGGCCGAGCTCGGTTTCGATCTGCTCGATGAGCGCAATCACGTCTTCTTCATTACGCGCATCGCTGGCAAAACCGTGAGCCTCGCCGCCACTGGCTGTGATGGACTCTACCAATGGCTGGAGTTTGTCTGCGCTGCGACGGGTGACGCAGGCGACATAACCTTCACGGGCAAAACGTTTGGCGATGGCGCCGCCGGTGGCATCACCTGCGCCGACGACCAATACGATTTTCTTGTTATTGATAGCGGTGGTCATGGATATCGCCCTTTGCTGAACGGTCATTGACTGACGAACGTTAGCAGTATCCGGGCGGAGCGCCTATCGGGCTACGCAAGCCCGATAGGGAAGGAGGGTTACTTGCAGATGACGATCATGCTGCGGCTGGTATAGCCTGCAGGGTTGAGGCCGAAGGGATAGTCACCGGGCTCTTCCACCGCGTCCCCTGACTTGGCGATGACCTTGTAACCCTTGGGCGCGCACGAATTGGCGGCGCTGGTGTAGCACTTGTCCCACGAGGACGAGAGCCCCGAACAGTTGATATGCAGTCCTTTCTTGCCGTGTTTCGTCTGGGGTTTGGAGGTCGCTGCGCAGCCCGCAATTGCAAGTACGGCGATCAGTATCAAAATTCGTTTCATTGCTGTCCTTAATAGCGGCCCCGGATCTGTGCCTGGGTCTGCCTGCATTCGCTTTTGCTTGAAGCGTTCTGATATCCCTATCTGAAAAAAATCCATGTCTGACACTGAGTTACGTAGCCTAAACATGGCCTAATTGAGCGGTAAATACCAGACCTTCGTCAATCTTGTTTCAATCCGCTGCGACCGCAGGCTTGGCGGTACTCCCCATGGTCAGGGTCGCGCCGACGGAAGCCAGAATGATGCACAGGATAGCCATCCACTGTGACAGGGAAAGGTATTCCTGGAGGAACAACAGGCCGGACAGCGCGCCAATCGCAGGTTCGATGCTCATCAACGTACCGAAGGTTCGGGCTGGAATCCGTGTGAGCGCGACCATCTCCAGGGTATAAGGCAGGGCGGTGGACAGAATGGCGACCCCGATGGCCACGGGAATCAACGAGGGTGTCAGTAACGCGGCGCCAGCGTGGACAATGCCGATGGGCGCTACGAACAGGGCGGCAATCATCACGCCCAATGCTGCGGTCTGCACCCCATTATCAGCACCGGCCTTCTGGCCGAACAGGATGTACAACGCCCAGCAGACGCCAGCACCCAGGGCATAACCTGCGCCGACCAGATCGATGCCTGCGCTCGTGGCGCCTGTCGGAATCAATAGCAGTAAACCCAAGGCTGCCAGAGCGATCCATAGAAAGTCGATCGCTCGACGTGAGGCATAAATAGCGACTGCCAATGGGCCGGTGAACTCCAGGGCTACGGCGATACCCAGAGGGACGGTGCGCAAGGACATATAGAAGAGGAAGTTCATGCCGCCCAACGCCATTCCGTAGACGATGACGGTGCGCAGGGATTTCGCAGTGAGCTTCGCTCGCCATGGGCGCAATAGCAGCAGCATGATCACACTGGCAAAGATCAATCGCAGGGTGGTCGTTCCTTGAGCACCGATAACCGGGAACATGCTTTTGGCCAGGGAAGCTCCGGACTGGATCGATGCCATGGCTATCAAGAGCAGGCCAACCGAGAACAGGGTCGAGGCAAGGCTGCGGGGGTGATCATTCATTGCGTGGCATCGTCCGAAGTAGCAAGCGAGAGTATTGTTTTATGTGTTGGGCAATATACTGCGCATTCGTTGTGGGCGCGTCTATATATAAGCAGGGTTTTTGAATATCCTGATAGAAAAACCAAATCAGGGGTTGACGGCAGATTCTGGAAGTCTATAATTCGCCCCACTTCCGGCGCAGTCGAAACGGAAAACTCATTGGTAAACAAAGAGTTACGCGGTTTTCGGCAGTGGTTACGCTTCAGTTCATCGAAGCCAGAAGGAGTTGGTAGGGCAGTGTGTTTTCGCCTTATCGACGGTTCGATCTTCTCGGTCGAAAGCGGAGGAAAAGAGGTGTTGACAGCAGCGAGTAACGCTGTAGAATTCGCCTCCCGCTAACGAGAGATCGGAAGCGCAAGTGGTTGAAGTTGCAAAGGAAACTTTGAAAACTTCTGAAAATAACCGCTTGACAGCAACAGGGGCTGCTGTAGAATGCGCGCCTCGGTTGAGACGAAAGATCTTAACCAACCGCTCTTTAACAACTGAATCAAGCAATTCGTGTGGGTGCTTGTGGGGTCAGACTGATAGTCAACAAGATTATCAGCATCACAAGTTACTCCGCGAGAAATCAAAGATGTAACCAACGATTGCTGAGCCAAGTTTAGGGTTTCTTAAAAACCCAAAGATGTTTGAACTGAAGAGTTTGATCATGGCTCAGATTGAACGCTGGCGGCAGGCCTAACACATGCAAGTCGAGCGGCAGCACGGGTACTTGTACTTGGTGGCGAGCGGCGGACGGGTGAGTAATGCCTAGGAATCTGCCTGGTAGTGGGGGATAACGCTCGGAAACGGACGCTAATACCGCATACGTCCTACGGGAGAAAGCAGGGGACCTTCGGGCCTTGCGCTATCAGATGAGCCTAGGTCGGATTAGCTAGTTGGTGAGGTAATGGCTCACCAAGGCGACGATCCGTAACTGGTCTGAGAGGATGATCAGTCACACTGGAACTGAGACACGGTCCAGACTCCTACGGGAGGCAGCAGTGGGGAATATTGGACAATGGGCGAAAGCCTGATCCAGCCATGCCGCGTGTGTGAAGAAGGTCTTCGGATTGTAAAGCACTTTAAGTTGGGAGGAAGGGCAGTTACCTAATACGTAATTGTTTTGACGTTACCGACAGAATAAGCACCGGCTAACTCTGTGCCAGCAGCCGCGGTAATACAGAGGGTGCAAGCGTTAATCGGAATTACTGGGCGTAAAGCGCGCGTAGGTGGTTCGTTAAGTTGGATGTGAAATCCCCGGGCTCAACCTGGGAACTGCATTCAAAACTGACGAGCTAGAGTATGGTAGAGGGTGGTGGAATTTCCTGTGTAGCGGTGAAATGCGTAGATATAGGAAGGAACACCAGTGGCGAAGGCGACCACCTGGACTGATACTGACACTGAGGTGCGAAAGCGTGGGGAGCAAACAGGATTAGATACCCTGGTAGTCCACGCCGTAAACGATGTCAACTAGCCGTTGGGAGCCTTGAGCTCTTAGTGGCGCAGCTAACGCATTAAGTTGACCGCCTGGGGAGTACGGCCGCAAGGTTAAAACTCAAATGAATTGACGGGGGCCCGCACAAGCGGTGGAGCATGTGGTTTAATTCGAAGCAACGCGAAGAACCTTACCAGGCCTTGACATCCAATGAACTTTCCAGAGATGGATTGGTGCCTTCGGGAACATTGAGACAGGTGCTGCATGGCTGTCGTCAGCTCGTGTCGTGAGATGTTGGGTTAAGTCCCGTAACGAGCGCAACCCTTGTCCTTAGTTACCAGCACGTAATGGTGGGCACTCTAAGGAGACTGCCGGTGACAAACCGGAGGAAGGTGGGGATGACGTCAAGTCATCATGGCCCTTACGGCCTGGGCTACACACGTGCTACAATGGTCGGTACAGAGGGTTGCCAAGCCGCGAGGTGGAGCTAATCCCATAAAACCGATCGTAGTCCGGATCGCAGTCTGCAACTCGACTGCGTGAAGTCGGAATCGCTAGTAATCGCGAATCAGAATGTCGCGGTGAATACGTTCCCGGGCCTTGTACACACCGCCCGTCACACCATGGGAGTGGGTTGCACCAGAAGTAGCTAGTCTAACCTTCGGGAGGACGGTTACCACGGTGTGATTCATGACTGGGGTGAAGTCGTAACAAGGTAGCCGTAGGGGAACCTGCGGCTGGATCACCTCCTTAATCGACGACATCAGCTGCTCCATAAGTTCCCACACGAATTGCTTGATTCATTGAAGAAGACGATAAGAAGCAGCCCGAAATTGGGTCTGTAGCTCAGTTGGTTAGAGCGCACCCCTGATAAGGGTGAGGTCGGCAGTTCGAATCTGCCCAGACCCACCAATTTTGTGTGGGAAACGCCTGTAGAAATACGGGGCCATAGCTCAGCTGGGAGAGCGCCTGCCTTGCACGCAGGAGGTCAACGGTTCGATCCCGTTTGGCTCCACCACTACTGCTTCTGTTTGTTGAAAGCTTAGAAATGAGCATTCCATCGTGACGATGGTGAATGTTGATTTCTAGTCTTTGATTAGATCGTTCTTTAAAAATTTGGGTATGTGATAGAAAGATAGACTGATGGCCACTTTCACTGGTGGTGATCAGGCTAAGGTAAAATTTGTGAGTTTAATCGCGAATTTTCGGCGAATGTCGTCTTCACAGTATAACCAGATTGCTTGGGGTTATATGGTCAAGTGAAGAAGCGCATACGGTGGATGCCTTGGCAGTCAGAGGCGATGAAAGACGTGGTAGCCTGCGAAAAGCTTCGGGGAGTCGGCAAACAGACTTTGATCCGGAGATGTCTGAATGGGGGAACCCACCTAACATAAGTTAGGTATCTTAAGCTGAATACATAGGCTTAAGAAGCGAACCAGGGGAACTGAAACATCTAAGTACCCTGAGGAAAAGAAATCAACCGAGATTCCCTTAGTAGTGGCGAGCGAACGGGGACTAGCCCTTAAGTGGCTTTGAGATTAGCGGAACGCTCTGGAAAGTGCGGCCATAGTGGGTGATAGCCCTGTACGCGAAAATCTCTTGGCCATGAAATCGAGTAGGACGGAGCACGAGAAACTTTGTCTGAATATGGGGGGACCATCCTCCAAGGCTAAATACTACTGACTGACCGATAGTGAACTAGTACCGTGAGGGAAAGGCGAAAAGAACCCCGGAGAGGGGAGTGAAATAGATCCTGAAACCGTATGCGTACAAGCAGTGGGAGCCCACATTGTTGGGTGACTGCGTACCTTTTGTATAATGGGTCAGCGACTTATTTTCAGTGGCGAGCTTAACCGAATAGGGGAGGCGTAGCGAAAGCGAGTCTTAATAGGGCGTCTAGTCGCTGGGAATAGACCCGAAACCGGGCGATCTATCCATGGGCAGGTTGAAGGTTGGGTAACACTAACTGGAGGACCGAACCGACTACCGTTGAAAAGTTAGCGGATGACCTGTGGATCGGAGTGAAAGGCTAATCAAGCTCGGAGATAGCTGGTTCTCCTCGAAAGCTATTTAGGTAGCGCCTCATGTATCACTGTAGGGGGTAGAGCACTGTTTCGGCTAGGGGGTCATCCCGACTTACCAAACCGATGCAAACTCCGAATACCTACAAGTGCCGAGCATGGGAGACACACGGCGGGTGCTAACGTCCGTCGTGAAAAGGGAAACAACCCAGACCGTCAGCTAAGGTCCCAAAGTTATGGTTAAGTGGGAAACGATGTGGGAAGGCTTAGACAGCTAGGAGGTTGGCTTAGAAGCAGCCACCCTTTAAAGAAAGCGTAATAGCTCACTAGTCGAGTCGGCCTGCGCGGAAGATGTAACGGGGCTCAAACCATACACCGAAGCTACGGGTATCACTTAGGTGATGCGGTAGAGGAGCGTTCTGTAAGCCTGTGAAGGTGAGTTGAGAAGCTTGCTGGAGGTATCAGAAGTGCGAATGCTGACATGAGTAACGACAATGGGTGTGAAAAACACCCACGCCGAAAGACCAAGGTTTCCTGCGCAACGTTAATCGACGCAGGGTTAGTCGGTCCCTAAGGCGAGGCTGAAAAGCGTAGTCGATGGAAAACAGGTTAATATTCCTGTACTTCTGGTTATTGCGATGGAGGGACGGAGAAGGCTAGGCCAGCTTGGCGTTGGTTGTCCAAGTTTAAGGTGGTAGGCTGGAATCTTAGGTAAATCCGGGATTCTAAGGCCGAGAGCTGATGACGAGTGTTCTTTTAGAACACGAAGTGGTTGATGCCATGCTTCCAAGAAAAGCTTCTAAGCTTCAGGTAACCAGGAACCGTACCCCAAACCGACACAGGTGGTTGGGTAGAGAATACCAAGGCGCTTGAGAGAACTCGGGTGAAGGAACTAGGCAAAATGGCACCGTAACTTCGGGAGAAGGTGCGCCGGTGAGGGTGAAGCATTTACTGCGTAAGCCCACGCCGGTCGAAGATACCAGGCCGCTGCGACTGTTTATTAAAAACACAGCACTCTGCAAACACGAAAGTGGACGTATAGGGTGTGACGCCTGCCCGGTGCCGGAAGGTTAATTGATGGGGTTAGCTAACGCGAAGCTCTTGATCGAAGCCCCGGTAAACGGCGGCCGTAACTATAACGGTCCTAAGGTAGCGAAATTCCTTGTCGGGTAAGTTCCGACCTGCACGAATGGCGTAACGATGGCGGCGCTGTCTCCACCCGAGACTCAGTGAAATTGAAATCGCTGTGAAGATGCAGTGTATCCGCGGCTAGACGGAAAGACCCCGTGAACCTTTACTATAGCTTTGCACTGGACTTTGAATTTGCTTGTGTAGGATAGGTGGGAGGCTTTGAAGCGTGGACGCCAGTTCGCGTGGAGCCAACCTTGAAATACCACCCTGGCAACTTTGAGGTTCTAACTCAGGTCCGTTATCCGGATCGAGGACAGTGTATGGTGGGTAGTTTGACTGGGGCGGTCTCCTCCTAAAGAGTAACGGAGGAGTACGAAGGTGCGCTCAGACCGGTCGGAAATCGGTCGTAGAGTATAAAGGCAAAAGCGCGCTTGACTGCGAGACAGACACGTCGAGCAGGTACGAAAGTAGGTCTTAGTGATCCGGTGGTTCTGTATGGAAGGGCCATCGCTCAACGGATAAAAGGTACTCCGGGGATAACAGGCTGATACCGCCCAAGAGTTCATATCGACGGCGGTGTTTGGCACCTCGATGTCGGCTCATCACATCCTGGGGCTGAAGCCGGTCCCAAGGGTATGGCTGTTCGCCATTTAAAGTGGTACGCGAGCTGGGTTTAGAACGTCGTGAGACAGTTCGGTCCCTATCTGCCGTGGACGTTTGAGATTTGAGAGGGGCTGCTCCTAGTACGAGAGGACCGGAGTGGACGAACCTCTGGTGTTCCGGTTGTCACGCCAGTGGCATTGCCGGGTAGCTATGTTCGGAATAGATAACCGCTGAAAGCATCTAAGCGGGAAACTAGCCTCAAGATGAGATCTCACTGGGACCTTGAGTCCCCTGAAGGGCCGTCGAAGACTACGACGTTGATAGGTTGGGTGTGTAAGCGCTGTGAGGCGTTGAGCTAACCAATACTAATTGCCCGTGAGGCTTGACCATATAACACCCAAGCAATTTGCTGACCTGAAGAGGCACCAGATTGCGGTGTGTGAAGACGAAACGAACCGAAAGTTCGAGAAACAAACACACAAACTATCGCATACCCATTCGCTGGAGCGTGACCTCGCAAGAGAACACGAGCTGGCTACCGAATTTCTTGACGACCATAGAGCATTGGAACCACCTGATCCCATCCCGAACTCAGCAGTGAAACGATGCATCGCCGATGGTAGTGTGGGGTTTCCCCATGTGAGAGTAGGTCATCGTCAAGATTAAATTCCGAAACCCCTATCTGCGTATGCAGGTAGGGGTTTTGTTTTGTCCGCAGGAAAGTGTTGTGGAGCGATAGCCGCATCGTTTATGAAATTTTGGCAGACGCGCTAAAGTGACCGCGCCGTTTTTGGTATGGTGCAGCTCATTTTTTAACGGACTGACTTCAAGCCTACGGATTGGCACCTCCTCTACAGTCAAAGAGCTGCTGCAGAAATGCCTGAACCGATACCGATCAAGGACCACGAAAAAGAGACGCGCCTGGTCAATAAAAGACTGATGGCCTGCGCCTTGTTCGTCGTCGCTATTACCTGCGCGCTGGTGGTGCGGTTGTATGTTCTGCAGGTGGTCGAGTACGACTACCACTCGACGATCTCCGAAAACAACCGTGTACATGTATTGCCGATCGCCCCTACCCGTGGGTTGATTTATGACCGCAACGGCGTGCTTCTGGCGGACAACCGGCCCAGTTTCAACCTGACCATCACCCGCGAACGCGCCTCCGACGTCAAAGAAGAGCTGGATGACGTGGTCAACCTCCTGCACCTGCCTTCTGAAGACCGCACGCTGTTCGACAAGGCGATGAAGCAGGCTCGACACCCCTTCGTGCCCGTCACCTTGTTCTATGAACTCAGCGAAGAACAGATTGCGGTGTTGGCAGTCAACGAGTTCCGCTTGCCCGGGATCGATGTAGAGCCACAATTCGTTCGCCACTACCCGATGGGCGCACACTTTGCCCATTCGATCGGTTACGTCGGCCGTATCAACGAGAAAGAATCCAAAGCCCTGGATACGGTGGAATACCGTGGCACCCAATCCATCGGCAAGACCGGCATCGAGAAATTCTACGAGTCCGAGTTGCACGGCCATGTGGGTTATGAAGAAGTCGAGACCAACGCTCAAGGCCGCGTGCTGCGAGTGCTCAAACACACCGATCCGGTCCCCGGTAAAAATATCGTACTGAGCCTAGACGTCAAACTTCAGGAAACTGCCGAGGAGGCGTTGGGCGATCGCCGTGGCTCGGTGGTTGCTCTCGACCCGTCGACCGGTGAAGTGCTGGCCATGGTCAGTAAGCCAAGCTTCGACCCGAACATGTTCGTGACGGGAATCAGCTTCAAGGAGTACGCGGCGCTGCACGATTCCATCGACCGGCCGCTGTTCAATCGTGTGCTGCGTGGTCTCTACGCCCCGGGCTCGACCATCAAGCCGGAAGTGGCGATTGCAGGCCTCGACGCCGGGGTGGTCACCCCGCAGACTCGCGTCTTCGATCCGGGTTATTACCAGCTACCGGATTTCGATCATAAGTACCGTAACTGGAACCACAGTGGCGATGGCTGGGTGGACATGGACGCGGCGATCATGCGCTCCAACGACACCTACTTCTACGATCTGGCGCACAAGCTGGGGATCGACCGTCTGCACGACTACATGGCGATGTTCGGACTTGGCGAGAAGGTCTCGCTGGACATGTTCGAAGAGTCTGCGGGGTTGATGCCATCCCAGGCCTGGAAACGCGCGACCCGCCGTCAGCCGTGGTTCCCCGGCGAAACAGTGATCCTCGGCATCGGCCAAGGCTACATGCAGGTCACCCCTTTGCAATTGGCCCAAGCCACCGCGCTGATCGCCAACAAAGGTGTATGGAACCGACCACACCTTGCCAAAACGGTGGATGGCGTAGCGCCGGTGGACGAGCATCCGATGCCGAACATCCTGCTCAAGGACCCGCGTGACTGGGATCAGGTCAACCATGGCATGCAGATGGTGATGCACGACGCTCGCGGGATTGCCCGAGCGGCAGCGGCGGGGGCTCAATACCGCATCGCCGGCAAGAGTGGTACGGCGCAAGTGGTGGCGATCAAGCAGGGTGAGCGCTACAACCGGGCGAAAACCCTGGAGCGCAACCGTGACAATGCCTTGTTCGTCGGATTCGCCCCGGCCGAACATCCGAAGATTGTCATCTCGGTCATGATCGAAAACGGCGAGGCCGGAGGTCGCGTTGCCGGTCCCGTGGTGCGGCAGATCATGGACGCCTGGCTGCTCGATCAGGACGGTCACCTGAAGCCGCAATACGCCGTGCCGAGCAAAACGCCGGGCGACCCTCAAGTCTGAGGATCAAGGCCTCACAGAGCAGGTTCACACATAAAAGTTGTCGTAAATCGCGACAACCAATGAGACGACGAGCAACCTGTTACGATCTTGAGACACCTGCTATTGAGGATTAGAATTTTCGGGCTAGTGGGTGAATGAGGGAGCATTCGCCCGCCCACACACTTGGCGTGAGGGAGGTAGCGATGTTCCTTTCAACCCTGGAAATTCAAAACATCATTGAACATAGTTTTTTGCCCGCTGTGTGCACTTGCAGCATGGAGGCAGACCAGTCTCTGACAATACGGGTCTGCGATTGCATGACCGGGAAAGTGGATCTGGTGGCCACCCATGTTCCGGTATGGACACTGGATAGCCCCCACGCGATCGCGTCGCTAGTGGCTGACATGCGGCAAGAAATCGAGGCTCACAAAGGCATTCACCCTCCGTTTTACCGCTGAACCTGCGTCACGCCGCACCACGTTGGCGGTGCGGCGTGTATCCCGAAGGCAAGAAGCAGGGTCAGGCCCAAGGACCCTAACCTGATGTTCGGCGTGCTCAATCGCTTATGGCGATCACGACGGCGCAAATATTGTTCGGTAATTGTGGTGTCTGAGCGGACGCCTTCGTGGGCAAGCCTCGCTCCTACATTGGATTTTTGGTAAATACACAATTTGTGTATCGCAGTCCCCAGTAGGAGCGAGGCTTGCCCGAGAAGAGGCCCTCAAGAACACCGCAGCATCACGCCCCAGGCACCGGACAACTCATATCGCCTTCATCACACGTGAGGTAGCGTTTGAAGGTTTCGACGCGGGCCTTGGTCAGGTTGGTGTTGCACAGGCTGTAGATCAGCGGATACACACTGCCGCCCGACACCGTAGAGGTCGAAAACTCACACTCGGCATCACGAAACGCCACCCAGTTGCGTTGCGCGCTGACCAGCAGCTTCTTGGCATCGGGATTGTCTTTCAATCGTTTGGTGATTTGTTGGTAAAGCGTATTCAGCTCTTTATCAGCCGCTTTGTATTGCTCGGCAGCGCACTGATTCATGGTGCCCTGGTCGTTCGCATTGGCACAGTCCACGGCATGCGCCATGGTGGTGAACAGCAGCGGCGTCAGCGCCAGGAGAAAGCGTGGGTGCATGGGTGATTCTCGTGGTGACATTGGAAAGTTGAGGTGCAGTGTAGCGAAGCGGATGATTAATCAACGAATCTGCCGCTCGCCACAAAAGCGCTGCGCTGTTCAGAATTTATACCTGCCACTCCGGACATTTCTCATTCGATTCATATTCAAGCCAGGACACGTCGTGGGACGTCCAGATGTGAGCCTGAGGTGTCATTTTCGGATCATCGTCCAGAGTCGCCACGCGAACGATTACATGGGGTTGGGCAAAGCGCTCTGCCATCAGATGCGATCCGCAGATCGAACAGAAATGCCGAAGCTTGCCTGGCGACGACTCATAGGTGCTTAGCCGGTCCTGTCCTTTTATCCAGCGAAAATGCTCACGCATGACCCCGGCCGTTGAGGCGAATGCCGCTGCATGTGCCTTGCGACAGGTGTGGCAGTGGCAGTGACTGATGGGCATGTCGAGGCTATCAAGTTCGTATTCAATGGCTTTGCACAAGCAGCTGCCATGCAGGTTATTCATGGGATTTGCCTGGTTGCGTGGCTGAGATGGCGGCAGCGGTGGCTGCCCGAAGCAGGGCGTCAGCCATGGCCTCGATATCTTCGCGCATGTGCAATTTCGCCAGCCAGCCGTCAGGGATGGCCTGCACACCGTAGTGGGCTCCGGCCAACTGGCCGACGATGGCGGCAGTGGTATCGGCGTCGTCGCCCAGGTTCGCGGCTTCGAGGATGGCGGCTTCAAAACTGTCAGTGTGATGAAAGCACCACAAGGCCGCTTCCAGTGATGCAACGCAGTAACCGCTACCGCGAATATCGTCTTTGGATTTTCCGAGGTAATCGCCTCGGGCGATGCTCGCGACCTTCGGTTCCACGAACGTCGTCTCTGGCAGGCTCTGTAAATCCTGCTTGGGCGCGCCTTGCAATGCCTTGCGGATCAGATCGGAAAGCAACTGACAGCATTCAAGTGCCTCTGGTGCTGCATGTGTAGTGCGCGAGCTGTCTGCGGAAAACCTCCTGATCCGGTCGAGGTCGGGAAAGTAGTACAACACTACTGGCGCTAACCGCATCAGCGAACCGTTGCCGGCTGTGTAGGGATCGGTGGATCCCGCGAATGGCTGACGGTTTTCCAGATAACGAGTCAACGCTTCACGTACGGTCATACCGATGTCGAAGCATTCGCCGGTCGAACTCAGGTAACCCCGTTGCCACCAGTTGAGATAACGGCCCATTTGGTCGGCCGCATCAAAACCTTTTTTGTTCAGCAAGCTTTCTGCCAGGCAAAGTGCCATGGAAGTGTCATCGGTCCATTGCCCTGGCTTCAGATTGAACGGGCCGCCCCCAACCATATCGGTCAGAGGGGCGAACGAGCCGCGCGGCTGGAATTCGGCGCGGGTGCCGACGGCATCCCCACAAGCAAGCCCCAGCAGGGTTGCGCGATAACGTTCCGTGAGTGAAGGCTGCATGAATCTTCCTTGTAAGGGTTCCACTTCGTTGCAAACGTTAGCAGTTTCAGCCCGCCGACTCCCTCTTCAAACCAGAACTTATGGCCAAAACTGAGGCCGAATATTTCAGGTACGGGTGATTGCGGCACCTGTTTGATACAACTTTTAGGTTGGTCTTATGGTCTTTACGGGCCTACTGTTCAATACAGGAGGTGACTTATGAACCCAGCATCAGATCGCATCGAAAGGAAGATCCTGCTCAAGGTGCCGCGCTCGCAGGTCTGGCGCGCACTGGCCAATGCCGAAGCCTTCGGGCAATGGTTCGGCGTGGCACTCGAAGGCAAGCGCTTTGTCGCCGGCGAGTGGACCCAGGGGCAGATTACTTATCCTGGTTATGAGCACTTGTTGTGGAATGTACTGGTGGAGCGGGTCGAGCCGGAGCGGGTGTTTTCGTTTCGCTGGCACCCGTATGCAGTCGAACCCGATACCGATTACTCCCAGGAGCCCACCACGCTGGTGAAGTTCGAACTCCAGGATATGGATGAAGGCACGTTGTTGACGGTCGTCGAGTCCGGTTTCGATCACATCCCTCAGTCGCGCAGGCTCAAGGCGTTTCGTATGGACAGCCGGGGTTGGGATGAGCAGATGAGCAATATCGAAGAATTTCTGAAAACAAATACCCAGACCCACGAGCGTCAGGGCGGCTGATGGCTGCAGGCCACGAAACTCGAGGCTTCAGCGCACGATGGCTGATACATCCAAAGGGTTTCGGCGCGGCGACTATAGCGAATGTCTTACACGCGCTAGTAGCTATGTCGTCTATTGCAGATTGGATCCCAAGCGTAATCTAGCCTCATCAACTGAAGCACAGGAAGTGCTCCAGGGTCACGGATGATCGACCATAGCAAGGATCGCTGCCGACAGGGAGTCGATATGGTCTTGGGAAAAACCCGCTTCGGCGGGTTTTTTTTTCGTCTACAGAAAACTGCCGCTCGGTTTCCTGTAGCAGCCTTCGGCAGCTTCTACAGGTGCAGGTTTAAGGCGTTGAATGGTCAATGGCTTACACGTAGTCAGTGGTATGTCGTCTTTTGAAGCTTTACCGATGCGTCTAATCTGGATCCATCAACTGAAGCACAGGACGTGCTCAGGATCACGGATGATCGACCATACGCCAGGATGGCTGCCGACAGGATGTCGCAATGGTCTTGAGAAACCCGCTTAGGCGGGTTTTTTTATGGGTGCGCCAGGCATGGCGCGTTGCGCGCAAGCGCAACCAGCTTGGCTGTGGTGGCCACGCTGGTGACTTGGAGGTGAAAGTCCTCTACACACCCGGCAAGGGGAAGTGTTAGCCAGAGGCAAGGGTGTCGCGGGTGACTGCGAATCTGAAGGAAGCCCGAGGCAAAATGCTGGCCTGACGAACAGGAAGCGGATAGAGGCGGCGCAGCGGGGTAAGACGGCCCAAATCGTCAAAGCCCAATACTTGCACGGAACGCTGTGACGTAAATCCGACAGGCATAAGCAGGAAGGTCGCGCGAATTACCCTGGGAGATCTGTTCGTTTGCCACTGTGCTACCGAGCGTCGAGAGGCGACGGGATGAACGTGCAGAAGTCAGCCGAGGCCGTAGTAAGTGGCAAATAACCCTGCCACCAAGGGCCGAACAGGTTATGCCGCCAGTAGGCGTCAGAGTCTCGTTGAATACCGAAATGCAGCAATTTCTCCCAGAGAAGACTGTTACTCCGAGTCCCGGACAGAATCCGAGGATGACGGCTGACAGCGCACAGGTATCAGCGGCGTCTGTGACGTGGACGAACGCGGAGCCGGACACGCTGATGGAGCGGGTGCTTGCACCCGCCAACCTCAGACGTGCGTATCACCGCGTAGTCAGCAACAAGGGTGCACCGGGTGCTGATGGCATGACGGTCGACCAGCTGGCGGACTACGTGAAACAGTATTGGCCAACCTCAAGGCTCGGTTGCTGGCCGGCGAGTATCACCCGCAGGGTGTGCGCGCCGTCGATATCCCCAAACCCAAAGGCGGAACCCGGCAGCTGGGCATCCCCAGTGTCGTGGATCGCCTGATCCAGCAGGCGCTGCTGCAACAGCTCACGCCGATCTTCGATCCGCTGTTCTCGGACTACAGCTACGGCTTTCGTCCAGGCAGAAGCGCTCATCAAGCCATTGAAACAGCCCGTGCCCATGTGGTGGCGGGTCACCGCTGGTGTGTGGAACTCGATCTGGAGAAGTTCTTTGATCGGGTCAACCATGATGTATTGATGGCTTACGTAGCGCGTCAAATCGAAGACAAGCGAGTGCTCAGGCTGATCCGTCGTTATCTCGAAGCGGGAACGATGTCAGGCGGACTCGCCAGCCGACGACAGGAAGGGGCGCCGCAAGGCGGCCCGCTCTCGCCGTTGCTGTCGAACATCCTGCTCAACGAACTCGACCGCGAACTGGAGCGGCGGGGCCATCGCTTCGTGCGTTATGCCGATGACGCGAACATTTATGTGCGTAGCCAACGGGCAGGCGCACGGGTGATGGCCGGCGTTGAACGCTTCCTGAGCCGGCGCTTGAAACTGGTACTGAACCGGGAAAAGAGCCGAGTAGCCGGGTCGTGGATGTGTGATTACTTGGGCTATGGAATGAGCTGGCATCAACAGCCAAGGTTACGAGTGGCGACGATGAGTCTGCGTCGCTTGCGTGACCGACTCAGGGACCTCTTGCGCCGGGTGCGCAGGCGCTCAATAAGTTACATCGTCGAGCAAATAACCCCCGTACTGCGAGGTTGGGCTGGCTATTTCAAGCTAAGTCAAAGCAAACGGCCGCTGGAGGAGTTGGACGGCTGGGTACGCCACAAACTTCGTTGTGTCATCTGGCGTCAATGGAAGCGGCCCTCGACGAGGGCGCGCAACTTGATACGTCTGGGGCTTGATGAGGCGCGGGCGTGGAAATCGGCAGTCAATGGCCGAGGCCCATGGTGGAACTCGGGCGCGCCCCATATGAATCAGGCGCTACCGAAGAAGCTGTGGGATCGACTCGGGCTGGTCTCAATACTGGATACGATCAACCGGTTTAGCCGCATAGCCTGAACCGCCGTATACGGAACCGTACGTACGGTGGTGTGAGAGGACGGCGGATGCAAATCCGCCTCCTACTCGATGCGTAAGAAAAGCCCCTCAGATGTCCACGATTTCACGCAAAGTCTCCAGGGCACGCTTCAACACGTCGAGGCTGATCGATCCCATGGCCACCCGCAGTGCAGGAGGCACATGAGTGGTCGTGGCAAAGGGTTCGGAGTTGGTCACCCGCACGCCTTTGCGTTCCAACTCGGCAACAACCGTCTCGGCCCGCAATCCTTCAGGCAATCTGAGCCAAAGGTAGTAGGAAGCGGGATGCGCCACCACATCGCAATTGTTCAGTATTTGCCGAGCCAGGTCCTGTCGCTGGCGGGCGTCCAAGCGCTTTTGCTCTTCAAGGTTGTCGACCTCGCCACTGTCGATCCAGCGGCAGGCCAGAGCGACGGTCAGCGACGGGGTGCTCCATGTCGACACACGGATGGCTTGTTCCAGCACCGGCATCATCGCTTTCGGTGCAACGATGAAGCCGATGCGCAGACCCGAGGCAACGCTTTTCGACAGGCCGCTGATATACAGCGTGCGCTGCGGGGCCAAGGTAAACAGCGGTTTGGGCGCTGGTTCTGCGAGGAAGGCATAGGCGCCGTCTTCGATGATCAGAAAGTCGTAGCGTTCGGCCAATTGCACAAGGCGTTCACGGTCGGCGATGGACATCACCGTCCCCAACGGATTGTGCATTGTCGGCATGCTGTAGAGCGCCCGCACAGGGCGCCGTTTGCACAGTGCTTCCAGGGCGTCGAGGTCGGTGTGCCCGGCAATTTGCGGCAGGGCTTCGAGGTCCAGTCGATGGGCCTGGGCCAGGGTTTTCAGACCGGGGTAGGTAAGGGCGTCGAGGGCCAGAATATCTCCCGGTTGGAGTAACGCCATCAGCGTCACGGCAAGACCTTGCTGGGCGCCGTTGACGATCAGCACCTGATCGCCCCCCACCCGAATGTCCCGATTGCGTAAATGCCGGGCCGCCGTCTGCCGTTCATGCACCCGCCCGCCCTGAGGCGCGGAATGCAATAACGCATCGATATCCCCTGATGCGGCAATCGCTCGCAGCCCCTCGCGCAATAACTCGTCCTGACCGGGTACCGACGGGTAATTGAAGGTCAGGTCTACCGTGCCGATGCCCAATGGTTGCTGTTCCAGCCCCAGCCCTCGAGGCAACGAAGTGTCGCGTACAAAGGTGCCACGGCCGGTTTCGCCAACTACCAGACCGATCGCTTCCAGCTCGCTATAGACCCGCAATGCGGTGGCCAGCGCAATCCGTTCGCTCTGCATCAGCGCGCGAATGGTCGGCAATTGCATGGCGGGTGGCAGTTCACCGCTGCGAATCTTCCCGGCGAATTCATCCACCAGGCGTTTGTAGCGAACACGGGTCATGAGTGAATGCTCTTTGTATCTGGATCAATTTTTTGTTTGTATCAGATTGGCGCTCTAATCTACAGGCTTTCCAGGACGGAGACTTCGCCGTGATTGACCCTGCGACCTTATCGATTTTCGTCGGAGCGGTGATGTTGTTGCTGCTGTCACCCGGTCCGAACATGGCCTTCGTGATCAGCCATGGCGCCAGTTATGGCTGGCGCGGTGGCGTGGCGTCGGGATTGGGCATCGGCCTGGCCGATCTGATCCTGACGGCGCTGACCGCGATGGGGGTTACGGCGCTGGTTGCGAGTTGGCCGCCGGCCTTCGACTTGATCCGTTATGCCGGTGTCCTGTACCTGCTGTGGTTGGCGTTCAAGGCGTTGCAAAAAACATCGGCCACCTCGGATGTTGCGCAAGTGCCGCTCAAAATCCTGATGATCCGGGCGATGCTCAACAGCCTGCTGAACCCCAAGGCCTTGCTGTTTTTCATGGTGTTCCTGCCGCAGTTCGTTAACGCGCAACGCGGGTCGATTGCCGTACAGCTAGTGCTGCTGGGCGTGGTGCTGACTCTGGTCAGTGGCGTGTTTCACACCCTGCTCGGGGTTTTCGGCAGCACCGTCAGCCGGCGTATTTCCAGCACTTCGACATTCGCCAAATGGCAGTCATTGGGGCTGGCCGCGGTACTGCTGTTGCTTGCCGTCCGGTTGGCCCTGATGACTCGTCCGGCCTGACTCATTCGCTGAAAAGGAACCTGTGCATGTACATCGCTTCGTTTATCTACAAACCCGGGCAACGGGACGAGGAGTTCAACCGGTTGAGCGCTTTGATCGACGAAGTTGCGATCAGCATCGAAGGGTTCGTGGGCACCCAGTCCTGGTGCTCGGCCGATGGCGAACTGGTCAACGCCAGTTACTACTGGCGGGACGAAGCCTCTATCCGTGAATTTGCCAGCCATCCCAGACATTTGGAGGCCAAGCGTCAGTACCGCAAGTGGTATGCGGGTTATCAAGTGGTGATCGCTAAAGTGGAGCGGGCTTATGGTGATGATTCGTTCGAGCTGTTTGTGCCCAATGGCCGGCGTGCGGCGAATGCTTGAGCGGACGCTTTCAGGCCGCCCACAAACCTCCTAGATTTCCTGGGCGCGCAGCCGGGCAATGTCCTTGCTCGGCGAGGCGCCGAATAGTCGGCTGTATTCACGGCTGAATTGCGAAGGGCTTTCATAGCCCATTTTGTAGCCGATTGACGAAACGTCGCTGTTCTCCGACAACAGCAGCCGCCGTGCTTCCTGCAAGCGCAATTGCTTCTGGTATTGCAACGGGCTCATGGCCGTCACCGATTTGAAGCGGTGATGCAGCGCCGAGGTGCTGAGATTGATCATCTGCGCCAGGTGTTCGATGCTCAGGGGCTCGGCGTAATGGTTGTTCAGCCATTCGATGGCGCGGCTGATGCGGTGGGTCTGGGTGTCGGGGATAGCGATTTCGTGCAAGCGTCGGCCCTGCTCGCCGCGTAACAGCCGATAGAAAATTTCCTGTTGGGCCAGCGGCGCCAGGGCCGCGATGTCGTCCGGGGTTTCCAGCAATCTGAGTAGCCGCAACACGGCGTCAAGTAAGGGCACGTCGATCCGGTCCAAAAACAGCCCACGTCCACTGTTCATCACCCCAGGCACCCCGACCGGGCTGACATCGGCGATCAAACGGCAGATCTGCGCCGGGTCGATGTCCAGACGCAGGCACAGGTAAGGCCGATCCGGGGTGGCCTCGATCACTTTGCCGGCCAAGGGCAGGGTGACCGACACCACCAGGTAATTGAGCGGGTCGTAGGTGTAGCTTTCAGCGGCCAGGCGTACCTCCTTGCGTCCTTCGACAATCACGCACAGTCCCGGTTTGTGCACCGTGTGCAGGTCTTCGGTGGGGTGGTCGCTGCGGATCAGGTGCAAGTCCTTGATTGGCGTGGCGTGAACGCCGTATGCCGGGGCAAAGCGCTTCATCAGACTCACCAGTTCGGCGCGCCGCAAGTCGGCGCCGTCCTGGGGCAGGGCATTCACGGAAGTAGACGCCGTCATGCTGAACAATCTCCTGGCCGAGGGTTGAGTCGGGCTAGTAAAACCGATTGTGCGCGTATCGGCCAGTGTCGGTTTCGCGGCTACAGGATCGTGCAAGAACCCAGGAGAAACCGGCTAACGAAACCCGTCGCAGCCTCCCTAATCTGGACCTGTCGCAACGTCCCCTCCGGGATGTTCCAGTCTCCAGATAAGGAAACAGTCATGTCCAACATTCAAGGCAAAGTGGTTGTCATTACCGGCGCCAGCAGCGGAATCGGCGAAGCTGCCGCACGTCTTCTGGCCAGTCAGGGCGCCCATGTAGTGCTCGGTGCCCGGCGCGTTGAGCGCCTGGAAACACTGGTTGCAGAACTCAATGCGGCCGGCCAGAGCGCCGCATTCAGGGCGGTGGACGTCACCCGCCGCGATGATGTGCAGGCCTTCATCGGTTTCGCTGTCGAGCGCTTTGGCCGCGTCGATGTGATCGTCAACAACGCAGGGGTCATGCCCCTGTCGAAACTCGAGGCGCTGAAGGTCGAGGAGTGGGACCGGATGATCGACGTCAACATCCGTGGCGTCCTTCACGGCATCGCTGCCGGGTTGCCTTTGATGCAGCGCCAGCGCTCGGGCCAGTTCATCAACATCGCCTCCATTGGCGCTTACGCTGTCAGCCCGACCGCTGCGGTGTACTGCGCCACCAAATTCGCCGTGCGGGCGATTTCCGAAGGCTTGCGTCAGGAAGTTGGTGGTGATGTGCGGGTCACGGTGATTTCCCCCGGTGTGACTGAGTCCGAACTGGCCGAGAGCATTTCCGATGCCGGTGGCCGCGCCGAAATGCGCGAGTTCCGCAAGATCGCCATGCCTGCCGACGCTATCGCTCGGGCCATTGCCTACGCCATCGATCAGCCGGCCGATGTGGACGTCAGTGAATTGATCGTACGGCCGACGGCCAGTCCGTTTTGAACAGCCTTATTGAAGTAGGGACAACTGAAATGACTAAAACATCAGGCAATCAAGACCAATACGTCGGCCTGTGGGTCACCGCCGACGGCGTGATTCGCCACCAACTGCTGCCCGGCGGTCGCTACGACGAAGCTCGCGGCCATCGGGAAAGCGCTTATTTGGGGCGCTATTGGTTGGAGGGCGATCACATCGAATATGCCGACGACACCGGTTTCACGGCTGACGGTGACTTTCGCGACGGGGTGCTCTACCACGCCGGGATGGTGCTGTACCGCCAGCCGGAGTGACGCGTTTTTGATTTTACCGAGCCAGCCATGCACTGAAACAAAGGAAACTACTTATGAAAAACTCTCCTAAAACCTGGTTTATCACCGGTGCCTCGAAAGGCCTCGGCCTCGCCCTCGCGCAACAGGTGTTGGCCGTGGGTGATCGCGTCGCCACCACTTCCCGTAACCTCAAGGAACTGCAGGCAGCCAGCGAGCGCTTTCTGCCGCTGCAAGTCGACTTGATGAGTGAGTCCAGCGTGGCCAGCGCTATCGCAAGCACCGTTGAGGTTTTCGGCCGCCTTGATGTGGTCGTCAACTGCGCCGGTTACGGCCAGCAGGGCACTTTCGAAGCGCTGTCGGACAGCGAGTTGCGGCGTAATTTCGATGTGAATCTGTTTGCGCCGCTCAATGTATTGCGTCACGCCTTGCCGCAGTTGCGGGCGCAGCGCAGCGGGCACGTGATCAATATCTCGTCTATTGTCGGCTTCGATGGCGGTTATGCCGGTTGGGGCAGTTACGTGGCGAGCAAGTTCGCCCTCGGTGGCGTGACCGAAGCGCTGGCGGCAGAGGTTCAGGAGTTTGGAATCAAGGCCACGGTGGTTTACCCGGGACCGGTGCGTACAGGCTTCCTGTCCAGTGCATCGCTGGCTGTTGCCGAGCGCAGGATCGATGATTACACCGCCGCGCAAGCGTCCCTGGACCTGCACCAGAACACCCTTGATGGTCAGCAGGCTGGCGACCCGGACCAGATCGCCTTGGCAATTATCCAGGTGGCCAATATCAGCGAGCCGCCCCTGCATCTGTTCATGGGCCGGATTGCGGTTGACCTGGCGCAGCAGAAAATCGCTCAGGTGCAACAGGACCTTGAACAGTGGAAAACCACAGCGCTGGCGACGGATTTTCCGGCGTGAGTGACTGGCTGCGGGGGCGATAGCTCCCGCAGCCATTGCTTTCACTGAAGGTCGAGTTTCGCCGCTGCACGTTCGGTTATTTCCGTGCGTAGTTTCAACGACCCGGCAGCGCGTTTACGGGCTTCTTCCAGCACGCTGGCTGGCGCCGTCTCAGGGCTGCCTGACGCAAACGGCGGTGCCGGCGCATATTCCAGCTGCAACTGCACCAGTTGCGCGGTGTCCTTATCGAACAATTCAGCCGCCAGGGTCAGGGCAAAATCGATACCCGCGGTGATCCCGCCGCCGGTCAGCAGATTGCCGTCGCGCACCACCCGATCATTCACCGGGATCGCCCCCAACAGCCCGAGCAGTTCGTGATACGCCCAGTGCGTCGTGGCGCGTTTGCCCTTGAGCAACCCCGCCGCGCCAAGCACCAGCGCACCGGTGCAGACTGAGGTGACATACCGCGCGTTGGCGGCCTGAGCCTTGATGAAGGCCAGGGTTTCGTCATCCTCCATCAACGGCCCGACGCCGCTGCCACCGGGAATGCAGATCACATCCAGCGGCGGGCAATCGTCGAAGGTGGTGGTCGGTTTCAACACCAGCCCGGTGCTCGCGGTGATCGGGACCAGGTCCTTCCAGATCAGATGCACCTTCACGTCGGGCAGCGAGGCCAGCACGTCATAAGGGCCGGTCAGGTCCAGTTGTTGAACCTGTGGAAACAACAGAAAACCGATCTGCAACGTCATGGCGTTTTTTCTCCTGGTTGGGGTGGACGGCTTCACTGTAGGCGCCTAGGATTTGGCGCATACGCCAATCACCCCACGAATTACGCCAACTATGCCAAACACCCCGAAAACCATTCATGTATTGGCCTTTGCCAACGTGCAACTGCTCGACGTCACCGGGCCGTTGCAGGTGTTCGCCTCGGCCAACGACATTGCCCGCCAGCAAGGTTTACCGTCGCCCTACGCGCCATCGGTGATTGCCAGCGGTGGCGGGGCGGTGATGTCGTCGGCGGGGTTGGCGCTGTTGGCAGAGCCGTTGCCGGATCAGGGCAGCGACACCTTGATCATTGCCGGTGGCTGGGGCGTTTACGCGGCGGCGAAAGACGAGTCGCTGGTAGCTTGGGTACGTGAGCACGCGACGGGGTGCCGGCGGGTGGCGTCGGTGTGTACCGGGGCGTTTTTGCTGGCGGCCAGCGGTTGGCTCGACGGTCGACGGGTAGTGACGCACTGGACCCGTTGCGAGCAATTGGCGCAGCAGCATCCCAAACTCCAGGTGGAACCCAACCCGATCTTCATCAACGACGGCCCGGTCTGGACCTCGGCCGGGGTTACCGCGGGCATCGACTTGGCCCTGGCCATGGTCGAACAAGACCTCGGCCGCACCATGGCCCTGGATGTCGCCCGGCAATTGGTGGTGTTTCTCAAGCGTCCGGGTGGCCAGTCGCAGTTCAGTGTGACCCTGTCCTTGCAGAAAGAAGGCGATCGTTTCGACGAACTTCATGCCTGGATCAGCGAAAACCTC
The DNA here is from genome assembly GCF_030687395.1 of Pseudomonas wuhanensis. Classification (GTDB taxonomy): domain Bacteria; phylum Pseudomonadota; class Gammaproteobacteria; order Pseudomonadales; family Pseudomonadaceae; genus Aquipseudomonas; species Aquipseudomonas wuhanensis. Next base: position 4,617,941 of record NZ_CP117430.1, on the reverse strand, counting down.
ACCAAGGACCTCGGCATCCCGACCTTGGCCTTGCAGGCCGGCATGAGCGAGCGCAGCTTCGTCCGTCATTATCGCGCCGACACCGGCCAGACCCCGGCGCGGGCCATCGAACTGATTAGGGTCGAGACCGCCCGGCGCTTGCTCAGCGACACCGGTGTGCCGATCAAACGGGTCGCGATGCAATGCGGGTTTGGCAGTGAAGAGACGCTTCGACGCAGTTTTCTGCGAGCCATGGGCGTGACTCCGCAAGCCTATCGCGAGCGGTTCTCCGTCAACCCTGCAGCAGATCCAGCAATGACATGAGGCTCTATTTCTCAGGCTTCCACGTCCGCCACCTGATTGAAGTACTTCGACCGGTCCGGCGTAAACGTCACCACCATTTTGGTCCGGGAACAGGTCAGCGCCCGTTCTGCGCTCAGATCAATATCCAGATCCTCCCCGCGCAACCCCTGCCATTGGGCGAGGTATTTGAGGGATCCGTATTTTTCGAGTTTTTTCAGGCTGCGGCTGACGCCACCTTTCCAGCCCAGCACCGGGAGCTCGCCGGTAATGCATTGGTGGGCGAGGTCGGGGAAGCGGGTGGCGCGTTGGCGGCCGATTTCCCAGCATTTGATCAAGCCTTTGTCGGGGGCTTCCCACAATTCAGTCCGGTTCAGGCCCGATCGGAGTGGGGTATCAATGCTGCGATGGATGCGCTGGGTCATTCTGGTTCCTTGAATTCGGGTTTTGTTGGACAGCTCCGCTGTGCCCGTTGAGCGTGGATGGTAGGGATGGATGCAGGTGCTGGCAACAAGGTATTTCCGGATGTAGGAATCAGTTACCAGATGCTGATTGGGCTGGTTTGTTTAATAAATGTAGGTGTTTGCCCTACACGATCCTGTGGCGAGGGGGCTTGCCCCCGCTCGGCTGCGCAGCAGTCGTAAAGCCAGCAAATGCGGTGCTTCTGGAGGAATGTGGTTGAGCATTCGAGGGGGCGCTGTGCGCCCCAACGGGAGCAAGATCCCTCGCCACAGGAGGTCAGCGGTGCGTGTTTAAGTTCATCGCGGGTAGGCCTTGATCCTACAAAAAGCGTCGTAAAAGTGGATATTTCCGACGCGTTTTGACGGTTGTAGGTGAGGAAAGGGAGTCGATAGTCTTTCCGGGTCGCTGCCAATTCAGCGACCGGGTTTGGTCACCCGTGCAATGTCAGGCGTGCAAGCGCCAACGTGAGCATGTCGGCGCTTTTTCTTGTGCTTGTCGGTATGCTTTGCGGTGGGCTGTGCGCGGGGCACTTTCGAGTGCGCCGGGTGCCTGACTTCCCGGTTGACCAACCTGCGTACCGCCCACCACCCATCGTTTGGTCACGATGGTGGTGAGCTTCATGAATGTCAGGAGTTACACCATGATAAAAGACAGTCCCAATCCCCCCGAAACCGACGACGTTTCCCCCTACGAATCACCCGATTCCAAAAAGCTCAACGAAGCCGCCGAACGCGCGCTCGACCACTACCTCAAGCCACCGCCCAAACAACCCGAAGGCCGCAAGCCCAGCAGGATGTTTCTGGTTGCGCCGGACATGGACAACGAAAGCCTGCTGGCCCATGTCTGCGAGTCGCTGGCGTCAGCGAGCGTAATGACCAGCGACATTGCCGCGTATGTCGATGCTCCGCAACGGCACACGCTCCTGGCGATTCAACAGGTCATCATGCTGGCCGAGCTGGCGGTGAATCGGGTGCTGGATAACGTCGACGTGCCAAAACTCTCGCCACACAGCTGACCTCTTGTAGGAGTGAGGCTTGCCCGCGAAGACGGTGTGTCAGGGGACATCCATGTTGAATGTGAGATCGCTTTCGCGGGCAAGCCTCGCTCCCACAGATTCACGTTCATTTGACGGCAGGCCAGCGTTCACACTCAACCAACAATTCGACGATTTCCCAGGGGCAGGCGTTTGTGGCAAGTTGCAGGCCCTTATCGAGGCCGGATCCCATGGCAAACCCCTACCGCGAGCTGTTCCACGCCCCAGGTGCACGCGCCTTTGTGCTGGCCGGCATGATCGCGCGCATGCCGATTTCCATGACCGGCATCGGTCTGATCACCATGCTATCGCAGCTCCAGGGCGGTTACGGACTGGCCGGCTCCATCGCGGCGACCTTTGCCCTGGCTACGGCGTTTTGTGCGCCGCAGGTTTCGCGGCTGGTGGACCGTTTTGGGCAAGGCCGGATCTTGCCGGTGTCGGCGCTGGTCGGTGGCGGGGCACTGTTGATGCTGTTGCTCTGCACCCGCTTGCAGGCGCCGCACTGGATGTTGTTTGCGTTCGCTGCGCTGGCCGGTTGCATGCCGAGCATGTCGGCGATGGCGCGGGCGCGCTGGACCGAGTTGTATCGCGGTCGTCCTGAGTTGCAAACCGCCTATGCGCTGGAGTCGGTGCTGGACGAGGTGTGTTTTATTGTCGGGCCGCCGCTGTCGGTGGGGTTGTGTGTGGTGGCGTTCCCGGAGGCGGGGCCGTTGGCGGCGTTGTTGATGCTGGCGGTCGGGGTCACGGCATTCGTGTCGCAGCGTGGCACTGAGCCGCCGGTGCATCCTCGTGAGGAACACCATCAGCGCTCGATCATTCACTCGAGCGAAATCCAGTTGCTGATGCTGTTGATGGTTGCCATGGGCATCATCGTCGGGGTGGTGGATGTGGTCAGCGTCGCGTTCGCCGAGCAGCAGGGGCAACCGGCGGCGGCGAGCATTGTGTTGTCGGTGTATGCCATTGGTTCTTGCCTGGCCGGGCTGGCGTTCGGCGCGTTGCGCTCGAAACTGCCGCTGCCGCTACTGTTTCTCTATGGTGGAGTGGCGACGGCGGTGACCACGTTGCCGTTGTTGCTGGCGGCGAATATTTTTGGGCTGGCGCTGGCGGTGTTCGTCGCCGGGTTGTTCTTTGCCCCGACCCTGATTGTGGCGATGGCGCTGGTGGAGCGCATCGTGCCGCCGGCTAGACTCACCGAAGGCCTGACCTGGCTGGTCACCGGTTTGAGCATCGGCGTGGCGATCGGCGCGGCCGGTTCGGGCTGGCTGGTGGACGCGTTCGGGGCGCGCAGCGGGTTCTGGTTGTCGATTGCCGCTGGCGCCGTAGTGTTGGGTTCGGCGGTGCAAAGCTACCGCCATCTTAAATAATCAGTTAAGGCGATCCGTAGCAGCTGTCGAGCTTGCGAGGCTGCTGCTACATAGAGTGCGTCGCGGCTGACATTGCTTAACCCCACCGACTAATTCTCGCCACACCTCATCCGTTCCCTTTACAGATAACCCATTGAGGATAAGTGCGGTGACAAAGCTGACACTGCTGTGCCTGCCCTATTCGGGCGCCAGCGCCATGGTCTATAGCCGCTGGCGGCGCCAGTTACCGCCGTGGCTGCACTTGCAGCCCGTGGAGTTGCCAGGGCGGGGCGCCCGTTATGACGAACCCTTGCAGACCGATATGCGCGCCCTGGCCCTGCAATTGGCCAGGGAACACAAGCCGTCCTTGCACGGCCCCTACGCCTTGTTCGGTCACAGCCTGGGGGCGTTGCTGGCCTGCGAGATGGCTCACGCCTTTCGTGCCCTCGGTGCTGCGGAGCCAGTGGCGCTGTTTGCTTCAGGCACGGCCGCCCCGACCATGCGCAGCGACTATGACCGTGGCTTCGCCGAGCCCCAGACTGACGAACAGTTGATCGAGCAACTGCGCACTTTCCAGGGCACCAGCGAGGACGTGTTGGCCAATCAGGAGTTGATGAGCCTGACCCTGCCGATCCTGCGCGCCGATTTCATGCTCTGCGGACGCTTCCGTCCGATGCAGCGCCCGCTGCTCAAGTGCCCCGTGCACGTGCTCGGCGGCAAGGAAGACAAGGCCACCACCGAGCAATTGATCGGCTGGAGCCAGGAAACCCTGGGCAGTTTCTCGGTGGACATGATGACCGGCGGGCATTTCTTCATTCATGAGCATGAAGCCAAAGTGATCCGGATTATCAAGAATCATCTGGAAGTCCATCAGCGCCGTCATGCGCAACTGGCCGCGCCGGTTTTTTAACGCGCGCGGTTCACTTTATCGGTTTTAACAGGAGGCCCGTCATGGGTGTTGCTGTGGGTTTTGCCGTGCGGCCGTTACTGCCGGCGCGGGGGCGCTTGCCGCTGCTGGTGGAGGCGACCGAGCCGAATACCAGCCTGTTGGCGGTGTTCGATGAATTGAATGAACTGGTGGATGAGCATTTGCTGCGCGACGGCGGCATTCTGTTTCGCGGGTTCCAACTGGACGGTGCCGAGCAGTTCCGCCAGTTCGCCGCCGGCTTTGGCCATCCGCTGCTCAATTATGAGTTCGGCTCGACACCGCGCACCAACGTCACCCAAGGGGTGTACACCTCCACTGAATACCCGGCGCATCAGAGCATCCCGTTGCACAACGAGCTGGCCTACTCCCGGGACTGGCCGATGAAAATCTGGTTCTACAGCATGATCGCCGCCACCTCGGGCGGTGAAACGCCGATTGCCGACAGCCGGGAAGTCTATCGCCGCATGCCTGTCGCGATCCGCGAGCGCTTCGTCAACAAAGGCCTGATGTATGTGCGCAATTTCGGTAACGGGCTGGACGTGGCCTGGGAGCAAGTGTTCAACACCGAAGACCGCGAGGTGGCCGAGGCCTACTGCAAGGCCCACGGCATCATTTGCGAGTGGAAGGACGACGGAGAATTGCGCACTCGCCAGACTTGTCAGGCGGTGGCGCGTCATCCGGTGACCGGCGATATGGTCTGGTTCAATCAGGCTCACCTGTTCCACATTTCGAACCTTCAGCCAGAGGTGCGCGAAACCCTGCTGGACATCGTCGACGAGGAAGACCTGCCGCGTAACGTCTACTACGGCGACGGCTCGCCCATCGAGGATGAAGTGCTTAATGAAATTCGCGCCGTGCTCGATGACTGCGCCATCAGCTTTCCCTGGCAGGAGGGCGATGTGCTGATGCTCGACAACATGCTCTCGGCCCACGCCCGCGCGCCTTTCACAGGCAAGCGCAAGGTGATTGTCGCGATGGCCGAAGGGCATTCCCAAGACGCGCGCTGATCTGATCAGTCCCTGACGCGCCTGTCGCCGAAGCCGGTCCTGTACTGGCTTCGGCTTTTTTGTGTTCACTTAAGAGTGTCTTGACTCAGCGAACCCTGTGGCGAGCGAGCTTGCTCGCGCTTGAGTGCGTAGCACTCACAAAAAACGGCAATCACCGCCAGATTTTTGGGGCCGCTCCGCAGCCCAGCGCGAGCAAGCTCCCTCGCCACAGGTTTCTCTGGCTCAAGATTCTCTTGGGCCCCACGTTTGTCAGTGCCGCTAAATCATCGCGTCAGCCATTCGTTCTTGTTGATACGACCGGGCCTCCTGGTCACGCCGCCGATCAGCAAGGACCCCACGCATGAATGCCGCAGACGCACAGAAACTCGCCCGCCGTTTTATCGAACTGCCGCAGGACAAGCGCCGCTTGTTTCTGGCCGGCATGGCCCGCGAAGGCATCGATTTTGCGCAGCTTCCCATGACCTCCTGCGTCGGGGTCGACGAGCGTGACGGCCTGTCCTATGCCCAGCAGCGGATGTGGTTTCTCTGGCAGTTGGACCCGCAGAGCGCGGCCTACAACCTGCCGATGGCGGTTCGCCTGAACGGTGCGTTGCAGATCGAGGCGCTTGAGCGCGCGTTCAGCCTGCTGGTGGCGTGCCATGAGTGCCTGCGCACCACCTTCGGCCAGGAAGGCGAGCGTGCGTTCCAGCGGGTGGCCGAACCCCGAGACCTGACACTGGCGATCAACGACCTGAGTGCCTTGCCTGAAGATCGGCGCTGGCCTCAGGCGCAACAGCACATGATGGCTGAAGCCACTCAGGCATTCGACCTGCAACAGGGGCCACTGCTGAGCCTTCGCCTGTTGCGCCTGGCCGAACAGGAGCACGTGCTGTTGCTGACGCTGCACCACATCATTGCCGATGGCTGGTCGATGAACATTCTGATCGACGAGTTCATGCGCACCTACGACGGCTTGGTGGCGGGGCGGCAACCGACCTTGCCGGAACTGACCGTGCACTACCGCGACTATGCCCTGTGGCAACGCAGCTGGCTGGAAGCCGGGGAGCGCGAGCGTCAACTCGATTACTGGCGCACGCAGTTGGGCGAAGAGCACCCGATCCTCGAGTTGCCCACCGACCGTGCCTATCCGGCCCAGTCCAGCCACCAGGGCGCGCGCCTGGAAAAAGTCATCGATGGGGCCCTGCGCCAGGAGCTGAAAACCCTCGCCCAGCGCCAAGGCGTGACGCTGTTCGTGGTGCTGCTGGCCGCCTTCAAGACCTTGCTGCATCGCTACAGCGGTCAGACCGACATCCGCGTCGGCGGCTTGATCGCCAACCGCACCCGCAGTGAAACCGAAGGCTTGATCGGCTTCTTCGTCAATACGCAGATCTTGCGCAGCGAGGTCACCTCTCAAACTCGTTTCAGCGATTTATTGCAGAGCCTGCGTCAAGCGGCGCTTGGCGCCCAGGCCCATCAGGAACTGCCGTTCGACGCGTTGATCGAGGCCCTGCAACCGGCCCGCAGCCAGAGCCACAATCCATTGTTTCAGGTGATGTTCAACCACCAGCCGCTGGTGACCGATCTGCAGGACGTGCGGCTCGATTGCGGTTTGCAGGTCGGCTATCTGAGTGAGCAGCAACTGGCCGGCAGCGGACGTCAGCATGCGGCCACCAGCGACCTGATGCTCGACACCCGGGAGGAGGGCTCGCAACTGTTCGCGGCGTTCACCTACGCCACCGACCTGTTCGACGCACAGACCATTGCCGCGTTGGCCGAGCATTGGCACAACGTGCTGGTGTCGGTCTGCCGTGATCCGCAACAGCCGCTGGGCGAAGTGGCGATGCTCGACACGGATGAGCGCGAGCGCTTGATTCAACCTGTCGCCATCCCGGCACCGCTGTTTGGCATGCCGCAGCTGTTCGAGGCCCAGGCTGCGCGCATTCCCGACACCAGCGCCGTGATCCTGGCGGGCGAGCAGTCGCCCTCGCTCAGCTATGCCGAACTGAATGCTCGCAGCAATCGCCTGGCCCATCAGTTGCGCGACAAAGGCGTCGGCCCCGACGTGCTGGTCGGTGTGGCGTTGGGTCGTTCGCTGGAACTGGCCGTGGCATTGCTGGCCGTGCTCAAGGCCGGCGGCGCCTATGTGCCGCTGGACCCGCACACCCCGGCCGAACGCTTGCGCCACGTGCTCGATGACAGCGGGCTGAAACTGTTGCTGACCGAAAGCCCGCTGCTGAGCAGCCTGCCGGCGCTCGATGGCATCGACTGCCTGTGTCTGGACCAACTGCCGGACAGTGATGCTGAGAATCAAGTAAACCTGCAAGTGACAGTGGATCCGCAGAACCTCGCCTACGTGATTTACACCTCCGGCTCCACCGGCCGGCCGAAGGGCGTGGCCGTCAGCCACGGCGCGTTGAGCGAATTCATCGCGCGGGCGATCGACTACAGCGACTTGCGCGAAGGCGATCGCGTGCTGCAATTCGCCACCAGCAGTTTCGACGGTTTCGTCGAGCAATTCTTCCCACCCCTGTGCCATGGCGCCGGCGTCGTCCTGCGCGATGCACGCCTGTGGGACAGTGCGACCTTGCACCAGGTGATCGTCGAGCACGGCATTACCCTGGCGGATTTGCCGGCCGCTTACTGGTATTCGGTGGTGCAGGATTACGCGGCCCACCCGCCGGCCCACTTCGCTGCCTTGCGCCAAATTCATGTGGGCGGCGAGGCGATGGCGGTGGACGGGTTGCGCCTATGGCAGCGCGCCGGGCTGGGCCATGTGCGTTTACTCAACACCTACGGCCCGACCGAGGCGACGGTGGTCTCGACTATTCATGATTGCAGCGCGTTGACCGCCGAGGCGGTGTCGTGGCGCGGCATACCGATCGGTCACGGCCTGGAGCAACGCCGGTTGTACGTGCTCGACGACGATTTGAACCTGCTGCCCAAAGGCGCGGTGGGCGAGTTGTACATCGGCGGGCCGGGCCTGGCTCGCGGTTATCACCGGCAGCCGACGCTCAGCGCCCAGCGGTTTATCGCCGATCCGTTCGCGGTCGGCGAGCGCCTGTATCGCACCGGCGACCGTGCCCGGCTGCGGGATGACGGCGCGGTGGAGTACATCGGCCGCGTCGATCACCAGGTGAAGATTCGCGGGTTCCGCATCGAGTTGGGGGAAATCGAGTCGCGGTTGCAGCAATGCCCGGGCATTCGTGAGGCAGTGGTGCTGGCCTTGCCCCTGACGGGTGGACCGCAACTGGTGGCGTATCTGGTCGTCGATGAGCGCGTGCTCGGCAGCGCGGCGGAACAGGCGATTCTGCGCCAGCAAATCAGAACCTCGCTGCAAAAGAACCTGCCGGACTACATGGTGCCCGGCCACTTGCTGCTGTTGCCGCGCCTGCCCCTGACCCCCAGCGGCAAACTCGACCGCAAGGCCCTGCCGATCCCCGATTCGAGCCAATTACAGTGCACTTATCGCGCCCCGCAAACCACCACCGAACAGGCGCTGGCGCAGATATGGATCGAAGTGCTGCAAGTGCCACGGGTCGGTGTCGATGACCATTTCTTCGAGTTGGGCGGGCATTCGTTGCTGGCCGCGCAGGTGATTGCCCGGATCAAAAGCCAATTGGGCGTGGTGCTGCCATTGCGCAGCCTGTTTGAGACACCGCTGCTGGGCGATCTGGCCCTGGAGCTGGCCGCGCTGGCAGATGGTGCAAGCGATAACGACTGGTCCGACATGGATCAGTTCATGAGTTCTTTGGAGGGAGTAGAAGTATGAGCGGCAATATGGCGGAGCGTATCGCTAAAAGGTTCGTCGGTTTGCCGCTGGCGCAACGTCGACAGTTTCTCGTCAAGTTGCGCGAGGAGGGCAAGGATTTCAGCCTGTTGCCGCTGCCGGTCAGTCGTCACGACTGCGCGGTGATCCCGCTCTCGTTCGCCCAGCAGCGTCTGTTGTTTCTGTGGCAGCTCGACCCACAGAGCGCGGCGTACAACATGGCCGCCGGCCTGCGCTTGCACGGACAACTGAACGAGGCAGCGCTGTTGCGTTCGTTCGATCATCTGGTGGCGCGCCATGAAGTACTGCGCACGGTGTTCCAGACCGACAGCGACCAGCCGAGCCAGGTCATCCTCGAGCAGCAGCGCGTGCCACTGCAACGCATCGATCTGTCGAACGTCGCCGTGCAAGAACGTGAAGCCGAGCTGGCGCGGCGGGTTCAGGAAGCGGCTGCGCAACCGTTCGATTTGCTCCACGGGCCATTGCTGCGGGCCAGCCTGTTCTGTCTAGCGGACGATGAACATGTGCTGATCGTGAGCATGCACCATATCGTTTCCGATGGCTGGTCGATGGACGTCATGGTCAAGGAATTCGTGCAGTGCTATCAGGCCTTCAGCCTGGAGCGCGAGCCGCAGTTGCCGGCGTTGCCCTTGCAGTATGCCGACTACGCGATCTGGCAGCGGCGCTGGCTGGAGGCAGGGGAGGGCGAGCGTCAACTCGATTACTGGCGCCAGCAGCTGGGTGAAGAGCATCCGCTGTTGGACGTGGCGGCGGATTTCCCCCGGCCGCTGACCCAGAGCTTTGAAGGCCAGACCCTGAGCTTTGATTTCGGTGCGGACCTGTCCCGGCAGTTGAACGGGTTTGCCCGGGCTCAGGGCATCAGTTTGTTCATGCTGGTGCTGGCCGGGTTTTCGCTGTTCCTGTCGCGTCTTGGCGGCCAGCGCGATATTCGCGTCGGCGTGCCCAATGCCAACCGTGGACGCTCCGAGGTCGAAGGGTTGATCGGCTTCTTCGTCAACACCCAGGTGTTGCGTTGCCAAGTGGATGAGCGCGGCAGTTTCGACGATTTTCTGGCCCGGGTCCGGGAAGCGTCGTTCGGTGCCCAGGCCCATCAGGAGCTGCCTTTCGAGCAACTGGTGGATGAACTGGTGCCCGAGCGAACCCTGGGGCACAACCCGTTGTTCCAGGCCAAGTTCAACCAGAACGTCGGCATGCAGACCCAGCGTTCGATGAACCTGCCGGGCCTGAGCGTCACCGAGTATCCGCTGGACAAAGAAGGCACACACTTTGATCTGGCGCTGGACATCACCGATGACGGCACGCTGATCCACGGACAAATGACCTACGCCAGCGACCTGTATGAACACTCGACCATCGAAGGGTTTATCCCGACGCTGCTTGGCCTGTTCCGCGAATTGCTCAGCGCCCCGCAAGCGCCGCTGCATACGCTTGCCGTCACACCGGTGCAACCGGCGCTGGCGCCACGGGAGCCGGCGGAGTCGGTGTTGCAGCAATGGGAGCGTCAGGTGCTCGCACAGCCCGAGGCACTGGCCGCACGTTGCCTTGAGCGGACCTTGAGTTTTCAGACGCTGGATCAGGACGCCAATCGCCTGGCCCATTATCTGCGTGCGCAAGGGGTGCAGAGCGGGCAGCCCGTGGCGGTGCTGATGGAGCGCTCGCTGGAATGGCTGACCTGTGTGTTAGGGGTGATCAAGGCCGGGGCGGTGTACATGCCGCTGGACGTCAAGGCGCCGGCTGCGCGTTTGCAGCAGATGCTCGAAGGCGCGCAGGCGAAAGTCCTGCTGTGTGCCTCGGGCGATTCGCGGGAAAACACCCTGACGGTCGCCGGTTGCCAAGGGCTGGCCTTCGCGCCGGAACGCTGGCATGACCAGTCGACTACAAAACCTTCGCTGACCGTGTCGGCGGATGCAGCGGCCTACGTGATTCACACCTCCGGTTCCACCGGCCAACCCAAAGGCGTGCTGGTGAGCCACGGCGCCCTGGCCAGTTACGTGCGCGGTGCGCTGGAGCGTTTGGCGCTGGAGCCTGCGGCCAGCATGGCGCTGGTCTCGACCATTGCCGCGGACCTGGGGTTTACCGTGCTGTTCGGCGCCCTGTGCTCCGGTCGCTTGTTGCATGTATTGCCCGAAGCGCTGGGCTTCGACCCGGACCGGTTTGCCGATTACATGGCGCAGCATCAGGTGGGCGTGTTGAAGATCGTGCCGGGGCATTTGGCGGCGCTGATGCAGGCGTCCCGGGCCGCCGATGTGTTGCCGCAACACGCATTGATCGTGGGCGGCGAGGCCTGTTCGCCGGCATTGCTCGAGCAGGTGCGGCGACTCAAGCCGGGCTGCCGATTCATCAACCACTATGGTCCGAGTGAAACCACGGTCGGCGTGCTGACCCATGAGCTCAAGGATCTCGACTCGGGTGCCCGCAGCGTGCCGGTCGGCCGCCCGTTGCCGGGAGCCCATGTCTATGTGCTGGACGATGTGCTCAACGCGGTCGCCAATCAGGTGGCGGGTGAGCTGTACATCGGCGGCGACAGTGTGGCGCTGGGTTATCTGGGCCAGCCGGGGCTGACCGCCGAACGCTTCCTGCCGGATCCGTTTGGCGCCGTCGGCGCACGGGTGTACCGCAGCGGTGACCGGGTGCGCCGCAATCGTCAGGGCGCGCTGGAATTCATCGGTCGTGCCGACGATCAGGTCAAAGTGCGCGGCTATCGGGTGGAGCCGGCGGAAGTCGCCCGGGTGTTGCTGGGCTTGAGCGGCGTGAGCGAAGCCGCGGTGTTGGCCTTGCCGCTGGACGGTGATGAAACACGCCTGCAACTGGTGGCGTACTGTGTGGCCGCGCCAGACCTGCCATTGAATGTCGACGGCTTGCGTCAGCAGCTACAGGCCTGCCTGCCGGAGTACATGGTGCCGGCGCAGATCGTGGTTCTGGAGCGTCTGCCGCTGACCGCCAACGGCAAACTGGACAAGCGTGCCTTGCCGGCGCCGGGGCTGGTCGCCCAGCCATTTGTCGCCCCGGTGGGCGAGATCGAACAGAGGCTCGCCGCCATCTGGGCTGATGTCCTGAAGCTTGAGCAAGTGGGCAGTACCGACAACTTCTTCGAGCTGGGCGGCGATTCGATCCTCAGCCTGCAAATCATCGCCCGGGCCAAACGCCAGGGCATCAAACTGAGCCCCAAGCAACTGTTCGAGAAGCAGACCATCGGCCAGTTGGCGGCGGTGGCCAAGCTGATCGAGAGCAAACCGGCAGACAGCGTCGCGCAAAAAATCAGCGGCGAGCTGCCGTTGTTGCCGATTCAGGCCCGCTTCTTCCAGACCGACATTCCCCAGCGTCACCACTGGAACCAGTCGGTGATGCTGCAACCGCAATCCCCCCTCGACGCGTCCCATCTCAGCAACGCATTGGCCGCCCTGATCGAGCAGCACGACGCGCTGAACCTGAGTTTCCAGGCATCGGGCGAAACCTGGCAGGCGACATTCCAGGCACAACGCCACACAGACCTGTTATGGGTGCGGGCACTGGACGACCTGGCCGATTTGCCCGCGCTGGCCGCCGAGGCCCAGCGCAGTTTCGACCTGCAACAGGGCCGGCTGGTGCGCGCGGTGCTGGTGAACCTGCCGGACGCTAACCAACGTTTGCTGCTGGTGATCCATCACCTGGTGGTGGACGGCGTGTCCTGGCGGGTGCTGCTGGAGGATTTGCAGCAAGCCTATGCCGCGTCGGCGGCAGGCAAGGCGATTGTCCTGCCGGGCAAAAGCAGTTCGCTCCAGGCCTGGGCGCAACACCTGCACCGTTATGGGCAGAGCGATGCGTTGAAGGCCGAACGTGATTATTGGCAGCGCACGCTGGAGGGCGGTCACAGCGACTTGTCGAGGGACTTCCCCGAGACGGTCCAGACTCGTCGACAGGCCGCTCGGGCCACTTCGCGCCTGAATAAAACACTGACCCACGCGCTGCTCAAAGTGGCCCCGGCCGCTTATCGCACCCAGATCAACGATCTGCTGCTGACTGCTCTGGCGCGGGTGTTGTGTGACTGGAGCGAACAGGATTCGGTGCTGATCCAGCTCGAAGGTCACGGTCGCGAAGACCTGTTCGACGACCTCGATTTGAGTCGCACCGTTGGCTGGTTCAGCAGCCTGTTTCCGGTGCGCCTGACCCCAGAGGCCGAGCCGGGCAGTTCGCTGTGCGCGATCAAGGAACAACTGCGAGCCGTACCGGGCAAGGGCATCGGCTATGGCGTGCTGCGCTACCTCGCAGGCTTCGAGCCGCTGCGTGATCTGCCGCAACCGCGCATCACGTTCAACTACCTGGGCCAGTTCGACGGTGCGTTCGAAGCGGCCGACGGCGCGCTGCTTGTGCCGGCCGCTGAAAGCACCGGTGCGCATCAGGATGACGAGGCGCCCCTGGGCAACTGGCTGAGTGTCGATGGCCAGGTCTACGGCGGCGAACTGGAATTGATCTGGACGTTCGGCCAGGGCATGTACCGTCCGCAAACCATTCAGGCGCTGGCCGACGCTTATTGCCATGAGCTGCAACGACTGATCGAACATTGCACTGCCGGTGAGCATGCCGGGGTCACGCCGTCGGACTTCAATCTGCTGCATCTGTCGCAAGCGCAGCTGTCGGCGTTGCCGGTGCCGGCGCGGGAGATCAACGATCTCTACCCGTTGTCGCCGATGCAGCAGGGCATCCTGTTCCACAGCCTCAACGAGCCGGACGGCCCGGCGTACACCAACCAGTTGCGGGTCGATGTGCGGCAGCTGGACGCTGAACGTTTCCGTCAGGCCTGGCAGCAGACGCTGGAAGCCCATGAGATTCTGCGCACGGCGTTCGTCTGGCCCGAGGACGCCGACGCGGCGGTGCAGATTGTCCGGCAGACGGTGCAGATGCCCATGACGGTGCAGGACTGGCGCGGTCGTGATGACCTTCACGCAGCGCTCGACCAGTTGGCCCGGGACGATCTGGCCGCCGGTTTCAAACTGGACCAGGCCCCGCTGTTGCGCGTGCTGCTGGTGCAAACTGCTGAAGCACAGCATCACTTGATCTACACCAGTCACCACATTTTGATGGACGGCTGGAGCACCTCGCAGTTGTTCGGCGAGGTGTTGCAACGCTATGCCGGCATGACGCCGTCGGCGACCCCGGGGCGCTATCGCGATTACATTGAGTGGCTGGGCCAGCGCGATGTTCAGGCCAGTCGCGAGTTCTGGACGTCGGCATTGGTTGACCTTCAGGAGCCGACCCGGCTGGCCAGCGCCATGCCGGTCAGCCAGACATCGGCCAGCGGTTATGCCGATTACCAGCATGTGTTCAGCGCACAACAGACCGGCGACCTGAACCGCTTCGCCCGCGAGCAGAAGGTCACCCTCAATACTCTGATGCAAGCCGCGTGGCTGGTGCTGTTGCAGCGCTATACCGGCCAGGACACCGTGGCCTTCGGCGCCACCGTGGCCGGTCGCCCGACGGACTTGCCCGGCGTCGAGCAGCAGATCGGCCTGTTCATCAACACCTTGCCGGTGGTGGCGTCGCCGTCCGCCGAGATCCCGGTCGAGCAGTGGATTCAGCAGGTGCAGCGCCTCAACCTGGCCCTGCGCGAACATGAATATACGCCGCTCTACGACATCCAGCGCTGGGCGGGGCAGGGCGCGTTGTTCGACAGTATTCTGGTGTTCGAGAACTACCCGATGGCCGAAGCCCTGGCCCAAGGCTCAGCCACTGGCCTGGAGTTTTCCACCGTCAAGCGTCAGGAGCAGACCCACTATCCACTGACGCTGGTGGCGGTCGCCGGCCGTGAACTGACCCTGGGCTTGAGCTTCGACCGGGCCTGTTTCGATCACGCCACCATCGTCAATCTGAGCACCCGGCTCGAAGGCCTGATGATGCAATTCATGGCAGACGCTTCGCAGCCGTTGGGCGCATTGCAACTGCTGGACGGCGCCTCGCATCAGGCGGCTGTCGATTGGGGCAAGGCCGAGATCACGGCGCTGGATTCGCGCAGTGTGGTCGAACGGATTGACGCGCAGGTACAACGCCAACCCGAGGCCGCGGCGGTGTTGTTTGCCGAGCAGACCCTTGACTACCGCACCCTCGACGCCCGGGCCAATCGACTGGCGCATAAGCTGCAAGCGCTGGGGGTCGGGCCGGAAGTGCGGGTCGGCGTGTGCATGCGTCGCACCCCGGACATGCTGGTCGGGTTGCTGGCGATTCTCAAGGCCGGCGGTGCCTACGTGCCGCTGGACCCGGAGTATCCGCAAGAACGCTTGCTGCACATGCTCGAAGACAGTTGCGCGGCGGTGCTGCTGACCGAAGCCGCGTTGCAGGCGATGTTGCCCGAGGCGTTGCCGTCGCAAGTGCTGTGGGTCGAGGAGGGAGCCGAGTGGCTCGCCGGGTATCCGTCCACGGCGCCCGTCAGCCGGATCGTGGCGCAGAATCTGGCCTACGTCATTTACACCTCCGGCTCCACCGGCAAGCCCAAGGGCGTGGCGATTACCCACGCTAACCTCGCGGCGCTGATCCAGTGGTCCCAGGGCGTTTACCGCGACGAGCAACTGCGTGGGGTGCTGGCCTCGACCTCGATCTGCTTCGACCTGTCGGTGTGGGAGATTTTCGTCACCCTGGCCAGCGGCGGTTGCATGGTGCTGGCGGACAACGCCCTGGCGTTGCCCGAGTTGCCGGCCCGTGAGCGGGTGACGCTGATCAACACCGTGCCGTCGGCGATTGCCGCGCTGCAACGGGCGGGGCAGATTCCAGCGTCGGTCACCACCCTCAATCTGGCCGGCGAGCCGCTCAAGCAGACACTGGTCGATACGCTGTACGCCAGCACATCGGTCAAGCAGGTTTATGACCTGTACGGGCCGTCGGAAGACACCACCTATTCGACCTTCACCCTGCGCACCGCCAACGGCCGGGCGAACATCGGGCGGCCGCTGGATAACACTGTGGCCTACCTGCTCGACAGCCAGTTGCAGGTGCTGCCGGCGGGGCTGGCGGCCGAGTTGTACCTGGCCGGTGCCGGCGTGACCCGGGGCTATCTGCTGCGTCCGGGCCTGACCGCCGAACGCTTCGTGCCGGACCCGTTCGCAACCAACGGTGAGCGCCTGTATCGCACCGGCGATCTGGTGCGCCAGGGGCCGGACGACACGATCGAGTACATCGGTCGTGCCGACCATCAGGTGAAAATCCGTGGTTTCCGCATCGAACTGAGCGAGATCGAAGCCCGGTTGCTGGAACAGCCCGACGTGCGCGAAGCCGTGGTGCTGGCTCAGGAAGGCGCGGCGGGCAAGCATCTGCACGCCTACGTCGTCGCGAGCCAACCGGGCAACCCATCGTTGGTGGAAAGCCTGCGGGCGGCCCTGGCCAGTCGTTTGCCGGCGCACATGGTGCCGGGCCATCTGCACCTGATCGACGCGCTGCCGCTGACCCCCAACGGCAAGCTCGACCGCAAGGCCCTGATGGCGCTGGGGGGCAATCCGCTGCAACAGCGTTACGAAGCGCCAAGCACCGAGCTGCAATGGGAAGTGGCGACCGTCTGGCAAGAGGTGCTGGAAGTCGAGCGCGTTGGCCTCACGGACAACTTCTTCCAGCTGGGCGGGCATTCGTTGCTGGCGACGCTGGTGGTCACCCGGATCAAGGAGCGCCTGGGGGACAAGGTGCCGCTCAAGGCGCTGTTCGAAGCCGATACCCTGCAAGCGTTCTGCGCCCGCATCGAGGCGTTGCGCGTCGAATTGTCGCCGGTTCAGGACGAATTGGCTAAATCCCTGGAGGCCCTCAAACGTCTATCCCTCGATGATCTGGAAAAACTGATTTCTTGAGGGGAACAACGCGTGCAAGAGTTAATCGAGTCGGTAGGACAACTTTCGGCTAAGCAAAGAAAGGCTCTGGCGGTTCTGCTCAAGCAGAAAGGCGTCAACCTTTTTGACATTGCCCCGGTTTTCAAGCGCACGCCTGAAGAGCCGTTGTTGCTGTCCTACGCTCAGCAGCGCCAGTGGTTTCTCTGGCAATGGGCGCCGCACAGCGCGGCCTATAACATTCCGACGGCCCTGCGCTTGCAGGGGCCGCTGGATGTGGCCGCGTTGCAGCGCAGCGTCCAGGCGCTGATCGAACGTCACGAAACCTTGCGCACGGTGTTCACTCAAGACGCCGGGCAACCCTTGCAAACGATCCTGCCCGCAGGCTCGTTTGCCCTGGATATTCACGAGCTGAACCCTGAACTGGCGGCTAACCCGCAAGCGTCGATCCAGGCCTTCGTCCAGACCCAGAGCCAGAAAGCTTTCGATTTGCAGACCGGCCCGCTGTTGCGCGCGGCCCTGCTGCAAGTCTCCCCGCAGGAGAATGTGCTGGTACTGACCCTGCATCACATCGTCTCGGACGGTTGGTCGTTGCAGGTGATGATCGAGGAGCTGGTGCAGTTGTATGCCGGCTTCAACCTAGGGCACGACACCGGGCTGCCGGCCCTGCCGATTCAATACGCCGACTATGCCCTGTGGCAGCGGCAGTGGATGGAGGCCGGCGAACAGGAACGTCAACTGGCCTACTGGCAACAAAAGCTCGGTGGCGAGCAACCGGTGCTGGAGCTGCCCGCCGACCGTGCGCGGCCGGTGGAGCAAAGCTTTGCCGGGGCCAGCCATAACCTGATTCTGGACCCGGCCCTGAGCGATGGACTCAAGGCCTTCGCCCGCCGGGAAAACGTCACGCTGTTTGTGTTGTTGCTGGCCTCGTTCCAGGCCTTGCTGCACCGCTACAGCGGCCAGGCCGACATCCGCGTCGGTGTGCCGGTGGCCAACCGTGGGCGGGTGGAAATCGAGCGTCTGATCGGTTTCTTCGTCAACACTCAAGTGCTCAAGGCGGATGTCGACGGCCAAGCCAGCTTCGTCGATCTGCTGCGTCAGGTTCGGCAAACCGCCCAGGAAGCCCAAGCGCACCAGGACCTGCCGTTCGAACAACTGGTGGAAGCC
This sequence comes from Pseudomonas wuhanensis, assembly GCF_030687395.1. Classification (GTDB taxonomy): domain Bacteria; phylum Pseudomonadota; class Gammaproteobacteria; order Pseudomonadales; family Pseudomonadaceae; genus Aquipseudomonas; species Aquipseudomonas wuhanensis. Next base: position 4,600,178 of record NZ_CP117430.1, on the reverse strand, counting down.
CTGGAGCCGGGACGCAGCCTGAGTCACAGCCCGTTGTTCCAGGTGATGTTCAATCACCAGGCCGAAAGTCGGATCAGCGTCGAGACTCGGTTGAACGGGTTGAGCATCGAGCCGCTGGAATGGCAAAGCGCAACCGCGCAGTTCGACCTGGTGCTGAACACCACCGAACAGGCCCATGGCATTGAAGCGGTGCTCAAATACGCCACCGACCTGTTCGAACCGGCGACCATCGAGCGTCTGGCGCAGCATTGGTGCAACCTGCTGCGGGCGATCGTGCAGGACCCGACCCAGCGCATTGCCCAATTGCCAGTGCTCGATGACGCGCAGCAACAGCAACTCCTCGCGCACTGGAACCCGAGCCCGGTGGTGCATCCGGTCAGCCAGTGCATTCATCAGTTGATCGAGGCTCAGGCCGAGCGTCATCCGGAGGCGCCGGCGGTGGTGTTCGCCGGGCAACGGCTGACCTACGCCGAACTCAATCGCCGGGCCAACCAATGGGCGCATCAGCTGATCGCCCGTGGCGTCGGCCCCGATGTGCGGGTGGGCGTGGCGGTGGAACGTTCGCTGGACATGATCGTCGCCATCGTCGCCGTGCTGAAAGCCGGTGGCGCTTATGTGCCGCTGGACCCGAGCTATCCCGACGACCGTCTGCGTTACATGATCGAGGACAGCGGGATCGAGTTGTTGCTGACTCAAGGGCATCTGCTGGCGCAGTTGCCGATTCCTCCGGGGCTGGCTTGCCTGGACTTGAATCAAGCGCCGCAGGACAGCAGCACGGCCAACCCGCCATGCCGGACCAACCCGGACAACCTCGCCTATGTGATTTACACCTCCGGGTCCACCGGCAAGCCCAAGGGCGCGTTGCTGCCCCATGGCAATGTCATTCGCCTGTTCAGCGCCACCGATCACTGGTTCGGCTTCGGCCCCGAAGACAGCTGGACCCTGTTCCATTCCTACGCGTTCGATTTCTCGGTCTGGGAAATCTTCGGCGCGCTGCTCCACGGCGGCAAACTGGTGGTGGTGCCCCACGATGTCACCCGCTCGCCGGAAGACTTCTACACCTTGCTCTGCGACGAACAGGTCACGGTGCTGAACCAGACGCCGTCGGCGTTCAAACCGCTGATGCAAGTGGCCAGTGCCTCGTCGCGCAATCACGCGCTGCGTTACGTGGTGTTTGGCGGTGAAGCGCTGGAAGTGCAGAGCCTGCGCCCGTGGTTCGAACGTTTCGGCGACCGCGCGCCAACCCTGATCAACATGTACGGCATCACTGAAACCACCGTGCATGTGACCTACCGTCCGCTGTCCATGGCGGACTTGCAACAGAGCCACAGCAGCCCGATCGGCGAGCCGATTGTCGACCTGTCGTGGTACTTGCTCGATGACGCGCTGAACCTGGTGCCCCAAGGGTGCATCGGCGAGTTGTACATCGCCGGGGCCGGGCTTGCGCGGGGGTATCTGAACCAGCCGGGCATGAGCGCCACCCGTTTCGTTCCGGACCCGTTCAACCCTCTGGCCGGCGAACGCCTGTACCGCACCGGCGACCTGGCGCGGCTGCGTGGCGACGGTGTGATCGAGTACATCGGCCGTATCGACCACCAGGTGAAGATTCGCGGTTTCCGTATCGAGCTGGGGGAAATCGAAACCCAATTGCTCAACCATGACGCGGTGCGTGAAGCCGTGGTGCTGGCGGTCGAAGGGCTCAGTGGGCAGCAACTGGCCGCGTGGATCGTGCCGAGCGAGCCAATGGAAGCGGACGCCCATGCCAGCCTGCGCGATTCGATCAAGGCGCAATTGCGTGAAACCCTGCCGGACTACATGGTGCCGGTCAGCTGGGTATTCCTCGAACGCCTGCCGCTGACGGCCAACGGCAAGCTCGATCGCAAGCAACTGCCCAACCCCGATGTGAGCCAAGTGCAAGAGGCTTATGCGGCACCGCGCAGCGAACTCGAACAACGCCTGGCGGAGATCTGGCAGGACGTGTTGAAAGTCGAGCGGGTCGGGCTCAACGACAATTTCTTCGAATTGGGCGGCGATTCGATCATCTCGATTCAGGTGGTCAGCCGGGCGCGTCAGGCGGGCATCCGCTTCTCGCCCAAGGACATGTTCCAGCACCAGACCGTGCAACGCCTGGCCACCGTCGCCCAGCAGAGCGATGCGGTGCAGGCGATGCAAGGTGATGTGCTCGGCACGGCTGTGCTGACGCCGATTCAACAGTACTTTTTCGCCACCGACATTCCCGAGCGTCAGCACTGGAACCAGTCGATCCTGCTGACCCCGGCCGAACCGCTGCAAGCGGCGGCGCTGGAACAGGCCCTGGAACATCTGCAACGGCATCACGATGCCTTGCGTCTGCGCTATCGCCAGACCGCAGGTGAGTGGGTGCAGGAACATGCCGCCGTCGATCAGCCCAACGCACTACTGCGCAGCGTGGCATTGCCAGACAGCGAGGCCTTGCCGGCGCTGTGCCTGGAGTTGCAGCGCAGCCTGAACCTGAGCGCCGGCCCGTTGATCCGTGCCGCACTGGTGGACTTGCCCGATGCCAGCCAGCGGCTGCTGTTGGTGATCCACCATTTGGTGGTCGATGGTGTGTCGTGGCGGATCCTGCTGGAAGACCTGCAAACCGCTTATCAGCAACTGAGCGCCGGGACACCGTTGCGCTTGCCGGCCAAGACCACCGCGTTCAAGGATTGGGGCGAGCGTCTGCAAGGTTATGCGCGCAGCGCCGGGCTGGAAACCGAACTGAATTACTGGCGCGGGCAACTGGCCGAAGCACCGGTGGACTTGCCGCTGGACAATCCCCAGGGACAATTGCAGAACCGCTTCGAGCGCAGCGTCGATACGCGTCTGGACGCCGAGCGCACCCGGCAGCTGCTGCAACAGGCACCGGCGGTCTATCGCACCCAGGTCAACGATTTGCTGCTGACCGCACTGGCCCGGGTGCTGTGTGAATGGACCGCTGCCGACAGCGCCCTGGTGCAGCTCGAGGGGCATGGTCGCGAAGACCTGTTCGACGACCTCGACCTGAGCCGTACCGTGGGCTGGTTCACCAGCATGTTCCCGGTGCGCCTCACGCCGCAGGCCAGCCTCGAAGCGTCGATCAAGGGCATCAAGGAACAACTGCGTTCGATCCCGAACAAGGGCATCGGCTATGGGGTGCTGCGTTATCTGGGCAGCGCCGATACACAGGCGGCCCTGAGCGGTTTGTCCCAACCCAAGGTGACGTTCAACTACCTGGGCCAGTTCGATAACAACTTCGACGAGGGCGCGTTGTGGGTGCCGGCCACCGAAGACAAGGGCGCAGGCCAGGACGAACAGGCGCCGATGAGCAACTGGCTGACCATCGACGGCCGCGTCTACCAGGGGCAATTGAGCCTGACCTGGACCTACAGCGGTGACGTGTTCGAAGAGGCAACCATCAACAAACTGGCCCGCGCGTATGAAGTCGCGCTGGGCGAGTTGATCGACCATTGCCTGAGCCATCCGAGCGGCGGCCTGACCCCTTCCGATGTGCCACTGGCCGGGTTGTCTCAGGCTCACCTCGACAGCCTGCCGATCGCCGCGCAGCGCATCGAAGACATTTACCCGCTGGCGCCGATGCAGCAGGGCATTCTGTTCCACAGCTTGTACGACGCCGATGCCAGCGCTTACGTCTATCAGATGCTGCTGGATATCGACGGTCTGGATGTACCGCGCTTCCAGCAAGCCTGGCAGCGGGTGGTGGATCGTCATGAAGTGCTGCGCGCCGGTTTCATCTGGGGCCGCGACGGCCTCGATACACCGCTGCAAGTGATCTATCGCCAGCTGACCCTGGAAATGCCGGAAGTGGATGTGCGCGCCGAACCGGATCTGCAAGCCGTGCTTGAGGCCCGTGCCTTGGCTGATCGCGAACGCGGTTTCGACTTGCAGAACCCGCCGCTGCTGCGCCTGTGCCTGCTGCGCACCGCCGATGATCGTCATCGCCTGATCTTCACCTGCCACCACATTCTCATGGACGGCTGGAGCAACTCGCGGATGTTTGGCGAAGTGCTGCAGGATTACGCCGGGCATCCGGTGTCGAGTGCCCAGGGCCGTTATCGCGACTTCCTGGCCTGGCTGCAACGCCAGGACAAGGGCGCGGCGCAGGCCTTCTGGCGTGGGCAGTTGGCTGAACTGGACGAGCCGACGCGGCTGGCCTCGGCCTGCCACGGGCAAGCCGTGCCCGGCCCCGGCAAAGGCGTGCATAAGCTGACCTTTGACGCAGCCTTCACCCAGCGCCTCAACGGTTTCTCGCGCCAGCAGCAAGTGACGCTCAACAGCCTGGTGCAAGCCGCGTGGCTGTTGGTGTTGCAGCGCTACACCGGGCAGAGCAGTGTCGCGTTCGGCGCGACGGTGTCCGGTCGTCCGGTGGACCTGCCGGGCATCGAGCAACAGTTGGGCCTGTTCATCAATACCCTGCCGGTGATCGCCAGCCCGCAAGCGACCTGCAGCGTCAGCGACTGGGTGCGCGGCGTGCAGGACAAGAACCTGCTGCTGCGCGATTACGAACAGACGCCATTGCAAGACATTCAACGCCTGGCCGCGCTCAACGGCGAAGCGTTGTTCGACACGTTGCTGGTGTTTGAAAACTACCCGGTGTCCGACACCCTGGAGGCCAATCCGGGCGGGTTGCGTTTCAGCGGTCTCGAACACCGTGAGCAAACCAACTACGGCCTGACGCTGATCGCCGGTGCCGGCGAGGTGTTGAGCCTGGACTTCAACTACCTCACCGAGCACTTCGCCGAGCGCAGTATTGTCGACCTGGCCGCTCATCTGGAAGAAGTGCTGCGTCAGTTTCTCGATGCACCGCAACGGGTGCTGGGCGAGATCGGCCTGTTGCCGGCCACCGAGCTGCGCACTCTGGCCGAATGGAACGACCATCACGCGCCATACCCGGCCCAGGCCTTGATCCATCAGGGCTTTGAAGCCCAGGTCGAAGCGCGGCCACAGGCGATTGCCTTGCGCCATGCTGGTGCCGAGCTGAGCTACGCCGAACTCAACCGCCGCGCCAACCAATTGGCCCGTCATCTGCAAACCCTGGGTGTCGGTGCGGAAGTCCGCGTCGGCGTGGCGATGCCCCGTTGCGCTGAGCTGGTGATTGCTCTGATGGCGGTGCTCAAGGCCGGTGGCACCTACGTGCCGCTGGACCCGGACTACCCGGCGGATCGCGTGGCCTACATGCTCGACGACAGCCAGGCGCGGGTGTTGCTGACGCAGCAGCCTTTGCTGTCGCAGTTGCCTGAAACCCAGGCGCAGGTGGTGTTTGTCGAGGCTGGCGGCGTGAGCTTTGCCGATCAGGCGCCGCACAACCTTGAAGGCGAGATCGACTCCGCCAACCTGGCGTATGTGATTTACACCTCCGGTTCCACCGGTAAACCCAAAGGCGTGGCGATCGCTCATCGCAACGTGCAGGCGCTGATCCACTGGTCCCGCGAGGTGTACAGCGAGCAAGACCTGCAAGGTGTGCTGGCTTCGACCTCGGTGTGCTTCGACCTGTCAGTGTGGGAGATTTTCGTCACCCTGGCCCGCGGTGGCTCGATCATCATGGCGCGCAACGCCCTGGAATTGCCGGACCTGCCGGAGCGCGATCAGGTGCGCCTGATCAACACCGTGCCGTCGGCCATCGCGGCGTTGCAGCGCACCGGGCAGATCCCGCAGGGCGTGCGCATCATCAATCTTGCGGGTGAGCCGCTCAAGCAAGCGCTGGTGGACACGCTGTACCGGCAGACCTCGGTCGCGCACGTTTACGACTTGTACGGGCCGTCGGAAGACACCACCTATTCGACCTGCACCCGCCGCGAAGCCGGCGGCCAGGCCAACATCGGCCGGCCGCTGGTGAACACCACCGCGCACCTGCTCGATGCCCAGTTGCAGGCCGCACCGATTGGCGTTGCCGCCGAGTTGTACCTGGCCGGCGACGGCATTACCCGTGGCTATCTGTTCCGTCCGGGCCTGACCGCTGAACGCTTTGTGCCCAACCCGCTGGCCAGCGACGGCGAGCGGATGTACCGCACCGGCGACCTGACCCGTTTGCGTGACGACGGGGTGATCGAATACGTCGGCCGCATCGACCATCAGGTCAAGGTGCGCGGGTTCCGTATCGAACTGGGTGAAATCGAAGCGCGCCTGCTGGCCCACGACACCGTGCGCGAAGGCGTGGTGCTGGCGATGGAAGGCCACAGCGGCCAGCAACTGGTGGCCTATGTGGTGCCGACGCAGGCTGATCTGAGCCCGCAACAGCAGGACGATCTGAGCGAAGCGCTCAAGGCCGGACTCAAGGCGCACCTGCCGGATTACATGGTGCCGGCGCAGTGGTTGTTCATCGAACAACTGCCGCTGACCCCCAACGGCAAACTCGACCGCAAGGCCTTGCCGACCCCGGACGCCAACCCGCTGCAGCGCGATTACGTGGCACCGCGCACCGCGCTGGAACAGCAGATTGCCGGGATCTGGCAGGACATTCTGAAACTCGATAGGGTTGGCCTGACCGACAACTTCTTCACCCTGGGCGGCGACTCGATCATCTCCATTCAGGTGGTGAGCCGGGCGCGTCAGCAGGGCATCAGCTTCACGCCCAAGGATCTGTTCCAGCAGCAGACCGTCCAGGGGCTGGCCACTGTCGCGCAGCTCGGCAAAGCCCTGGCACCCACCGATCAAGGCCCGGTGACAGGTGAGACACCCTTGCTGCCGATTCAGCAATGGTTCTTCGAGCAACCCTTGCCGCAGCGTCATCACTGGAACCAGTCGGTGTTGCTCAAACCGTTGACCCCTCTGCTGGCCGCGACGCTTGAGCAGGCCTTGCACGCACTGATCGATCATCACGACAGCCTGCGCCTGGGCTTCACCGAAATCCCATGCAGATGGTCGGCAAGTTATCGGACCGTGGAACAACAGCGCCTGTCACCGTTGTGGCTGGAAACGGTCAGTGATGCCGCCCACCTGGAACGCGTCGCCGAACACGCCCAGCGCAGCCTGGATCTGCAACAAGGTCCGTTGTTGCGCGCGGTGTTGTTCGAGTTGCCCGAGGGCGAACAGCGCTTGTTGTTAATCGTTCATCACCTGGTGGTCGATGGTGTGTCGTGGCGGATCCTGCTGGAGGATTTGCAGGGCAGCTACCGCCAGTTACTGGCCGGCGAACCGTTGGCATTGGCGGCCAAGACCACGTCCTTCAAGCATTGGGCCGAGCAATTGCAACGTCACGCCCGCAGTGAATCGCTGCTTGGACAACTGCCTTACTGGCAGGCGCAGCGCTCGGACGGCGCGCCGCTGCCGCAAGATAATCCCCAGGGCAGCCTGCAGAGCCGTCATGCCTTGACGCTTTACAGTCGCCTGAACCCGACCTTGACCCGACGACTGCTGCAACAGACCCCGGCGGCTTACCGCACACAGGTCAACGACCTGTTGCTGACGGCGCTGGCACGGGTGATCGCCCGTTGGAGCGAACAGTCGTCGGTGCTGATTCAGCTCGAAGGCCATGGTCGTGAAGATGTGTTCGACGGCCTCGACCTGACCCGCACAGTAGGCTGGTTCACCAGCCTGTTCCCGGTCAAATTGACCCCGACCCAGGAGCTGGCCGGCTCGATCAAGCAAATCAAGGAGCAACTGCGCGCGATTCCGGATCGTGGCCTGGGTTACGGCGTGCTGCGTTATCTGGGGGACGAGGCTTGTCAGGCGTCGCTGCGGGACCTGCCGACACCGCGTATCACCTTCAACTACCTGGGCCAGTTCGATGGCAGCTTCGATAGCCAGAGCGGTGCCTTGTTTGTGCCGGCCGGCGAAGGCAAGGGCGCAGAGCACAGTCACGATGCGCTGCTGGGTAACTGGCTAACGCTCAATGGTCAGGTGTACGGCGGCGAGTTGAGTGTCGGCTGGTCGTTCAGCACGCACATGTTCAACGCCTCGACCATCGAACGCCTGGCCGAGGAGTACGCCCGGGAACTGGAGCTGCTGATCGAGCATTGCTGCCAGCCGGACAGCCACGGAGTCACACCGTCGGACTTCCCGTTGGCGCATCTGGATCAGTCCCGACTGGATACCTTGCCGGTCGCCCCGTCCCGGATCGAAGACATCTATCCGCTGTCGCCGATGCAAGAGGGCATGCTGTTCCACACCTTGTCGGACAATGGTTCGAGCCTGTACGTCAATCAGATCAGTTTGCCGGTGGGCGGTCTGGATGTTGAGCGTTTGCGCAAGGCCTGGGAGGCGGTCATCGAGCGTCAGGCTATCCTGCGCACCAGCTTCCATTGGCACGATGGCTTGGCCAAACCGCTGCAAATTGTCCAGCGTCAGGCGACGCTCGATTTGCAGGTGCTCGACTGGCGCGATCGCGACGCCAGCGAGGCGGACATCGCCGCGCGGGCCGCCGAGGACCGCGCGCGAGGCTTCGAGCTGACCCGTGCGCCACTGCAGCGAGTGTTGTTGATTCGCACCGCTGAAGATCAGTACCGGATGGTCTGGACCAGTCATCACATCCTGATGGACGGCTGGAGCAGCTCGCGGCTGTTTGGTGAGGTGATCCAGCACTACGCCAAGGGGCAAATCAGCGCTGAAAACGGTCGCTACCGCGACTTCATCGCCTGGTTGCAAGCCCAGGACCAGGACGCTCGGGAGCTGTTCTGGAAAGCCCGGCTGGCCCCGGTCAACGAGGCGACGGCGTTGAGCCAGGCCATCCATCCACGGCATGTGTCCGATGAGCCCGGCCACAACGCCATTTACTCCCATTGGGACGCGCAACAGACCGGTCGTCTGCTGCAGTTCTGCCGCGATCTGCGGATTACGCCGAACACGTTGATCCAGGGCGCATGGTTGCTGCTGTTGCAGCGCTACACCGGGAAAAACACCGTGACCTTTGGTGCCACGGTGTCCGGGCGTCCCGAGAGTTTGCCCAATGTCGGCAACATGCTGGGTCTGTTCATCAACACCTTGCCGATCATTCAGACGCTGGAACCGGATCAGCCTCTGGCAGACTGGCTGAACCGGATCCAGGCCTACAACCTGGATATCCGCGACCACTCCCAGGTGCCGTTGGCGGACGTGCAACGCTGGTCCGGCCTGGGCGGGCAGGCGCTGTTCGACAGCATCATCGTGTTCGAGAACTACCCGATCGACGACCGCCTGCAAGAGGACAACGACACCGGCCTGAGCTTCGGCAAATCCATCGGCCATGACGTGACGAACGTGCCGATGGACCTGGCAGTGACGCTCGGCGACGAACTGTCGATCGAATACCTGTACCTGCGCAGCCACTTCAGTGCCGAGGCGGTGGAAGGAATTCGCCTGACCCTGGAAAACACCCTTGAGGCGATGATGCGCGCGCCTTACGAACGCCTGGGTAACCTGCAGCGTCTGTCGCTCGAGCAATGGCAGGCGATGCAAACCTGGAGCGCCGAACCGCCGGCGGAGCATCAACCGCAACTGTTGCCGGAGCTGATCAGCCGACACGCACTGAGTCAGCCCGAGGCCATTGCGGTGCAATGCGCCGGGTTGAGCCTGAGTTACGGCGAACTGGAACGCCGGGCCAATCGTCTGGCCCACTGCCTGATCGAACACGGCGCAGGGCCGGAAGTGGTGATCGGCGTGGCCCTGCCGCGTTCGCTGGAAATGGTCGTCAGCTTCCTCGCCGTGCTCAAAAGCGGCGCGGCGTATGTGCCGCTGGACATCGATTATCCGCCGGAGCGTCTGGCGTACATGATCGAAGATTCGGGCATGGCGCTGCTGCTGACCCGGAGCAGTTTGCGAACGACGTTACCGGCGCCCGAGGGCCTGTTGCGCCTTGAGCTGGATCACCTCGACGAGTCGCGTTATTCCGATGAGACGCCGCAGTGCCGGGTGTTGGAGCACGGGCTGGCTTATCTGGTTTACACCTCGGGTTCTACCGGGCGGCCAAAAGGCGTGGCGGTTACCCAGGGACCGCTGAGCATGCACTGTCAGGCCATCGCCAAACTGTATGAAATGGACACCCGCAGTTGCGAGTTGCACTTCATGTCGTTCGCCTTCGACGGTGCCCACGAACGCTGGTTGAGCACGCTGTACAGCGGCGGCCGGCTGGTGGTGCGGGACGGTTGCCTGTGGACGCCGGAGCAAACCTACCAGGCACTGCACGAATATGGCGTGACCATCGCCTGCTTCCCGCCAGCCTACCTCAAGCAACTGGCCGAGTACGCCGCAGCCAGCGGAATTGCACCGCCACCGGTGCGCATCTATTGCTTCGGCGGCGACGCGGTGCCGGACCAGACTTTCGAACAGGTCAAGGCGGCGCTGCGTCCCGAGTACTTCACCAACGGCTATGGCCCGACGGAAACCGTGGTCACGCCGATGCTGTGGAAAGTGCCGGTGAGCCAGCAGTGTGAAGCGGCTTATGCGCCGATCGGCCGGGCGGTGGGCGCGCGTTCGCTGTATGTGCTGGATGAGGAGCTGAATCCGCTGCCGCCAGGTTTTGCCGGCGAGTTGTACATCGGTGGCTACGGGGTTGCCCGTGGTTATCACGGCCGGGCGGACCTGACCTGCGAACGCTTCGTGCCCAACCCGTTTGCCGGCAGCGAGCGGCTGTACCGCACCGGCGACCTGGTGCGTTTGCGCCAGGATGGCGTGGTCGATTACGTCGGTCGCATCGACCATCAGGTCAAGGTGCGCGGGTTCCGTATCGAGCTGGGTGAAGTCGAGGCCAGCCTGCGGCAACTGGCGCAGGTCAGCGACGCTTTGGTGATCGCCCGGGACAATGCTTCCGGCAAGCAACTGATCGGTTACGTCGTCACCGAGGCCGGGCAGGAGTTGGGCGATGAACTCAAGGCCGGACTGCGCAGCACCTTGCCGGAATACATGGTGCCGGCGCAGATCGTCTGCCTCAGTGCCTTCCCGATCACCCCCAACGGCAAGCTCGACCGCAAGGCATTGCCCGAGCCGGAATTCAAAAGCGAGGAATACGTCGCCCCGCGTAATCAGCAGGAACAACTGCTGGCGGACATCTGGTCGCAGGTGTTGCAGGTGGAGCAGGTCGGTATCAGCGACAACTTCTTCGAACTGGGCGGCGACTCGATCCTGAGTCTGCAAGTGATTTCCCGGGTCAGGAACCACCCGACCTTGCAGATGGAACTCAAGCTGCGCGATCTGATGCGCTACCAGACCATCGCCGGTATCGTCGAACAGGACGTGGTGAAGGCGGGCACCGCGCAACCGTCGGTGGACCTCACCCATGTGGCCAGTGAAGGGTTGTTCAATCTGCTGCCGATTCAGGAGTGGTTCTTTGCCGAGGGCATGGCCGAGTCTCATCACTACAACCAGTCGTTTTTGCTGAGTGCACGTCAGACGCTGGATCTGGATGCCCTGGAACAGGCGCTGGGCTGGATCGAAAACCATCACGACACCTTGCGCCTGCGTTTCTGTCAGGAAGGCGGGCGTTGGTTGCAGCGCTATGCCGCACCGACCGAACGCCGCGAGCCGGTGCTGTGGCGCCGCGAGGTCGAGAGCAGTGAGCAGGTCGAAGCCTTGGCCAACCTGACTCAGCGCAGCCTCAAACTCGACGATGGACCGGCCTGGCGTGTGGTGCACATCGCCTTGCCGGACGGCCAGGCGCGGCTGTTGATGGTCATCCACCATCTGGTGGTCGACACCGTATCGTGGCGGATTTTGCTCGATGACTTGAAGGTGGCCTACGAGGCCTGCGTGATGGGCGTCGAACCGCGACTGCCGATCCGCACCAGCAGCTATCGCGCATTTGCCGAAGCATTGCAGGCGCAGGCGCCGGTGATTGCCGAGCAGGAATTGGGCTACTGGCTGGAGCAACTGGATCAGCCGGGCGTCGACCTGCCGTGCGACAACCGTCGCGGCAAGAATCAGGTGCGTCACCAGGCCCAGGCGCGGCTCAAGTTGTCTCGCGAGCACACCGAGCAGTTGCTCAAACAGGCGCCGGCGGTCTATCGCACGCAGATCAACGATTTGCTGCTGGCGGCCCTGAGCCGGGCGTTGTGTCGCTGGAGCGAACAGCCGTCGGCGCTGATTTTGCTGGAAGGGCATGGTCGCGAGGACCTGTTCGAGAACATCGACCTGAGTCGCAGCCTGGGCTGGTTCACCAGCATGTTCCCGGTCCGGCTCACCCCCGACAGCACGGACATCGGTGCGTCAATCGTCAATGTGCAGGCGCAGTTGGCGGCCATCCCGCAGAAGGGCATCGGCTACGGCGTATTGCGTCACCTGGCCGGCCCGCAACTGGCCCGCCAATTGGCCGATCTGCGGCAGGCACGGGTGACGTTCAACTATCTGGGGCAGTTCGATCAGAGCTTCGACGAGCAGGCCCTACTGGTGCCGGCGCTGGAAGAAACCGGCGACAACTACAGCCTGCAGGCCAATCTGGGCAACTGGCTGGAGGTTGTCGGCCAGGTGTATGACGGCCAATTGGCGCTGCGTTGTATCTACAGCACCCAGCGTTATCGGGCCAGCACCATGGAGCGGTTCATGCAGGATTATCAACGCGAGCTTGAAGCGTTGATCGAGCATTGCATGGCACGGGTGGGCTGAGTGCCGGGGTTTTAATCATTGCCGGGGGGCGTTGTCACTTTTTGCTGACGCGCCCCTTTTACTGACGCCTTTTTTGGTGGATAGAAGGATTTTTCGATGTCGTTACACCCTGATCTGGAAGCCTTCCTCGACCTGGCGCAAGACGGCCAGGACGCAGGCCAGCCGGCGCTGCATCAACTGACCCCGGTCGAGGCCCGGGCGATCTTCGAACAGACCACCGCGCAGTTGCGCTGGGATGCCCCTCAGGATCTTGACGTGCTGGAGATCAATACCCCGGCTCGGGACGGTGCGCCGCTGGCGTTGCGGTTGTATCGGCCGAGCGGGGCGACGGCACCGATACCGGTGCTGGTGTACTTCCATGGTGGTGGTTTTGTAGTGGGCAGCCTGGATTCCCATGACGGAGTCTGCCGCGAATTCTGCCGACGCACCCCGTGCGCGGTGTTGTCCGTGGGCTATCGGCTGGCGCCGGAGCACCGTTTCCCGACGGCGCTGGAGGACGGTGAAGACGCCTTGTTTTGGCTGGCGGAACAGGCGCTGGCCCTGGGGCTGGATGTCGGTCGCGTCGCGTTCGGCGGCGACAGTGCCGGTGCCACGCTGGCGACGGTGTTGGCCTTGCAAGCGGTGGTTCAGCCACACACTGTGGCCATCGTCCCCAAGGTGCAGTTGTTGTGTTATCCGGTCACTGATGCCTCGCGCGCTCACGATTCGCGCTTGTTGTTCAGTGAAGGGTATTTGCTGGAGAACGACACGCTGGACTGGTTTTACCAACACTACGCCCGCAGCCCCGAAGACCTGCTGGACTGGCGCTTCTCACCGTTGCTGGCTGAGGACCTGCGCGGTGTGGCGCCGGCGATTGTGCTGCTGGCCGGGTTCGATCCGTTGCTCGATGAAGGCCAGGCCTACGTCGATAAACTGCGCGCGCAGGGGGTGAGTGTCGAACTCGAACAGTGCCCGGGCCTGACCCATGACCTGCTCAGATTGGCCTCGGTGATGCCGGATGTGCTGAGCGTGCATGAAAGCTTGAGCCGTGCGTTGAGTCGGCATTTGAACTGATCAACCAGTTAAGCCGTTGATCGTTCCCACGCTCTGCGTAGGAATGCAGCCCGGGACGCTCCGCGTCCCCTCCAGAGCCGAACGCGGAGCGTCCGTTGAGGCATTCCCACGCAGAGCGTGGGAATGCAGCCCGGGGCGCTCCGCGTCCCCTCCAGAGCCGAACGCAGAGCGTCCGTTGAGGCATTCCCACGCAGAGCGTGGGAACGATCGGTTAAGGGCGGGCGATCTTTTGTTTGATCGTTCCCACGCTCCGCGTGGGAATGCAGCCCGGGGCGCTCCGCGTCCCTTCCAGAGCCGAACGCAGAGCGTCCGTTGAGGCATTCCCACGCAGAGCGTGGGAACGATCAAAACAGGCACAAAAAAACGCCCCGCAAATGCGTAATGCTGTTCACTTAAGCGGAGCAGCCTTACGGTCTACTGGAAACCGGGTCTTTGATATTTTCACCGTCCTTGGCCTTGAAGGTCTTGGACGGTGATCCAGAAACAATCCTCCGATACCTGCCCTTAACTCTGCCAATCGTCTGCCTGTGGCTGAAATCGGGTTGGCCGCTGCCATCACTATCAGTTGCACGGCAATGTACTGGCAAGCCGGTTTGAAACGAATGTCCGAGGGGGCTCGGCCAAACGCCACCGCCGCCTGGCGGGCTTCCCGACGAATCACGTTATAAACCAACAAAAGTCCCCAAACCTCCTGATAGACCAAGTCGACTTTTTTGCTACGCAAGGTCACTGCGTTCTGCTGCATCGAGCTCTTGATGTCCCTGAAGCCCAATTCGATCTCCCAGCGTTCCTGATGCAGCTTGGCCACGGCCTTGGCGTTGTAGGCGTTAGCCGGCAATGACGTCATGACGGTCTTTAGCTTGCCTTGAATTTCATAACTGACTTCGCGGGCCTCCCAATGCGTTGGAAGGGTCGGGTTTCGCTTCCTGGCCTGCGGCGAGACTTTCATGCGCACCCAACGATCGTGCTGGCTGTAGCGGGTCACTTCTTCGCAGACCATTCCTTTTTTTGCCGGGATCAACCAATGACGGTTGCTACCAGCACTGCTCAGGCTCGACAGCAGTTCGGCCCCCCAGAATCCTTTGTCGAACAACGTCACCGAGTGATCGGGGATCTGCTGCAGGAACTCGTCGGCCAAGCGCATTTCACTGCGTCGGTAAGGGCTCAATTGCGCATCCAGGATCACGTGCGAACGTACATTCATCAACGCCACCAGGCGCAGCATGGGAAACGGAGTCTGGCGGTCGCTCGGGGTGTTTCCCGACCCGAAGTGGTCCCGAAGCTCGGGCGTATCCGGGGTGCGCAAGAGTGCTCCGTCCACTGCGAACACCTGCAGTTCATGCCAGGCGTCACCGTCATAGCGCTCCGCGCCCCATTGGGTTCCCGTCTTGCGGAACAGCCACTCAACGGGATCGGCGCCGAGCCGCTTACGCGCTTCGGTCAGACCGCTACGGGCCAACAGGTGGTCAGAGGCCAGGCCTTGGGCGCAGATGTTCAAACGTCTGGCCACTTCGTGAACCGGTTCATCACGAAACAGCGCCATGCCGAGCACCAGCCAAAGCACTTGGTCAGCGGGCAGGCGACGTCGACGAATGGTGGCCTGACTGGAAAGATCCAGCGCAGACGCGACCCACTCTATGGGGATGTTTTGGATGAAGGTGCTCAGGTCGCAGAAGTTGAAAAGGTCGCCGAGGTCGAGCAGGTCCTGTTGAACAGACATAAAAAATCCGATGCCAGATATCTGGCATCGGATTTTCGGATAAGCCCAGCTGAGACTCAAATGCTTAAGTGAACAGCATTACCCGCAAATGCGGGGCGTTTTCATTTTTGCTGCAATCAGAAGTCAGCCTTGACCGACATCACGAAGTTGCGCGGTTCACCGTAGAAGTTACCCCAACCTTCGGAACCGACCGTGGCGTAGTAGCGCTTGTCGAACAGGTTGTTGCCGTTCAGTGCCACGGACCAGGTGTCGTCGATGCGGTAGCCGATGCGACCGTTCCAGACCGCATAGCCAGCCTGGGTGATGTTGTTGCCGCTGCTCGGCGAGACGCGGTAGTTGCTGCTTTGGGCATTGACGCCAGCACCGACGGTGACACGTTCCAGCGGACCGCTGAGGGCGTAATCGCCCCACACGCGCAGCAGGTGGCGTGGCACATACGAGTTATATGACACACCGTCCTGACTGGCGTCGGCGTCTTCCAGCACCTTGGTCTGGGTGTAGGTGTAGCCGGCCAGCAACTGCAGGCGGTCAATGACTTCACCGCTGACTTCAGCTTCGAAGCCTTGGGCGCGCACTTTGCCGGAGTTCTGCGAGCAGGTGCTGTCCGGGCAGGCCGGGTCATCCTGGGCTGCGTCTTTCTGGACGGTGCGGAACAGGTTGAAGGAGCTGTTCAGGCGACCGTCGAACCATTCACCCTTGATCCCCAGTTCATAGCTCTGGCCGATCAATGGCTTGAGGGTCGTACCGGTGATGGTCTTGTAGTTGCCTTGCGGGGTGAAGATATCCGCGTAGCTTGTGTAGACGGTCAGGTTGTCGTTGATGTCGAACAGCAGCGCGGCGAACGGGGTGACTTGCCCGGTTTCCTTGGCCTCGGAACTGATCGGCGTGCCTTCGCCGCGCCAGAACGAGACGGAGTCGGTTTCGGACTTGTACCAACTGACGCGGCTGCCCAGTACGAAGGTCAGCGGATCGGCCAGTTTCAGGCGTGCCGTGGAATAGGCGCCATATTGCTTGATCCGCATGTCTACCGGACCACCCCGGGTGGCGTTGGCCAGGTAGAAACTTTCATCCGGCTGGGGCAGGTGATGGTTGGGGTTCAGCACATTCTGACTATCAGGCAGGAGGGCCACGGCGTAGAAGTCATCTTTGTGGGAGCGGCTGGCGTTGGCGCCGACGATCAGCTCGTGCTCTTGGCCAAATGCGTCGAACTTGCCGTCCACATAAGCGTCGAGGCCGTAGTCGACCTGATCGTAGTCAAAGATGCTGCCGATCATCGGGGTATTGGTGCTGGTGGCGCCAACCGGTACCGAACCGCTGGGGAAGGCGTATTCCATGTCCTGGGTGTTTTTCGAGTAAACCCCCGCAACCTTCAGCGCCCAGTTGTCGTTGAACTCGTGTTTCAGATCGCCAAAGTAAGTGGCCCGCTTGCTGCGCTGGTTGTTCCAGGCGGTGTTCAGGCACGTGGAGCGAGAGAGCTTCAGGTCGCTGCCATCGGCGTAGCGGGGCAGGCCGCCCCAGCATGGGGTGGCATCGACGTCTTCATAGGCCATGCCCAGGCCCAGGGTGGTGTAGTCGCTCAGGTCAAAGTCCAGGGCGCCGTAGTAGATCTGATCCCTGCGCTCGCCCACATCATAGAAATACTGACGGGTCTGCTGGGTGACCACGGCCCGGCCACGAATGGTGCCGGCATCGTTCAGCGGGCCGCCAGTGTCGACCTGGCCACGGTAGTTGTCCCAGGTGCCGGCGGACAGCGACAGTTGCGTGTGCGGGGTGTCCTGGCCGCGCTTGCGCACGAAGTTCACGCCGCCCGCGGTGCCGCCTGCGCCTTTCATCATCCCGGCTGCGCCGCGCAACACTTCGACCCGATCATAGATCGCCATGTCGCTGCTGAAGGCGTCGGCCTGTACGTAGCTGCTGCCGATGTCCAGCGGCACGCCGTCGTACTGGTACTGGCCGGTCATGCGGAAACCCCGGGAGTAGAAATACTTGCCGCCCATGGGCGAGTCGTAAACGGTGATGCCCGGGGTCTTTTCCATGACCTGTTCGATGGTGTTCAGGTTCTGGTCATCGAGCATCTTGCGCGTGATGACGGTGATCGACTGCGGGGTTTCCTTGAGTGAATGCTCGCCCTTGCCAATGGTCACCGCGCCGGTGGTGTAGGAGTTGCTGCCTTCGGTGGTCGCGCCCAACCGCTGACCGTTGATGCTGGTCGGTGCCAGTTCCATCGCACTGCCGGTGGCCGGTGCCAGCAGCGTGACCGTGTTGCCGTCGCGCTGATGGCGCAACCCGGTGCCTTTGAGCATCGCGCTGAGCGAATCATCTTCCTGGTAGCGGCCGTTGAGGGCACTGGAACGCAGGTTCTGGATGCTCTCGGGGCTGTAGATGATTTGCAGGTTGGTCTGTTGACCGAGCGTCTGCAGCGCCTGAGCCAATGGCTGGGCCGGGATGTTCAGGGTCCATTCCTGGGCCTGGACATAGGGCGTCATGGCCAGGGTCATCGCCAGGCCGAGGCCGGTGGACGTCATGCGCGAGCGAGTCGTGCTGCTCATTAACAGGGCGCGGGTCAGAGGTCGAAGCATGAAACGGGATGCGGACATGAGGTTAAGACCTTGGCAGGTATAGTTGGTAATGGTTCTTATTCATCTCATTAAGACGAGGAGGCTGCGGCAAACCGGAAAATTATTTTTCCGATCGGCCACGGCCTCGTTGGTCAGGCGGGTTGCAGTTCGCTTTTGACCTTGCCGGCCTCCATGCGCACCAGTTGATCGGCGACGTCGAAGTAACGGTCATCGTGGGAGATCACGATGATGGTCTTGCCCAGGCGCTTCAGGTCGGGCAGCAGTTCGGTGTAGAAGATGCGGCGGAAGGTCGGGTCCTGATCGGCCGCCCATTCATCGAACACCAGCACCGGCCGTTCTTCGAGCCAGGCATTGACCAGTGCCAGGCGTTTGCGCTGACCGGTGGAAAGATCGGTGGTGCTGAACGCGCCGTCGCGCACGCTGACCTTGTGCGCGATCTCCAGGCGTTCGAGGTAGCGCGTGGCATCCTGCGGCACTTGGCGGTCGCCCTGAATCAGGTCATCGAACAGGTAATAGTCGGCAAATATCGTGGTGAAGTTCTGCCGGTAGTCATCGCGGTTGAGTGCGGTAATCGTCTGGTCGTTGACGCGGATCTCGCCTTCGGTGGGCGCATAAAGACCCAGCAGCAGTTTAATCAGCGTGGTTTTGCCACAGCCGTTCTCACCGACGATAAACACAATGTCGCCTTGTTGGATGCGCAGGTTGACCGGCCCGAGGCGGAAGGGCTCGCTGCCTTCCACAGGGGGGAAGGCGTAACGCACGTTGCTCAGTTCCAGGCTGTGGACCGGGCCGGGTTTATGGCCCTGATCTTCCAGCAGCAGGTGCGGTTCCGGGGAGGAAAACTGTTCGCTGAGTTCGGCGATCCGGCGAAACGCAATCTGCGCCCGGCTGATGATTGGCAGCGTGCTGACCAAATGTTCCAGCGGCCCTTTCATGTACAGCAGCACCAACACAAAACCGCTCATCACGGCTTTGTCGGAACTGGGCCAGAACGATTGCAGGGCCAGCGCCAGGCCAATGACCACGAAGAACAACATCGAGCCGAACGATTTGGCAATGACGAAGGTATTGATCGAGCGGATCTGGGTGTCGCAGATTTTCTCGGCGGTTTTCTGGATGCCGGACACGAACATGCGCTGACGCCGTGGGCGGTGGATGCGCAGTTCCTTGGCCCCTTCGGCGATGGCGTTGTAGTGCTTTTGCAGCTCGTCTTCGGAATCTCGTGCTGCGTAGAAACCGCGCATGCCCTTGGCCCGGGCGATGGCCTGGATGGTGGTGCCGATGGCGATGGCCACCAGCATCATCAGAAACATCGGCCACGACAGCAGGGCCAGATAGCCGAGGCAACCCAGGGTCACGGTCAGGGAAATCGCCAACGGCGCGAAGGCGAAGGCGAAATCGCTGATGGTGTCCACGTCATGGGTCAGCACCGGGATCAATCGGTGGCTGCGGTAGCGCTCGATCTGGTCTATGGGGGCTGACAGCACTTTCTCCCCCAGCTCTTTGCGCAGCCTGGCGATGATGTGCTGACCGACATAATTGGTGCCGATGTCGGACAAAATCGAGGTCAGCAGCGCCAGCACGCACAGCCCGGCGAAAATCATCACCACGGTGCGGGTCAGGCCATCGGCGGAGTGCAGGGCATTGTTGATGGTCGCCAGCAACACGGTGACGCTCAGGCCACCGATCATGCCGAGCATGATGGACACAGAGACGATCAGGCGGAAGGGCTTGAGCAGGGCGAACAATTCGTTGATCGCCCCACGCGTTGGCTTGGTCATGGAGGATTCCTGCTTCGATGCGGAGGGAGTGCCGGTACTTAAGGAAAACGAATGGTCGGGGACTTTATTTAAACGGCTGCAGAGGGTAATTGCCGGTTAGTCACCAGGCCTGTGGTGAGCGAAATCCCTGTGGGAGCGGGCTTGCCCGCGAAAGCGGTGCGTCAGGCGACTTAAATGTTGACTGTACCGCCGTCATCGCGGGCAAGCCCGCTCCCACAGGTTTCACGGCTGAACTGACCAGCATCAGGGCAAGCCCCCTCGCCACAAAGGATTCAGAGCTCACGCACTACGCGAAACCCCAGCCAGTCGCCGCTGCTGGTGGGCAGGCTGCTGTTGCGATTGCCGGAGCGGGAAAACACTGGCGCCTCCCCCCAGTCGTTGCCGCGCATCACCTGGCGTTTGCAGTTCTGTTCCAGCCATGGGCTGCCGTCGGTGGGTACGCCGACGTAGTCTTCGCGGTAGCAATCGGCGACCCACTCGTACACGTTGCCGTGCATGTCGAACACGCCAAAGGCGTTGGCCGGGAACGTGCCGGCCGGGGAGGTGAAGTTGTAGCCGTCGGCGGCGCCGTAGGTGTTGGCGTTTTTCGAGATCTGGTAGTCGGCGCCTTCATCGAACGCAAACGGGAAAGACCCGGTGCTGCCGGCGCGGGCGGCGTACTCACGGATCGACTCGCTGGGCAGGCGATAGGCATGACCGGTTTTCTTCGACAGCCAGGCAATGTAGCCCTCGGCTTCGGCCACGTTCATGCACACCGCAGGGTGGCGCGCGGTCTGTTTGAAGCTGGGTTTGCCGGCCGTGCAGCGACGGCCTGGCCGATCGTCGAAGTCGGCGGGGGTGTTGCCGGTGACGCGCACGTACGCGTCCCATTCGCCGGCCAGTACCTGGAAGCGGCTGATGGCGAAAGGGCGGGTGAAGGTCACTTCATGCAGCGGGCCTTCATCGGGCTGGTGGCCGACTTCATCCGCTGGCGTGCCCATGCTGTAGCGGCCGGCGGGCAGTACGACCATTTCCGGACAGTCTTTGCAGTCCTTGAACACCTTGCCGGGGGCTGGCGGGGTTGCGGCCTGGGCTGTGCCGGGCAGCAGACCGGCGAGCAAAGCGGTCAGCGCCAGGGCGGAGAACGTGTGGGGCGTTTTCATAAGTCATCTCGGTTAAAGGAAAACGGTGCCTCGCAGCGCAATGCTGTTCACTTGTGGCGAGCGAGCTTGCTCGCGCTGGGCTGCGTAGCGGCCCCTAAAATGTGAGTGCTGCGCACTCAAGCGCGAGCAAGCTCGCTCGCCACAGGTTCATGCGCGAAGCTTTTTGCCAAGCACATCGATGAAGCGGTCTACCTCGGCGTCGGTATTGAGCAGGCCGGGCGCGGTGCGGATCACCGGGCCGACGTCGCGACTGACCGCATCGCAGACAATCCGGTTTCGCATCAGGTGGGCGGCCACCGCATCGCTGTCCTGACTTTTGATCCGGAAGAAGCTGAACCCCGCCGAAAACCTTGGATCGACCGGCGTGACCAGCTCGACGCCCGGCTGTTCCAGCAACCGCTGTTTGAGGTAGCTGTTGAGCTGATGGATGCGCGCCTGGACGTCGGCCTTGCCCAGCTCCAGGTGCAATTTGAATGCTTCGTCCACGGCCCAGCGATGTTCGAAAGCGTGATAGCCGCCCGGGGACATGGTGGTGGAAAAGGTCGTGGCTTCGGAGAAGGTCGGCACGCTGGGGCTGACGTATTTCAGCTCTTCGCTGCGGCTGCAAACGATGCCGGTGCCGCGGGGGCCGAACATCCATTTGTGGGTGCCGGCAATAAAGAAGTCGCAGTTCATCGCCGGGAAGCTCAGGTCTTCGACGCCGAAGCCGTGCACGCCGTCGACCACGTAAACGATCCGGTCCTTGTCGTCGCGCTGGCGATTGTGTTCATCGACGAGACCGGCAATGTCACTGATCGGCAGCTTCACGCCACTGCCCGAGTGCACCCAGGTCATGCCCAGCACGCGGGTCTCGGGACGGATGTTGCGGTTGATGGTATCCAGCACCTGGTCGGCCGAGATCGACTGTGGCTGCTCGAACAACTGAATCTTGCGCACCCGGGTGCCATCGCGCTGGTTGCGAAAATGCAGGATGTTGTTCGTGGAGTAGTGCTCGTGAACCGTGGTGAGGATTTCCTGATCGGGGCGCACCTGCACGCTGCCATAAATCATCGCCAGGCCTTCGGTGGTGCTGCCGGTGAGGGCGATCTGGGTCGGTTTGGCCTGCAAATATCGACCGGCCCAGAGCCGCACGTTTTCTTCGCGCTGCTCGGTCACGCCCAGGTCCCAGTCCATGGCAAGGCCGGGATTCAGATCGAGAGCGGCGCGGTGACGGTCGATGGCCTCACGCACCGGTTTGGGGTGAGAGGTCACCAGAAAATTGGCGAAGTGAATGCAGTTCGGGTCCTGGTCGAACAACTGACGCAGCTGTGCCCATTTGTCCCGGGGCAGGGCTTGCAGCGGCGCGGCGGCGACCGGTGAGCCGAGACTGGCACCCAACGGCAGGCCGGCGGCGAGGATCCCGGCCTGTTTCAGAAAGGTCCGACGGTCACTCATGGCTTGACCGTTTCCTGGCGAGAAATCAGCGTAGGCTTCGCGGCTTTTTGCACTTGTTCCCAGACCCGCAGGAAGTTTCCGCCCCAGAGCTTGGCGATATCGGCTTCGGAATAACCGCGCTGGATCAGTTCGGCGGTGACGTTGCGGATCTCGCCGACATTTTCCCAGCCTTTGATGCCGCCGCCGTCGTTGAAGTCCGAAGCGATGCCGACGTGGTCGATGCCGACCTTGCGCACGGTGTAATCGATGGCGTCGCCGAGGTCCTTGAGCGTGGCCTTGGGTTCTTCTTCGAGAATGGCGTACAGGCCGCTGGCGTATTGACCGAGCTTCTGTTCCGACCAGGCAGTGATGATCGGGTCGCCCGGCATCAGCGCCATCGCCAGGTTGGGCAATGGCGGCAGATCGAAGCGCGCGCGCAGGGCGTTGAGTTTGTTCTGGGTGCCTTGGGTCAGCGGTTTGAGGTATTGCGAGAAACCGACCACCTGCACCACGCCGCCGCTGTTTTTGATCAGTTGCAGCTCTTTGTCGCTGAGGTTGCGCGGGATGTCCACCGAGGCCCGTGGCGCCGAGTGCGAGGCCACCATCGGTGTGCGGCTCAGGTGCGCCACTTGCTCCAGGCCCTTGGTCGACATCTGCGACACATCAATGATCACGCCCAGATCGTTGAGCCGCTGCACCGCTTGTTTGCCGATATCCGACAGCCCATCGAGGGCATCGGGGGAGTCGTTGAAAAACGGCAGCGGTCGTGACGAATCGGCCCAACTGTTGTTGCCGATGTAGCTGAAGCCGAACATGCGCATGCCGCGCGCGGCCCACAGGTCCAGTTTGCTCAGGTCATTGCTCAGCGGGTAGGCGTTGAGCATGCTGATGAAAATCGCAAACTTGCCTTCGCCGTGCAGGCGTCGGAAGTCGTCGGGGGTGTAGGCGATGCCGACCTGATTGGGAAAGTCGCGAACCAGCCCGGAGATGATTTTGTAGCGCACTTCCTGTTGGTTACGCGCTTCTTCGACGAAACCGTCGGTGGGCCTGTGGGGCGCATTCGGGCCGTTCCACATTTCCGGCCAGCCGAACACCGTCAGGGCCGCGCCGGACAGTCGACCGCGATTGGCCTTGATCAGGTCGAACTGCCCGGAACCGTCCTTGTCGGCCTCATTGCCATGGGCGCCGAAGTTCAGGGGGACGGTGATGTGGCTGTCGAAGGAAAGGATCCGCTCCTGCAGTTCGGTGGCCTGTTTCATGACCTTGACCGGGTAGCCGGGGTTGTCCTTGAACCCATGATCCCAGACCAGCCAGCCTGCGCCGGCGCTGATGGCCAGGGCCAGTGGCAGGCCGAGGTACAGAGCTTTTTTCGAACGTGTTTTTGTCATCGCCATCTCAGTCAGGTTCGCCGCCCCGGTGCAGGCGCAGGGGCCTTTGCTATCTGGGAAGAACGAGTGAACGGCGCAGGAATTTAGATGGCCGCGAAAAGATCGCGGCCTTCGGCAGCTCCGAGGGGGCCGCATAAATTTTTGGGGGCAACAAACGTTCTAGCTTGGATAAAGCCTGCTTCATGGCTGACACAGGTAGGGCAATGACGATTTCTCGACGCTGGTTCATGGCGGGCCTGGCGCTCACGAGCGCTGCGGTGCCTGCCGCTTTTTATGCACATCGTGAGCTGACCCGGGAAAAGGAACCGATCACGCCGGGGGAGGCCACGGTCGACCTGGCGAGCACCGCCGGGCAGCAACTGGCCGACAGCTTGCGCGGAATCTGGGACATTCGTTTTGTCGGCAGCGATGCCGGGCTCGATGGCTTGCCGCAGGACGGGCTGGAGCTGTTTCTCGACATCGCTCATCGCGGGCGCGGGTTGCGCGGTTGCCTGGACACCGGCACTCACCTGCGCGGGGAAGGCCAGCCGTGCTATCAGGTCATCGGCGATCTGGCACCGGCCACTGGCGCTGAACTGTACTGGCGACTGATGCGCACTGATGCCCCGCTGGTGGCGCCGGTGTATGAGTTCAAGGCAAAGCTCGATGAAGTATGGGCGGCTTTCGGCAACGCCGGCAGTGGCACATTCAGCGGTCAGGTGCTGAGCCTGAATCGCCCGTTGGGTTTGCCCGAACTCGACAATCGCTTTATCGCCATCAAGCGCCGGTTTCCCGAAGCGCGGGAGCGAGTCGCCCTCAACCCGACGTTTCTGGCGTGGCTGGTGTCTCCCGAGCATCGATTGTTTCATCAGCTCTGGCACGCGTCCCGGGACAAATGGCACAAGCTCTCGGAGAAAAAACGCGAGGCGTTGCGCGGTATCGGCTGGCAACCCGGCCCACGGGACCAGGAGCGTGATGCCCGTGGCCCGCGCAAGGACCGCAACGGTTCGGGCATCGATTTCTTCTTCATGCACCGGCACATGCTCGGCATCGCCCGGTCCATGCAGGATTTGCCTTCATGGCCGGCGTTCCCCTTGCCGCAACCGGAGCTTGAGCGTGATCGCCAAGGCTTCGCGCGCTATTTCGACAATCACGATGGCAATGCCTTGCCACCGACCTGGTTGACCGAAGGCGACGACGAATACACCAAGTGGGTCAGCGACATCAAAGCCGCCGAGACCTATCACAGCAACTTCCAGGTCTGGGAGTCGCAATACCGGGATCCGCGTTATCTGTCGAAACTGACCCTCGGCCAGTTCGGTTCGGAGGTCGAACTGGGCCTGCACGATTGGCTGCACATGCGCTGGGCGTCGGTGGCCAGGGATCCGTCCAACGAGATACCGGTGCCGATGGCCCGGGATCAGGCCGACTTCGCGGCGCGTTGGTATGCCCCGGAAAACGACTTTCTCGGCGATC
The DNA here is from genome assembly GCF_030687395.1 of Pseudomonas wuhanensis. GTDB lineage: Bacteria > Pseudomonadota > Gammaproteobacteria > Pseudomonadales > Pseudomonadaceae > Aquipseudomonas > Aquipseudomonas wuhanensis. The sequence goes on along the minus strand of NZ_CP117430.1, from coordinate 4,575,119 downwards.
CGTTTTCGTCCCACGTCAACCCGGTGTTCTGGCGTTTCCACGGCTGGATCGACGATCGCATCGAAGACTGGTTCCGCGCCCATGAGCGTTTTCATCCTGGCGAACTGAGCCGCCTGGAGGTCAACGGTGTGCCGTGGTTTGCGCCGGGGCGTTGGGTGGAAGTGGGCGATCCATGGCTCGGGCCGGACACCCACGGTTGCAGCACGACCCCGGGCCTGCAAACGGGTCGCTCGGTGGAAATGGACCCCGAAACCATGAAGCTGGCGTTGCGCATCACCTTTGGCGATGAAGACAAGATGAGCGAGCTGTTTCGCAAAGTGCCGCGACGGCCGTGGTATGCGCGGCATTTGAAGGTCAAGGGATGGCCGGTTTAATCAGGTAGACCGCGTTATCGTTCTTCGCGAGCAAGCCCGCTCCCACATTGGATAGTCGTCGTACACAAAACTAATGTGGGAGCGGGCTTGCTCGCGAAGGCGGCCTCAAAACGACACCGTTCTACAAGACTTGCCACCCCCCGCCCAACGCCTTGTACAGCGCAATGCTGGCCTGCAACCGCGACAATCTCAGCTGCACATTCATATCCTGGGCGGCATACAGCGTGCGCTGGGTTTGCAGCACTGTGAGCAAGTCTTCGGCGCCGGCCCGGTAGCGGCTTTGGGCGATGTCGAAAGCAGTCTGCGCCTGGCTCAGTTCCTCTGCTTGCCACTGACGTTGTTCGTCCAGCCCGCGAATGCCGTTGAGGGCTTTTTCTACATCGGCAAAGCCGTTGATGATTGCCCCGCGATAGGTTTCCAGCAGTTCCTGTTGGCGCGCCGTGGCTTTGTCGCGAGTGGCGCTGAGGCGACCATTGTTGAAGATCGGCGCCACCAGCCCCGAGGACAGGTTGTAAAAAGTCGTGCGCAACAGATCCGAGGCCAGATCGGCACCAGTGCCCAGGCTGGCGGTGAGTGTCAGGGTGGGCAGCATCGCCGCGCGGGCGACGGTCACGTCGGCCTGGGCGGCGGCGAGTTTTGCCTCGGCGCTAGCGATGTCGGGGCGGCGACTCAACAGCTCACTGGGCACGCCGCTGGCGATGTCTGGCCAACGCAATTGATCGAACGGCTGCTCGGTCAGCGTCAGTGCCTGCACCGGTTGGCCGAGCAGGGCGGCGAGGGTGATCCGGGCTTCCCGGGCCTGCTGCTGCACCAGCGGCAGTTTGCGTTGCTGTTCGGCCACCAGGCTTTTTTGCTGAGCCAGTTCCAGTGCGGTGGCGCTTCCGGCGTGGTAGCGGGTCTGCACCCATCGCAAAACGCTTTGGGCGTTGGCCAGGTTCAGCTCGGCGATCCGCTGCTGTTCACGCAACGACAGGGCTTGGGTGTAGCTGTTGGCCACGCCGCTTTGCAAGGTCAGCTCCACGGTGGCCCGGTCGAACTCACTGGCCTGCAAGCCAAGCAGGGCACTGTCCCGGGCGGCCCGTTTGCCGCCCCAGAAGTCGATTTCATAGCTGGCGCTCAGTGCGGCATCGTAATAATCCAGCGAGCGATTAGTGGGGGTGACGTCCAGTTGGCTGTAGCCCTTGCCATGCAGCAAGCGTTGGCGATTGGCGTTGAGGCCGGCCTTGAGTTCGGGCAGCAGCGGGGCGCCGGCAATGGTGGCGCTGGCCTGGGCCTGCTGCACCCGGGCGACGGCGGCAGCCAGATCGTGGCTGCCCACCCGTGCCTGTTCGATCAGTTGATTGAGTTGCGGGCTGCCGAACTGCGTCCACCATTGCCGGTTGCTGTGTGCGGCGGCTGAAGTGTTCGGTGATTGCCAGGCAGCGGGTGGTTGCAGGCCGCTGTCGGGGCGCGGCGCAGGGTTGCTGCAGGCGGCCAGCAACAGGCTGGCGGCCAGAAGGGTCAGGGGCACTTTCATAGGTCGATCATTCACTGGTAAGGGCCGTGACCGGATCGAGCCGGGCAGCCTTGCGGGCAGGCATGAAGCCGAAGATGACACCGGTGACCAGGGCGCAACCGAAGGCGCCGAGCACGGCGAACAACTGGAACGCGACCGCGACGTTGCTCAGCAGCAACACGCCACCAACCAGCAATGCCAGGCCGACCCCGGCGAGACCGCCGACCACCGAGAGCATCACCGCCTCGGTGAGAAACTGGCGCAGGATGTCGCGCTGGCGGGCGCCGGTGGCCATGCGAATACCGATTTCCCGAGTGCGTTCGCGCACGGTCATCAGCATGATGTTCATGACACCGATGCCGCCGACCAGCAACGAAATCGCTGCAATCGAACCGAGCATCAATGACAGCATGCCCTGGGTGCGGGCCTCGGCCTGGATCATCGCGGCGTTGTTGGTCAGTTCGAAATCGCGCTTGCCCTTGTGCTCGCGCAGCATCGTTTGTTCGATGGCCTGCTCAGCCTCCTTGACCTTGCGCGCATCCTTGGCGGCGATCACCACATACTCGGGATTGCGGCTGCCAAACAGACGCACGCTGGCGGCCGAGTAGGGCACGGCGATACGGTTGTCGCTGTCGGAATCGCCGGAGCTGGAACCTTTTTCCGCCAGCACGCCGAGCACCTGGAACGGTACGTTTTCAATCAGGATGTACTGGCCGATCGGATCGGTCAGGTCTTTGAACAGCTTCTCCCTGACCTTGTGCCCGATCACCGCAACCGCGGCGGCGCTGTCTTCGTCGGCCTGGGTGAAATAGCTGCCCTGAACCACCGGCCAATTGAAGATGCTCGGGAAGTTGGTGTCGTTGCCACCCACATAACTGGTGTGATCGGCGTTGCCGAAACGCACGCCCGCCGTCGAGCCGTTGACCGGCATGATCCGCTGCACCTGGGGCAGGTTGGCGAGCGCGGCGACGTCGTCGAGGGTAATGATCCCGGGCGGCGTACGCGGATTGGGCGCGGCGCCGCTGAGGTAAATGATGTTGGAACCGAAGGCGCCCATCTGCGCCATCACCTGTCGCTTGCTGCCTTCGCCCACCGCCAGCATCACCACCACCGACGCCACGCCAATCACAATCCCCAGCAGCGTCAGGGCGGTGCGGAAGCGGTTGATCCACATCACCCGCCAGGCCGCCTGAACCGCGTCCAGCAATTCGCCTTTCCAGGCGCCATTGGCTTCGCTGCCGGCACTCAGGCGCTGGCGCAGGTCCACGGCTTGCAGCGCGCCGGGACGGGCCGTGCGCGGTTCGGCCGAGGGGCTGGTGGCGGTGTCGCTGATGATCAGACCGTCGCGGATTTCGATGACCCGGTTGGCGCGTTTGGCCACTTCGCGGTCGTGGGTGATCAGGATCACCACGTGCCCCTGGCTGGCCAGTTCGTCGAGCAGGCTCATGACTTCGGCGCCGCTATGGCTGTCGAGGGCGCCGGTGGGTTCGTCGGCGAGGATGATGTGTCCGCCGTTCATCAAGGCTCGGGCGATTGACACCCGTTGCTGCTGACCACCGGAGAGCTGGTGTGGACGGTTGCCGGTGCGCGAGCCCAGGCCGAGGCGTTCGAGCAGGGCCGCCGCGCGGGCATGGCGTTCGTGCGCCGGGGTGCCGGCGTAGATGGCCGGCATCTCGACGTTTTCCTGGGCCGATCCGGACGGGATCAGGTGGTAACCCTGAAACACGAAGCCGAAGGCCTCGCGCCGTAGCCACGCCAGTTCGTCACTGCCCAGGCCAGCGACGTTTTCCCCGGCGAACAGGTAGTCGCCACTGGTGGGGCGGTCGAGGCAACCGAGGATGTTCATCAGGGTCGATTTGCCGGAACCGGAAGCACCGACAATGGCGACGAATTCGCCGGCATGGATCGACAGGTCGATGCCGCGCAGCACTTCTACCAGGGGGCTGTCGCCACCGCCGTAGGCTTTGCGGATCTGTCGCAGGTCAATCAGGGGCGTTTGCATTCAGCCTCCGCTGCCGGTAAGCGGAGCGCTCAGCACGTGATCGCCTTCCGCCAGCCCGTCGAGAATCTGCGTGCGTAACCGGTCGCTGATTCCGGTGCGAACCTCGCGGCGCTGAACCTCGCCGTTGGCCGCCACCACTTGCGCCACTTGGCGATCTGCCGCGGTGCCGTTTTGCAGGGCCGCGGTGGGCACCGTCAGCACGTTCTGCGCCTGCCGGGCGACGAAAAATACCTGGGCGGTCATGTCGGTCATCAAGGCGTTGTCGGCATTGTCGACATCCAGCAGCACGGTGTAGAGCACTACTCGTTCGCTGCCGCTGCGACCGCTGGTGGGGCTGCCCTGCGTCTGTTCGAGCGGGCGCGGCGGCACCGGCAGAATCTGCCGCACGGTGCTGCTCCAGCGCCGGCTGCCACCGCTGAGGGTGGTGAACCAGGCGGTCATGCCGGGTTTGACCTGGCCGATATCGGCCTCCGAAACCTCGGCCCACACGGTCATCGGTGACAACCGGGCAATGCGCAATATCAGTGGCGTCTGTTGTTGGGCGTTGAGCGTCTGGCCTTCCCGGGCGCCGACCGCGACCACCGTGCCGGACATCGGCGCGTAGATCCGTGTGTAACCGAGCTCCGCTTCATCGCTGCGCAAACTGGCCTGGGCTTGACGAATCTGCGCCTGGAACCGGTCGATGCGCGCCTGGGTCGCCCGCACTTCGGCGCGGGCGGTCTGCACGTCTTCTTCGCGGGTGGCGCCGCCAGCCTTGAGGTGCTGCTGGCGCTGATATTTTTCCCGCGCCAGGTCGTGCTGGGCGCGCTGCTCTTGCAACTGGGCCTTGAGGTTGTCGATGGAAAAGCGCCCGGCGTCGAGTTTGGCTTTCTGGGTCGAGGGATCGATCTCTACCAGCAGTTGGCCTTCCTTGACCTGATCGCCGGCCTCGACATGAATCTTCTGGATCTGCCCGGACGCCTGGGCGCCGACGTCGACGTAACGTCGCGGTTGCAGGGTGCCGAGGGCAGTCACGCTGTTTTCGATATCGGCGCGGGTTACGAGGGTGGTGGCGAGTTTTTCACGCCCCGGCGGGATCACTTGCCAGGCGGCGAAGGCTACGGCGGGGATCAGGCACAGGGCGACAAACAGGGCGCGTCGGGTAGGGCGGGGACGTTTCATGCGGGGTTCCAGCCGGTGAAAATCGGCCCGTCGCTCGGCGATCACGGCAGTGACCCGCACCGCTGAACGCTGTCGGTGGGCCGACAGACACGGGAAGCTGTCCTGTAAACGAGCACCTTGGAGAGGAATTTAAGTCGCGTTGCAGATCGACAAATGAGGTTATTTCTCAGGTAATTGGATCCAGCGCTTTAAATCTATATGAGAATTACTATAAATTACGCCCCTTGCGCGCTGCCATCATCGTGCCGCCATCTCTTTTATGGCGCAGATCTGGCTCAAGGACTGGGAGTCATGTTGGAAAACTACTATCGCGAGCTGGTGTGTTTCCTGAACGCCAAGCTAGGCAACCGTCAGGTGGCCGAAGATGTGGTGCATGACGCTTATCTGCGGGTACTGGAGCGTTCCAGTGACACGCCGATCGAACAACCCCGCGCGTTTCTTTATCGCACCGCGCTCAATCTGGTGATCGACGACCACCGACGCAATGCCTTGCGGCAGGTCGAATCCCTGGACGTGCTCGACAGCGAAGAGCGCTATTTCACGCCATCCCCCCACAACAGTATCGATCACGGTCAACGCCTGGACATGCTTCAGCGCGCACTGGCGGAGTTGCCACGGCTGTGTCGCGAGAGTTTTCTTTTGCGCAAGATCGATGGCTTGTCGCACCCGCAAATCGCCGAGCACCTGGGTATTTCCCGGGCGCTGGTGGAAAAGCACATCGTCAATGCCATGAAGCATTGCCGGGTGCGCATGCGCCAGTGGGATGCACACTGATCGCCACGGTTTAATCAGGCCTCGTTAAATTTTTTTTCATCGTCCTCGTTCCTATTCAACAGACGACCTGCTGCCGCACAAGGCCGGTCAGGTCACCCAGGCTTTATCCCCGCTGGTCCGGGGTTCATCCAGAGGACACTGGAAATGACACAGGCAATTGCATCGCCCATCGTTCACGACCTGATCGGCGTCGGTTTCGGCCCTTCGAACCTGGCCCTGGCCATCGCCCTGCAAGAACGCGGGCCGAGCCAGGGCGAACTGGATGTGCTGTTTCTCGACAAGCAGGCGGACTACCGCTGGCACGGCAATACCCTGGTCACCCAAAGCGAACTGCAGATTTCCTTTCTCAAGGATCTGGTGACGCTGCGCAACCCGACCAGCCCGTATTCCTTCGTCAATTACCTCAAGCACCACGGTCGTCTGGTGGACTTCATCAACCTCGGCACCTTCTATCCATGCCGCATGGAGTACAACGACTACCTGCGCTGGGTCGCCGGGCAATTTACCGAACAGAGTCGCTATGGCGAGGAAGTGCTGGCCATCGAACCGGTGCTGCACCACCAGCAGGTCGAAGCATTGCGGGTGATTTCGCGTGATACGCAAGGTCAGCAGCATGTGCGCACTACCCGTTCGGTAGTGGTCAGCGCTGGCGGTACGCCGCGCATTCCCGAAGCGTTCAAGGCACTCCAGGATGACGGCCGGGTGTTCCATCACTCCCAGTACCTGGAGCGTATGGCCAAGCAGCCGTGCGTGAATAACCAACCGATGAGCATCGCGATCATCGGCGGCGGGCAGAGTGCGGCGGAAGCCTTCATCGACCTGAACGACAGCTTCCCGTCAGTGCAAGTGGACATGATCCTGCGCGGCTCGGCCCTGAAACCGGCCGATGACAGCCCCTTCGTCAATGAAGTGTTTTCGCCGGAGTTCACCGACCTGGTGTTCCAGCAGGCCAGTAGCGAACGCGAGCGCCTGGTCAACGAGTACCACAACACCAACTATTCGGTGGTGGACATCGATCTGATCGAACGCATCTACGGGATCTTCTACCGGCAGAAAGTCTCGGGCATCGCGCGCCATGCGTTCCGTACCCTGACCACCGTCGAGAAAGCCACTGCCACCGAACGCGGTATCGAACTGTCAGTGCGCAACAACGCCACCGGTGAAGTCACGGTTCGCTGCTACGACGCCGTAGTGCTGGCTACCGGTTACGAGCGTCAGATGCACCGCAAACTGCTGGCGCCACTGGAGCAGTACCTGGGCGATTTCGAGGTCGATCGCAACTATAAACTGATCACCGACGAGCGTTGCAAGGCCGGCATCTACATGCAGGGCTTCTGCCAGGCCAGCCACGGCTTGAGCGACACGTTGCTGTCGATCCTGCCGATCCGCGCCGATGAAATTGCCGGCTCGCTGTACGACCATGGCAAGTCGCGTGGGCATGGCCGGTCGGTGATGGATTTGTTGTTGGCCACCGCCAGCTAAATTTTCGGCGTCTGTGAGGCCGCCATCGCGAGCAGGCTCGCGATAGGCCCTCCAAAACACCATAAATTTTGATTGCAGCGTTCATTCTCCAGAAATCAATAAACCAACTTCGACAGCTCCTGCATCGAAAGGCAATGCATTGGAACTGCCGAAGGTTGTGATCTTGTATTTGGGAAATTTCCTACAAAACAAAAGGACGAATCTGTCCTGTTGATTCATCTCCGCCCGCCACTATGCCGATCTTCAGGTCTGCGAAGTGATGAATGGAAGATGACCTCCCCCCGTGTGCTGGTACTGGAAAATCATGGTTTTGCGCGCAGCGTGATGGTCAAGCTGCTGCAGCGCCTGGGTGTGCGTGATGTGGTACAAGCCAGTGACGGCGAGCAGGCGCTGGTGCAGATGCATTTGTCCGGCGGGGTCGATATCGTCCTGTGCGACTTGGCCGACAAAGGCTTCGATTGCCTGGAGTTCCTGAGTTACGCCAGTCAGATCGGTATGGTGCACGCGGTCTTGTTGTGCAGTGAGCTACGGCCGGAACTGCAACGCACGCTGGGACAAATGGGCTCGTTGTCGGGGTTGCAGTTGCTCGGTGTCATCAAACAGCCGATTCAAATGCGCGCCTTGCACCGGATGCTTCAGCGTTACCGGGTGCGTCGCCCGATGGTTGAAGCGCAGGTGTTGCCCCGTGAGTTGCCCAGCGAAGACGAAGTCCGTCGCGGGTTGGCACTGGGAGAGTTTCGGGCCTGGTTTCAACCAAAATGCGTCATGACCACGGGCACCATCGTCGGCGCCGAGGCGTTGGTGCGCTGGGAGCATCCGGCTAAAGGGGTGTTGCTGCCCAGGGAGTTTCTCGCGGCAGTGCTGGCCTACGACCTGATCGATCAGATGTTCAAACAGCTACTGGAACAGGGCTTGAGCCTGCTTGGAATCGTGCGTCGCCAGGGCTTGAGTCTGGAGCTGTCGTTCAACCTGCACGCCTCGCAACTGGCTGACAGCGATCTGGTCGGGCACATCCGCCGGGCGCTCCAGCGTCATGCGTTCCAGGGTTCTACTTTGCAGTTCGAACTCACCGAGAACGGCCTGTTGGAAGTGTCGCCGGTTACCCAGGAAAACCTGTTGCGTCTGCGCATGCTGGGCTGCGGTCTGTCGATCGATGATTTCGGTGTCGGTTTCTCGTCGCTGAAGCTGCTGTGTCAGTTGCCGTTCAACCAGCTCAAGCTCGATGGCGAATTTGTCCAGCGCCTGCACGAACCAGGCTGTCGTGCCATGGTTGCCAGCACGCTGGCACTGGCGCGTTCGCTGGAAATGCAATTGGTGATCGAGGGCGTCAGCAGCCAGCGCATTCGTGACGCGCTGGTCGCTTTGGGCTGCGAGATCGGCCAGGGATTTCACCTGGCCCGGCCCATGACCGGACATGGTTTGCTGCAATGGCTGGCGGCGCCGGGTGATGAAAAATGATGCAACGCGCAAACCTGGCAGAAAAGCCCGAGAAAGTTCCTACACTGCACTCGCGCTGGTGTATTTTTGTGCCACGCGTCGAACGGTCAGTTCTTCCATTGTTGTCTTCGCCATGGACGATCTCGTCACTGGTCAATACCGGTGTGTCTTACAGGGGGTCATATGTTTAAAGCGTTGGTTGTAGACGATCATCCGTTCATTCGTTCGTCGGTCAAGATGCTGCTCAAACAGGAGCACTTCGAGGTGATCGCCGAGGCCGACAACGGCGCCGACGCAGTGCAGCTGGCCCGAGAACACTCGCCTGACCTGATCATTCTCGATATCGCCATGCCCAAGCTCGATGGACTCGAAGTGATCAGCCGTATCTGTGCGCTGAACCTCAAAATCAGGATTCTGGTGCTGACTTCGCAGTCGGCGCTGTTTTACTCGATGCGCTGCATGAAAGCCGGAGCCGCCGGTTTCATCTCCAAAACCAACGATCTCGACGAACTGGTCAAGGCAATCAAGGCCGTCATGGACGGCTATAACTTCTTTCCCAATCTGGCCACCAGTTCCGTGCGGCGCAGTGACGTCGAGGCCACGGATCTGGAGCTGATCCAGAAACTGTCCGACCGCGAACTGACCATTTTGCAGCAGTTGTCCAATGGGTTGAGCAACAAGGAAATCGGCGACGCCATGCTGTTGAGCAACAAGACGATCAGCACCTACAAAACCCGGCTGATCGAAAAGCTCAACGTGAAATCGGTGGTGTACCTGGCCGACTTCGCCAAGCGCAATAACCTGATCTGAATGAGCATGTCCTTTCGAAAATGGCTGCTCGCATTCTCGCTGGTCGGCACCTTGAACGCTGCGCTGGCCGCTGCCGTGTCGACGGAAACCTTACAGGTACTCGGCCGTTCGACGGTCGACGGCTACAGCGTACCCCTCGATGAGCAGGACTGGCGCTGGCTGCGCAGTAAAGGCACCTTGCGCCTGGGGGCTTCGGCCCCTGATTACGCACCGTTCAGCATCACCGGCAACGGCAATGATTACGAGGGGTTAACGGCTGACTATGCGCAATTGCTTGGCGAACTGTTGCACGTACGCGTCGAAGTGCGTCGTTACACCTCGCGAACAGATGTGCTTGAGGCGCTCAAGCTTGGCGAAGTGGATTTGCTGGGGACATCCAACGGCTTCGAAGCGGCGGATCCGGAACTGGCGATGTCCCGGGCCTACGCCGACGATGTACCCACTCTGGTCACCCGGGTGGGCGACAGTCAGAGCCTGTCACCGGATCTGGCCGACAAGCAAGTGGCGATGCTCTATCACTACATGCCGCCCGAAGCGGTCAAGGCGTTCTATCCCAAGGCTCGTGTGCAGCTCTACCCCTCGACGCTCAGCGCGATCGGCGCCGTGGCGTTTGGCAGCGCCGATGTGTACCTGGGGGATTCCATCAGCGCCAACTACCTGATCAATAAAAATTACCTGAACAACGTGCAACTGGCGGATTTCTCGCGGATGGAAGTGAAGAACTTCGCCTTCGCGATGGCGCGTGACAATCAGTCTTTATTACGCATCGTCAACGCAGCGTTGGCGGTGATTCCGGTGGGTGAGCGCATGACCATTCTGCGCCGCTGGAGTGCTGGCGGTACCAGCATGCCGGGGCAGCAGGCGCTGCATTTCAGTGTTAATGAGCAGCGCTGGATCGACCAGCATCCACGGTTGCGGGTGGCGATCGATGACAGTTTTCTACCGCTGTCGTTTTACGACCAGGACGGCGAGTTCCGTGGTATCAGCGCCGACCTGCTGGCCAAGGTGGCGTTGCGCACCGGTCTGAAGTTCGACGTGCAGCGCGCTCATTCGGTGCCGGAGCTGATCGAACAGATTCGCAGCGAGCAGGCAGATTTACTGATTACCCTGACGCCAAGCGCCGAGCGTGAAGGGACGTTGCGCTTCACTCGACCTTATCTGAGCACGCCTTTTGTTTTGGTCAGCCGTACAGGCGCTGACAATCCTGCCACCCTCGACGATATGGCGGGCAAGCGGATGGCGGTGATTCGTGGCAACCCGGTGCGCGATCTGTTGATCGAGCACTATCCGCGGGTGGCTCTGGTGGATGCCGACAATGCCCATCAAGCAATGGCGCTGGTCGCCAACGGTCAGGCTGATGCGGCGGTCAATTCATTAATCACCGCGCGCTACATGATTTCGCGTCAGTACCGCGACCGTTTGCGTATCACCAGCACCGTTGGCACCCAGTCGGCGCGGGTGGCGTTTGCGACCGCCCGGGGTTCGTTGGAGCTGTACTCGATTCTCGATAAAGCACTGCTGAGTATCCCGCCGGAAGAAATGGATGAGGTGACCAACCGCTGGCGCAGCGAAGTGGTGGTCGATGACAGCTACTGGCTGCGCAATCGCACCGCGATCATTCAGGGGTTTGCCCTGGCCGCGGTGTTGCTGCTGGTGGCGCTGGGCTGGATCGCCTATTTGCGGTTATTGATGCGCAAGCGTCGACAAGCCGAAATCGCCCTCAACGATCAACTGGAGTTCATGCGCGTATTGATCGACGGTACGCCGCACCCGATTTATGTGCGTGACCGTGAGGGACGTCTGCTGATCTGCAACGCCGGTTATTTGCAGGCGTTTGGCGTCGAACGAGACGCGGTGATCGGCAAGACCGTGGTCGAAGGTGTGCTGAATAATCTCGATGAGGCGACGGCCTATCACCACGATTACCTGCAAGTGATGAACGAAGGCCTGCCGCGGGTGCAGGATCGCAGCCTGACCATGGCCGACCACGTGCTGACCATTTACCACTGGATGCTGCCGTATCGCGGCAGTGACGGTGAAGTCAGCGGCATGATCGGTGGCTGGATTGACGTCAGCGAGCGCCAGCGCCTGCTCGAAGAACTGCGTGAAGCGAAGGAGGGCGCCGACGACGCGAACCGGGCCAAGACCACTTTCCTGGCGACCATGAGCCACGAAATCCGCACGCCGATGAATGCGGTGATCGGCATGCTCGAACTGGCTATGAAAAAGGCCGATCAAGGGATCTTGGACCGGTTTGCCATCGAAGTTGCATCCGGTGCCGCCCGCGGTTTGCTTGACCTGATCGGCGATATTCTCGACATCGCCCGGATCGAGTCCGGGCGGCTGTCGCTGACGCCGGAAAGGGCCAATCTGCGCGAGCTGGTGGAATCGGTGGCGCGGATTTTCGAAGGCCTGGCGCGGCAAAAGCAGCTGCGTCTGCTGCTGGAACTGGACGCCACGGCCAATCGCGATGTGCTGATCGATCCGTTGCGATTTAAACAGGTGGTATCGAACCTGTTGAGCAACGCGATCAAGTTCACCAGCGAAGGCCAGGTGCGTCTGGTGCTGAATACTCAGCCGAGTGCGGACGATGAGCGTCTGGACGTATGTCTGCGTATCGAAGACTCCGGCCGGGGGATCTCCGATGAAGACCAGCAGCGCCTGTTCAGTCCGTTTGCCCAAGCCAGCAATAACGACCAGTCGGCCCGTAGCGGCTCTGGTCTGGGCCTGGTCATCAGCCGCACGCTGTGTGAAATGATGGGCGGCCGCTTGAGCATGAGCAGCGTGCTGGGGCAGGGCACGCGGATCGAGGTGCAGCTGTCGTTGCCGACCCTGCAACCGTTGGCCGAACCTGCGGCCACGGAAGTTGCCTCCGCGTCTGGTCGCGCCCTGAACATTCTGGTGATTGACGATTACCCCGCCAATCGCCTGTTGTTGTCGCAGCAGTTGAGTTACCTCGGCCACCGGGTCATGGACGCCGAAGACGGTGCCCATGGCTTGCGTGCCTGGCGCAATCAGTCGTTTGACGTGGTGATCACCGATTGCAACATGCCGATTATGAACGGCTATGAGTTGGCCCGGGCCGTTCGCGAAGAAGAGACGGCCCGCGGCCTGGCGCCGGGGTTGATTCTCGGTTTCACCGCCAACGCCCAGCCCGAGGAAATCCAGCGCTGCCGGCTCGCGGGCATGGACGATTGCCTGTTCAAACCCATCAGCCTCAAGGATCTGAGCGTGCGCCTGGCCTCGGTGGCGCCGAACGGGATTGCGGTTGCAAGCGAGCGGGAGCACGAGCTTTTAAGCGACGACATCGACCTCACGAGCCTTGAGCAATTGACCCGTGGCGACAGCGCTTCGATCAAGAGCTTGCTGGGCGATCTGGCCAGCAGCAACGACGAAGACATGGCGCGGTTGATGCGCCTGTTTACCCAGCATGATTTGCCGGGGCTTGCGGATCTGGCGCATCGCGTCAAGGGCGGGGCGCGGATTATCAGGGCCGGTGTGTTGATCCAGGCGTGCGAAACATTGGAAACAGCCTGCAATGGGCTGGACTCGGCGGTCTTGACCGAAGCGGTCGATGCACTGCAACAGGCAATGGAACGGTTGGCCGAGCGGTTGGAGGGTGCTCTCGGCTGACCCGAGCAGGGTTCATTGCAGCACGTCGTGGGAAATGTCCTACAAGCTGCAGGGATTGTGCCTACAGGATGCATGACTCCGGAAGACGATGATTACTCCGTCGCCAGGCCGATGGCTTGACCCACCACGACGCATCCCGCGTCTGGCAACTCATCCAGGCTTTCGCGACAGGTTCGAAATCTTACTTTTGGAGTTGTCCCATGAATCGCAAAGCCCTTGCCATCGCCGTATTGGTTTCCGCTACTGGCGCTCAGTTCGCCAACGCCGCCGACGGCACCATCAATTTCAGCGGTGAACTGGTCAACCAGACCTGCACCATCGCTGTAGACGGCGTGGTGACCCCGGCCGTTGCGACAGTGACTCTGCCGACCATCTCCACCGGCCTGCTGACCACAGCCGGCCAGGCCGAAGGCCGCACCGGTTTCAACATCCAGCTGAGCAACTGCGTCGGTACCGCAGCCACCGCGGCGGCCTTCTTCAACTCGGGTTCGACCGTTGACCCGGTTAGCGGCAATTTGAACAACATGACAGGCACGGCCACCAACGTGCAGTTGCAACTGGTCGATGCGCAAGGCGGTGCGGTCATTCAGGCGGGTAACACCAATCAGAAGACCAGCACCACCCGCAACACCATCGACGGCACCGGCGCGGCCAACATGCCGTACGCCGTGCAGTACTTCGCCACCGGCACCACCACCCCGGGCACCGTGGTCAGCTCCGTGACTTACAACGTCGATTACCAGTAAGCCATGTCCACGACGGCGCGCTCCGGTCCAGGCGGGCAGGGGCGCGTCAGCGTGCGGCGGAGGAGGTGCGTTATGTCTTGTGTCAAAACAGTTCGCCGCGGTGTGTTGCTGATGCTCGCGACGTTGGTCTGCTCCCAGGCCATGGCCGGTGTAGTGATCACCGGGACGCGTCTGGTGTACCCGGCGAGTCAGAAAGAAATCACCGTCAAATTGAACAACAACGGCACGCGTCCGGCCCTGGTGCAATCCTGGGTCGACAGTGGCGATGTGCAGTCCAGCCCCACCAGTTCGAAAGCACCGTTTGTGCTGTCGCCGCCGGTGTCACGCATCGATCCAAGCAAAGGCCAGAGCCTGCGCCTGATGTTCACCGGCGCAAACTTGCCGGCCAATAAGGAGTCAGTGTTCTGGCTCAATGTGCTGGAGATTCCACCCAAGGCCGAAGGCCCGGCGGACATGAACGTACTGCAGATGGCTTTTCGTTCGCGGATCAAGATTTTTTACCGCCCCGACAGCCTGCCCGGCAACCCGACCGAGGCGCCGCAACAGGTGCAGTGGAAGGTGATTGCAGCTGAGCGGGGCTTCGCGCTGCAAGCGTTCAACCCGACGGCGTTTCATGTGTCCCAGGTCGAATTGACCTTGACCGTGGGCAATCAGCGCTATGAGAGTGAAAACGGCATGGTCGGTCCCGGTGAAACCAAAGTCTTTGCCGTACCGACGCTCAAGTCGATGCCCGGTGCAGTGGCTCAGGTCGAGTTCAATGCGATCAACGACTACGGTGCCTTGATGCCGACCAAACAACCACTCAAGCCCTGATTCCTTCGCGATCGTTCTAGTGCACGAGTAACTTATGACGACTTTTCCAAGCCTGGGGGCTCACCTGCGGGCACGCCCTCGCTTTGCCCTGAATCCGCTGGCGGCCTTGATCCTCAAGACGCTGGCGAGTGTCACGGGCATATTGGCAGCCCAGGCAGTCTTGGCCGAAGACGTGCAGTTCAACGATGCATTTTTGCCAGAGGACTCGCGCAGCCTTGACTTGACCCAGTATCAGCAAGGCAACCCGGTGTTGCCCGGTGAGTACCGCGCAGACGTGGCGGTCAACGGTAAACTGGTCAATCGCCAGGACATTCGCATCAATGCCGAGGCCGACGGCAGCCGCCCGACCGTGTGTTTCAGCCGCGGCTTGCTGGAGCTGATCGGCGTGGATCTGCGTCGGCTGTCGCCTGAGGCCACCTTGAGTGTGGAAAGCGGCGCGTCGTGTCTGGACATTGCGCAGTTGATCGAAGGCGCCAGTGCGAACTTTTCGCCGTCTAGCCAGCAATTGGATGTCAGCATCCCGCAGATCGCCCTGCGCCGTGATGCCCGGGGTTACGTCAGCCCCGAGCTGTGGGATCGCGGCGTTACCGCCGGGACGCTGAGCTATAACTTCAACGCTAACCACAACAAGACCGACAGCGGCAATTATGACTCGGCCTACCTGGGCCTGAATGCCGGGTTGAACCTCGGTGACTGGCGTCTGCGTCATAACGGCTCGGCGAGCTGGGACAAGCAGACCGGTCAGGCTTATCAAGTGTTGAACACCTACGCCCAGCGCGATATCACCTCGCTCAAGAGCCAGTTGACCGTGGGTGAGGCCAACACCAGTGGCGAAATTTTCGACACTCTGGCTTATCGCGGTGTGCAACTGGGCACCGACGATCGCATGCTGCCCGAGTCCCAGCGCGGATATGCGCCGGTAATCCGGGGCATTGCCCGCACCAGCGCGCGAGTGGCGGTGCGTCAGGCCGGCAACCTCCTTTTTGAAACCACGGTGGCGCCGGGCGCCTTCGTGATCGATGACCTGTACTCCACCGGTTACGGCGGCGACCTGGAAGTCACTGTCTACGAAGCCGATGGCAGTGAGCAGACATTCATTGTGCCGTTCGCTTCTACCGCGCAGTTGCTGCGCCCCGGCACGTCGCGCTTCAACGTCACCGCCGGTGAAACCCGCAACAACTACATCGACAGTCAGGCAAAACTGTTGCAGGGCACCTATCAACGCGGCTTGAACAATGTCTTCACCGGTTATGGCGGTACTCAGCTCAGTAACGACTATCACTCGGCGCTCGGCGGCCTGGCCTTCAGCACGCCGATCGGTGCCATGGCGGTCGACCTGACCCACGCCCAGACCGATCTGAAAAGCGGCACTGCCAGCGGCCAGAGTGCGCGCTTGAGCTACAGCAAAAACATCCTCAGCACCGGCAGTAACTTTGCCGTGGCTGCCACGCGGTTCTCCACGGAAAACTACCTGGATTTCAGCAACGCCGTGCAACTGCTCGATGCCGAGCGAAATGGCCTGGACACCAGCCTGTACGGTCGCCCGCGCAGTCGTTTGTCGTTGACCGCCAACCAGAGCCTGGGTGAGTGGGGCCAAGTGGCGTTCAGCGGTTATACCCAGAATTACTGGAACCTGCCGGGCAGCGATCTGCAGTACCAGTTCAGCTACAACAAGCAGGTGCGTTCGGTCAGCTATGGCGTCAGCGCCAACCGCAGCCGCATCGGTCTTGGCGATATGGACAACAGCTTGCTGTTTACTGTGAGCATGCCCCTGGAATTCGGCTCCACGGTCAACCGTCCGCAACTGTCGGCGCGTGTCATGCGTGACACCCACGGCAACTTCAGCGAGCAGGCGACCCTCAGTGGGACCGCCGGTGAAGATCGTCAGTACAACTATGGCGTCACCGGTGGCCACGATGGCGCGACGCGTACCAATAGCACCTCGGTCAACGGTCAGTACATCGGCCCGAAAGCCATCGTCGGCGCAACAGTCAGCCGTGGCGAGGGTTACGACAGCCTGTCGTTCAATGCCAGCGGCAGCGTGGTGGCTCACCCGAACGGCGTGACCCTGACCCCGTATCGTGGCGAAACCATGGCAGTGATCACGGCCGAAGGCGCCGAGGGCGCGAAAGTGGTCGGCTTCCCGGGGTTGAAACTCGACGGTCGCGGCAACGCGGTGGTGCCGTACCTGCGGCCTTATGAATTGAACGAAGTGGCGATCGATCCATTGGGCACTTCCATGGACGTCGAACTGACCGAAACCAGTCAGCAGGTCGCTCCGCGGGCCGGCGCCGTGGTGGCGTTGAAATACGGCACCAGCAATGGTCAGGCGTTGTTGCTCAATGTGTCCCTGGCCGATGGCCGTCCGCTGCCATTCGGCGCCGGTGTGGTCGATGACCGCGGCGTGTCGGTGGGTGTGGTCGGTCAGGGCGGTCAGCTCTATGCCCGGGTCAAGGAAGACGCGCGTCAGCTGTTGATCAGTTGGGGCATTCAGGCCGGTCAGCAATGTGCGCTGCCGTTGCCACCTGGCCAAAACGCTGGCCAGCAACTGCGTCAAGTGGACGCGGTGTGCGCGGTCGCTCAATCAGACAATCGCGTTGCTTCTGTGAACAGCGCACAGGGGATCAAGTGATGAAGAAGATGCGAATGTTCAAGTCGAGTGGGGCGGTACTGGGGTTGTCGTTGGTAGCGGGGATGGCGATGGCTGATTGTCAGTTCACGCAAGGCGCTCCTGCGTTCAATACCATGCAGCTGCTGGGCGGCAGTATCACTGTTGGACGAGATGTTCCGCTGGGAGCTGAAGTCTATCGGCAGACCTTTCAAGTCCCGGCCAATACCGTAATCAATTGTTCGGTGGAAAGCGTAAACATACAGCGTGTCCGCACATTGCCGGTGATTCCGTTGCCTTTATCCAGTTGGGCCGGGTCACCGTGGGGAGGGCATGTTTACCAGACCGGTGTCCCTGGTATCGGCGTTGCAGTCTGGAACGCTGGCACGGCGATGCCGTTCACTCAGAACTATGGCAACTGTGGAGGTGGGACTGCTAGCTGTAATTGGACAAATGTTCAAGGCTCCATGGCATTTGACTTGTCTTTTATCAAGATTGGTGACGTATCCCCCGGCACTATCCAGGGGGCCTCTTTGCCGACCATGGATCAAAAATGGGTCAGTACCAACACCCTTGATGTCCAGCGTGTAAACGTTTCAGGTAGCTTGAATGTAGTCTCCCGCACCTGCTCGACGCCAGATGTACAGGTGCCCATGGGCACGCACCTGCTCAGCGAGTTCTCTGGCAAAAATAGCTTTACACCCTGGAAGGATTTCTCCATCGCGCTGAACAATTGTCCTGCGTTCGATGGTTACTATCAGGGCACCGGCCCTCGCTGGTTGAACGACGGCACCAGCAACAACCTGGACTCGCGCAAGAATAACGTGCTGCAAGTGCGCCTGGACCCGACCCGAGCTGCGATCACTCCTAACCTGGGAATCATGAGCCTTAACCCCAGCGCTCCCGGCGACGATCCGGCGGCCACTGGTGTCGGTCTGCAAGTCGCCGACAACAGCGGCACGCCGTTGCAATTGGCTACATTGCGCGCCAGCGGTATCACGCCCAGGCCGCAGGAAGGCGCCAGTTACACCATCCCGTTGAAGGCACGCTACATCCAGACCGAGGACAGCATCACCGCCGGCCCGGCGAATGCCACCGCGACCTTCACCATCAATTACTACTGACCGCCGTTTTGTTTGAGCACAACCCCGTCTGAGCCCAGAGATCCATAACGACCGGGCTCACTCACTCCACTGTTAGGAACGTTAGATGACTATTGAACGTGTGTTTTGCCGTGCGCGTGTTTCGGCTTGCCTGTTGATCATGACCGGGGCCTTGAGTGCCTGCGCCAGTGCGCCTATTCCCGAGCAGCAGATTTCGTTGTCCAGGGATGCGCTGAATCGCGCGGTGGCTGCCGAGGCAACGCAATATGCGCCGCTGGAAATGAAGTCCGCCCAAGATAAAACCCTGCTGATGGAACGAGCCCTCGGTGAGAAAAACTATGCGCAGGCCACGACCTTGGCCGAGCAAATCGAAGCCGACGCCAACCTCGCCGAACGCAAGGCTCGGGCCTTGAAATGGCAACGGCAATTGACCGACGCCCGTAATGGCATCCAGGTGCTCAAGCAGGAAATGCTGCAAGACCCGGCCACCAGTTTCAATCCACCGTCCAGTGCTCAATAAGGAGCCGACCATGCGAACTTCTCTGCTGTTGCCTGCTGTTTCCGTCATGGGCCTGATGCTTGCCGGTTGCGCCACGCCACCAGAAAATCCACAGCTGCTGCAGGCCCGCGACCACTTCAGCACCCTGCAAAGCAAACCCGAGTCGAGCACGCTTGCGGCCATCGAAACCAAGGACGCATTTACCGCACTGAACAAGGCAGACCAGGCCTCACTCGTCGATCGCAAGGCGCCGCAGGTCGAGCAATTGGCGTACCTGGCCAGCCAGAAAATCGCCGTGGCTGAGCAAACCATCGCCGGGCGCAAAGCCGAAGCCGATCTGAAAAACATCGACGCTGAGCGCACTCGGGTGCAACTCGACGTGCGCACTCAGCAACTCAAGGCCTTGCAAGCGTTGAAGGCAAAGAAGACCGAGCGAGGCGAGGTGGTCACCTTCGGTGACGTGTTGTTCGACACCGGCAAGGCCGACCTGAAGTACGGCAGCCAGCGCAACTTTCAGCAACTGGCGCAGTACCTGTCCGATAACCCGGAGCGCAAGGTGCGCATCGAAGGCTTCACCGATGACGTGGGCAGCGATGCGTTCAACCAGCGCCTGTCCGAGCGTCGTGCCGATGCGGTGGCATCTGCCCTCAAGCAAATGGGCATCGGTGGCGACCGTTTGCTCACCACGGGTTACGGCAAGCAATACCCGATTGCCGACAACAGCGATGCCCGCTCGCGGCAACTGAACCGTCGGGTGGAGGTGATCATCTCCTACGGCGCGTCTGTGGTCGGTACACGTAACTGAGTCGAGGGGGCGGGCCTGCAATGGGCTCGCCCTCAGCATCACTGCCGGCGTGAAGTCTTCGCTTCGGAAAATTCCTACAAACCTTCGGACGTTTCCTAAATTGCTTTTTTGCTCCTTCCGGGAGAATCGTCCTATTCCCTCAATCGACGAGTCGACCTCAATGTCTTGCCTGCCGCTCCGTGTCCTGGTTCTTGAAGATCATGCTTTTCAGCGCTCAGTGGCGGTGAATATGCTCCGGGCGTTAGGGTGCCGTGAGGTCTTCGAGGCCAGTGACGGTGCTCAGGCGTTGGCCGTTCTGCAAGCACAAGGTCCGGTGGATATCGCCCTTTGTGATTTACAGATGGAAGGCATGGACGGCCTGGAGTTTTTGCAGCGGGTCGGCGCGTCGGGGCAGGTGAAGTCAATCATCATCAGCAGTTCGCTCTCGGCGGATCTGCGTCGGGCGGTGCATCAGATTGTCTCTCTGCTCGGCCTGGTATTGCTGGGTGATGTCGGCAAGCCGTTGCATGCAGAAGTACTGGCGCATCTACTGAAAAAATACCTGTACAACCCACCCGCTGAATACCTGTCGGGGAATGCCGTGGAGCTGGCCACCGAACAAGACGTGCGGCGGGCATTGGCCGAGCAGCAATTGCAGCCCTGGTACCAACCCAAGTTCAATCTGCTGACCGGCGAAGTCTGCGGCGTCGAGGTGCTCTGTCGCTGGCAGCACCCGTTGCAGGGCATTATTTCGCCCGCGGTGTTCATGCCGATCCTGGAGCGTTGCGGGTTGATGGATGAGTTGCTGTTCACCCAACTGGATCAAGCATTGAGGCTGCAGCGACACCTCAGGCATCGTGGTTTCACGCTGAACATGGCGTTTAACCTGCAAGCGCTGCAATTGGCCAACAGCGAGCTGACTTCAACCATCAAAGGCATTCTGGCGGCGCATTCGGCGTCCGGCTTCAGCCTGACCTTCGAGCTGACCGAAAGTGGCCTGCTGGAAGCACCGGCCATCAGCCTGGAAAGCCTGGTGCGGCTGCGGATGATGGGTTGCCGGCTGTCGATCGACGATTTCGGTGCCGGGTTCTCATCGCTTCAGCGTCTGTGTCAGTTACCGTTCACCGAGATCAAGCTCGATGCCGAGTTCGTCCGCACCCTGGAACACGAGCCACGGTGCCGGGCAGTGATCAGCAGCACCCTGGCGCTGGGTGAAACCCTCGGCATGGCGGTGGTGATTGAAGGTATCGAAACCGATGCGCAACGCCAGCAGTTGCTGGAACTGGGGTGCACGCAAGGGCAGGGTTACTGGTATGCGCGGCCAATGAGTGGGGATGATCTGTTGAACTGGTTGCAACTGCGCGGCGAAACCCGGTCCGTTTCCTGAGAGCACATGCTGAGGGATAAGTGACACAGCTTTTAGGAAACGTCCTACAGAACGCTTCATGAGTCTTGCGTAGTCTTGCCGCCTCACTCATCCGTCATTGATTGACCTGGAGGCACGCGATGACCAACAAAACCTTGCGTATCCTGATCGCCGACGAGCAGCATTTTCACCGGATGAAAACCGAACGGCTGTTCAATCAGCTCGATTACTACCGGGTGGCGCCGGTGCAAAGCCTTGCGGAGATGCTGTCCTTGGTCGAGTACGGCTGCGAGCCCTTTGATCTGGTCGTCATCAATGCCTCACTGGCAGTTGGAGCATTGGACCTGCCTGGATTTTTCCTCGATAACAGCCAGGTTCGTCACGCCTTGATCTACGCTTCGGCGATGCCGGATTTTGCATCAATTCAACGGCTGATGACGCTCATCGATCCGCCTGCGTGTGAAGCTGCACCCTCCTTGAATCAAGAGCGATATCGGCAACGGATTGGTTGATTTCGGGGCTACCGTTCGTCGGTACTATCAGTTCTGTCAGGTACATTCTTTCTGCCTTCCATGCAAAAGTCTTAGCGCAGCCGTTGCGTCCGGTTCGTCGTTAGCCGGCGTGCATTCGTGCGCAATCGTCAGGTCTTTGCACAGGGAGTTGCCATGAAGTCAGTGCTGATTGTGGACGATCATCCGGTGGTACGCGCCGCAGTCAAAATCGTATTGGAGAAGGAGGGTTTCAAACGGATTTATGAGGCTGCCAGCGGCAGTGAGGCGTTGTCGATGCTCCGAGAGCATTCACCCACGCTGGTGGTGCTGGATCTGGTCATGCCCGAAGGCGATGGGCTGGATGTGCTGGAACGGATCAAGACTAGTGATTTGTCGTGCCAGGTGCTGGTGTTCTCGTCGCTGGATCCGCAATTCTTTCAAAATCGTTGCATGCGCGCCGGGGCCATGGCGTATGTCGCCAAGACCAACGTTCTGAGTCAATTGCAAAAGGCCGTGCATGCGGTCATGACCGGTTACACCTACTTCGCACGGCTGCCTTCGGGTTCGCAGAACCCCCTGCAACGCAGCGAAAAACAGCTAATCAACAAACTCTCCAACCGTGAGCTGACGATCTTGCAATACCTGGCCCGGGGCATGACCAACAAGGCAATCGGCGAGCTTATGCACTTGAGTCACAAGACTGTCAGCACCTATAAGACCCGTTTGATCGACAAAACCGGGGTGAACGCGGCGGTGCACTTGCGGGACTTCGCCAAGCGTAATCGTTTGATCTGAGTGAGCCAGATCATGCACATGCTTCTGTTGGCCGTGGCTCTGAGCCTTTTAACGCAATTGCCTGCGGCGATGGCCGACGAGCCACAGCGGTTGCATTTGCTGGGGCGCTCCACGGTGGAGGGTTTTCAGGTCAAGCTGGATGAAAGGGACTGGCAATGGCTACGCAATAAACGGGTCTTGCGCCTCGGGGTGACGGGGCCGGACTACCCGCCCTTCGAAGTGACGCGCCACCGCGATGAGCTGGAGGGCATCACGGCCGATTACGCCGCGCTGCTGGGGAAACTGCTGCACGTCAAGATCGACGTGCTGCGTTATGCCACTCGTGAAGCCGCCATGGACGCCCTCAAACGCCATGAGCTGGATCTGCTCGGCACATCGAACAACTTCGAGGCCGCCGACCCCGCGCTGATCAGTTCCCGAGCCTACGCCGAAGATCAGCCGATGCTGGTCACCCGCATGGACGAGCGAATGCCCGCCGACCTTGCCGGCAAACGTATCGCCATGGTCGAAGACTATCTGCCGACGCAGACCGTTGAAGATTTTTATCCCGAGGCGACCTTGCACCGCTTCGCCTCGGTACTCGACGCGATCGGGGCCGTGGCGTTCGGGCAGGCCGACGTGTTTTTGGGCGACTTCATCAGCGCCAATTACCTGATCAACAACAACTACCTCAATAACGTTCGTCTGGCGGGGCCTTCCGGTCTGGATGCCAACCCGTTCGGCTTCGCTTTGGCGGCGGACAATCCGCGTCTCAAAGGCATCATCGACAAGGCGCTGGCGGCCATCCCCATGGATCAGCGCGCGGGCATCGAGTTGCGTTGGAGTGCCGGGCGGGCCGCTATGGTGGGGCAACAGCAGGTGCGTTTGAGTGCCAGCGAACAACGCTGGCTGGAGCGGCATCCCACGGTCAGGGTCGGTGTGATCGATAACTTTGCCCCGCTGACGTTCTACGATGCCCAAGGCCGGCTCAGTGGGTTGACGGCACAGTTGCTGACGTTGATCAGCCAGCGCAGCGGTTTGACCTTTCAGATGCAACGCGGCCAATCACTGGACCGGCAAATCGAGCAACTCCAGGACGGCGAGATCGACCTGTTGCCGGTGATCACCCCCAGTACCAAGCGTGAAGAGACGTTGCTGTTTACCCGTGCCTACCTCAGTAACCCCTTCGTGCTGGTCACAGCAGCGACGGCGGGCAGCCCCGGGACGCTGGACGATCTGGCCGGCAAGCGCCTGGCGATTTATCGCGGTCATCCGTTGTTCGAATTCATGCAAGCCCAGGCGCCACAGGTGCGTCTGGTCGAGGTGCAAAGCCCGGCGGAGGGCATGGAGTGGGTGATCAAGGGCCGGGCCGATGCGGCGCTCAGTTCATTGATCGTCGCCCGTTACCTGATCGCCCGGCATTACCGTGATCGTCTGCGCATCAGCAGCACCGTGGGCGATCAACCCGCCCGTATCGCCTTGGCCACTCACCGCAGCGCGCTGGAGTTGCACTCGATTCTGAACAAGGCGTTGCTGAGCATTTCACCTCAGGAAATGGACGATCTGGTGGCCCGCTGGAGTCATGATGTGGTGCTGGATGACAGCTATTGGCTGCGCCATCGTCGGGGCATTCTTCAGGCGTTTGCCGTGGCAGGCGCCTTGCTGTTGCTCGCCCTCGGCTGGATCGCCTGGCAGCGCCGACAAATCCGTCAGCGCCAGCAGTGGTTGCAGCAATTGCAGGATGCCAAGAACGAGGCGGACGATGCCAACCGCGCCAAAACCACTTTTCTGGCGACCATGAGTCATGAGATCCGCACCCCGATGAACGCCCTGATCGGCATGCTTGAATTGGCCCTGAAACGTGCGGACGAGGGTGTCACTGACCGTCCCGCCATTGAGGTGGCGTTCAGTGCCGCCCAACAATTGCTGGCGCTGATCGGTGACATTCTGGACATCGCGCGTATCGAGTCCGGGCATTTATCCCTGGCCCCTGAACGGACCAATCTGCGGGCGCTGGTGGCATCGGTGTGTCGGGTTTTCGAAGGCCTGGCACGACAGAAAGAGCTGGCGTGGCGGATTGATCTGGACGAACGCAGCGATTGCGAGGTGTTGATCGACCCCATCCGCTTCAAGCAGGTGCTGTCCAATTTGCTGAGCAATGCCATCAAGTTCACCCGTGACGGCGAGGTGAGCCTGACGCTGCGGGTGACGCCCGTGACGGCGGAGCATCTGGCGGTCAGTGTGCGCATTGAAGACACCGGTATTGGCATCAGCGCCGTTGATCGGCAACGATTGTTCAGCCCGTTCATACAGGCTGATAACGGCCGGCAGTCAGCTCGAAGCGGTTCTGGCCTGGGGTTGGTGATCAGTCGCACCCTGTGCGAAATGATGGGCGGCCGGTTGCAACTCGACAGTGTCCTTGGACAAGGCACACAGGTCGACATCAACCTTGAGCTGATCGCATTGCAACCGTTGCCTTCCAGCGAGTTGGTGGATAGCGGGTTGCAGGCGCCGACGCAGCCACTGACGATTCTGGTGGTCGACGATCACCCGATTAATCGGCTGTTATTGTCATGGCAACTGTGTGATCTGGGGCATCACGTTATGCAGGCTGCGGATGGCGAGCGAGGACTTGAGCTGTGGCGCGAACATGAGTTCGATCTGGTGGTTACCGACTGCAATATGCCGAGGCTCAGTGGTTATGAGCTGGCGGGTGCAATCCGCGATGAAGAGCGCGCCCAAGGATTACCGTCGACGCTGATTCTGGGCTTCACCGCCAATGCGCAGCCCGAGGAAAAAGTCCGCTGCCTGGAGGCCGGTATGGACGATTGCCTGTTCAAACCCATCCTGCTGGCGGATTTGAGTGCATGGCTGGCCGCAAGGTTTGCGAGCGAAGCGCCAGCGACACTCGAAGAGCAACCCATGCCCGAGATGGACTTGAGTGGCCTGGAGCAGTACGTCGGTGCGGATCGCACGCTGCTTGATCACCTTGTACGCGAACTGGCGATGACTAACCGCAGTGATCGGACCCATCTGCTCGAGGCGCACGCCAGTGGCAATCGCCCGGGTCTGCAAGACTTGGCGCACCGCATCAAGGGTAGTGCGCGTATGGTCCGGGCGGTGCGTTTGATCGAGCATTGCGAGCAACTGGAGCGTGTCATCGATGAGGGGAACACGGTGCTGCTCGACGAAGCCGTCGATCGGTTGCAGCACGCTATGTCATCGCTGGACAAACACTTGAACCAAGGCTGAAGCTCAATCCCACTGCGGCGCGATGCCTTTGGGGCTGGTCAGCCGCTGGCCGCGATCCAGGCCCGCGATCAGCGCCATGTCGGCATCGCTCAGGGTCAGGGCGCAGGCTTGCAGATTGCCTTGCAGGTTGGTGCGTTTGGTGGAAGAGGGAATGACCGCGTACCCCAGTTGCATGGCCCACGCCAGCGTGACCTGGGCCGGTGTCGCCTGAAGGCGATCGGCGATTTGCTGGATGAGCGGATCTTTCAGCACTTCGCCGTAGGCCAGGGTCATGTAAGAGGTGATTTGAATGCCTTGGCTTTGGGCGAATTCGACAACCTTGCGGTTTTGCAGGTACGGGTGCAGCTCGACCTGGTTGGTGGCGATGTTCTCGGCACCGATGGCGGCAATGGCCTGTTGCATCAGGTCGACCGTGAAGTTTGACACGCCAATCTTCCGGGTCAGGCCCAGTTGTTTGGCTTCGAGCAGCGCGCCCATGAATTCTTCGACCGGCACCTGATCGTCCGGCGACGGCCAGTGGATCAGCGTCAGGTCCAGGTAATCGGTTTGCAGTTTATTCAGGCTCTCTTTGAGGCTCTCGATCAACCGGTCTTTGGCAAAGTTGGCGACCCAGATTTTGCTGGTGATGAACAGCTCTTCACGGGCAATGCCGCTGGCGGCGATGGCCTGACCGACCTCTGTTTCGTTTTCATAGATTTGCGCGGTATCGATGACCCGGTAGCCCAGCTCAAGACCGGTGCTCACCGAATCGATGACCACCTGGCCTTGCAGGCGAAACGTACCAAGACCGAATGCGGGAATAGACATCAATGACTCCAGGGGTTGCAGTGGGAATGAGCGGGAGTATCCCCGGCTGGATCCTTGAGAAAAACCGCTGGATCGGCAAAGCACTGTTTACCGAAAGTCATGAATGGGAAGTTTCAGCGGCATTGATGGTGTTTGGTCTGACGCCTTCGCGAGCAAGCCCGCTCCCACATTGGAGCTGCGTACACCACCGATCCAATGTGTGGAGCGGGCTTGCTCGCGAAGGGCGCGACGCGGTGTCGGAATCTAACCCCGCCTAAGCAATATCGCTATGGCTGAATTCCTCGCCCAGAAAGTCGATCAAGGTCCGCACCGACGGCAACAATCCGCGTCGTGAGGGGAAGATCGCATGCACGATCCCGCACTTGGGTGTCCAGCCCGGCACCAGTTCCACCAGTCGACCGGCGGCAATCTCATCACGCACCACCACGTTGGGCAGGTGAGCGATGCCGATGCCGGCGAGCACCGCGTGACGCAAGGCCAGCAAGTCGTCGGTGACCATGCGCGGGGTATGACGAATCAGCGCGCTGGCACCGTCGGCGCCGAACAATTCCCACTGATATTCACGCTGCGCGCCACCCCAATGCACGCTCGGCAGACCGCTGAGATCAGCCGGCGTGGCCGGTGATGACAGGCGCTGCAGAAATGCCGGAATACCCACCAGGCTTTGGATGCTGTTGCCCAGCACCTTCATCACCATGTCGGTGTTTTCCAGCGGTGGAAAGCGCACTCGCAGAGCGATATCGAACCCTTCGTGAATCAGGTCGACCCGGCGGTTGGTGCTTTCGATAAACAACTCCACCAACGGGTATTTGAGCATGTAGCGGGTCAGCATCGGCCCGACCCAGGAATTCAGCAGCGCCGTCGGGCAACTGATGCGCACAAGGCCTTGGGGTTCGGAGCGATTGCGTTCGATCAGTTCGGCGGCGCTTTCGGCTTCCACCCGCATGGCCAGGCAGCGCTGGTAATAAGCCTGGCCGATTTCGGTCAACGAGCAATGCCGGCTGGTGCGGTGCAGCAGGCGCACGCCGAGGCGTTCTTCGAGCTCGGCGATGCGTCGGCTGAGTTTGGATTTGGGCATGTCCAGCGCGCGCCCGGCCGGGGCGAAACCGTGGTGCTCCACCACTTGGGTGAAGTAGTACAGGGTGTTGAGGTCTTCCACCATCGTTCTCCAAATAGAACGCTAAGGCTGATTTTTGCAGTCTAGCGCACCAAAGGCGCCGGTTTTAAGCTTTGTCCATCGCGTCACCCAACAGATTCGGAGGAAAAGATGAAAAACATCATCGGTATCTACACCAGCCCACGACCTCACTGGGTCGGCGACGGTTTTCCGGTTCGCACGCTGTTTTCCTACGACAACCTGGGCAAACACATCAGCCCGTTTCTGCTGCTGGATCACGCAGGGCCCGCTGAATTCACCCCGACCACTGAACGTCGTGGCGTTGGTCAGCACCCGCACCGCGGTTTCGAAACTGTGACTATCGTCTACAAGGGCGAACTGGAACACCGCGACTCCACCGGCAGCGGCGGCAAGATCGGCCCTGGCGACGTGCAATGGATGACCGCGGCCTCGGGGATTGTTCATGAAGAGTTCCACTCCGAAGGTTTCGCCAAGAGCGGCGGCACCCTGGAAATGGTGCAGCTGTGGGTCAACCTGCCGGCCAGGGACAAGATGGCCGAGCCCGGTTACCAGACGATTCTCGACGGTGACATCCCGAACATCCCACTGAAGAACAACACGGGCAGCCTGCGCTTGATCGCCGGTGAATTCGAAGGCCATCGCGGCCCGGCGCGGACCTTTACGCCGATCGACGTTTGGGACGTTCGCTTGAACGCCGGCAAGTTGCTGACCCTGGATCTGCACGAAGGGCGCAACACGGCACTGGTGGTGCTGCGCGGCACGGTTCAGGTCAATGGTGTGGAACTGGTGCGAGAAGGGCAGTTGGCGTTGTTCGAACGCAACGGTGATCAGCTCAGCCTGGAAGCCAATAACGACGCCGTGGTGCTGCTGCTCAGTGGCGAGCCGATTGACGAGCCCATTGTTGGCCACGGCCCGTTCGTGATGAACACCGAGCAAGAAATTCACCAGGCCTTTGCCGACTTCCAGTCGGGCCAGTTCGGCCGGATGCCCGTTTGAAATCATTGTTGTAGCGCTGTGGCGTACCGGGCTTGCCTGGCCACGTTTAAACGAAAAATCAGAGTTCACTTACGCCGGCCCGTTCGGCATCGATAAAAAGCGAGGATTACCCCATGACTACTTCCTACAAACGTCTCGACAAAGATAACGCCGCCGTTCTGCTGGTCGATCACCAGGCGGGTCTGCTTTCCCTGGTGCGCGACATCGATCCGGACCGTTTCAAGAACAACGTGCTGGCCCTGGCCGACCTGGCCAAGTACTTCAAGCTGCCAACGATTCTGACCACCAGTTTTGAAACCGGCCCCAATGGCCCACTGGTGCCGGAACTCAAGGCACTGTTCCCGGACGCGCCCTACATCGCTCGCCCAGGCCAGATCAATGCCTGGGACAACGAAGATTTCGTCAAGGCGATCAAGGCCACCGGCAAGAAACAACTGATCATCGCGGGTGTGGTAACCGAAGTCTGCGTGGCATTCCCGGCGCTGTCGGCCCTGGCCGAAGGCTTTGAGGTGTTCGTGGTGACCGATGCTTCCGGCACGTTCAACGAACTGACCCGTCAATCGGCGTGGGATCGCATGTCGTCCTCTGGCGCCCAACTGATGACCTGGTTCGGCCTGGCCTGTGAACTGCATCGCGACTGGCGCAACGACGTGGAAGGTCTGGCGACTTTGTTCTCCAACCACATCCCGGATTATCGCAACCTGATGACCAGCTACAACACCCTGACTAACGCCAAGTAAACACTGGCAGCACATACATAACCTGTGGGAGCGGGCTTGCCCGCGATAGCGGTCGATCAGTCAACATCACAGTGACTGATCAATTGCCATCGCGGGCAAGCCCGCTTGTGTTTTGTGTTGTTCTGAAGACATCAAATCCTCCTACACTGTGCCCATCCGTACTGTTGCTGGAGTTACTTGATGCTGTCACTGCTCACCGATCACCCGTTGCTCAGCGCGCTGATTCTGATCCTGATCGATCTGGTGTTGTGGCGTGTGATCACAGCCAGCGGCAGCAATTGGAAACTGGCGGTACGACTGGTGATTTTCTCATTGTTCAGCGTGCTGCTGTTCAACGAAGGCTTGAACCCCATGGCGCCGGCGCCTTGGGTCGACAATGTGCCGTTGCACCTGGCGGCGACCGGTTTGCAGATCGGCTGGTGGTTGTATGCAGCGCGCACCCTCACGGTGTTGCTTGGCGCAGTGATGATGCAACGGGTCGGGCACACCGGGCGTTTGCTGCAGGATCTGCTCGGCGCGGTGATTTTCCTGATCGCGGTCATCGCCGCCTTGGCGTACGTGCTTGAGTTGCCGGTCAAGGGCGTGCTGGCAACGTCCGGTGCGTTGGCGATCATCGTCGGCCTGGCCTTGCAAAGTACCCTCAGCGACGTGTTCTCCGGGATCGTCCTGAACACCACCAAACCCTATCAACTGGATGACTGGATCTCCATCGACGGCACCGAAGGCCGGGTCACCGACATCGACTGGCGCGCCACGCGTCTGCAAACCGCGCAAGGCAGCATGGCGGTGATTCCCAACTCCCTGGCGGCCAAGGCCAAGATCATCAACTTCAGCCGACCCAGTGACATTTTCGGGGTATCGATCAGCTTGCAAGTGAGCCCCCATGCGCGTCCGCAAACGGTGATTGATGCGCTGGAGCGGGCCATGCAGGGCTGCCGTTTCCTGTTGACCAAACCGGCGCCGAGTGTGTCGTTGAAAAGCTCCGGCAGCACCGGTGTGGAATACGAAATCAGTGGCTTCGTAATCTCCATGGATCAGAAGCGCATGGTGCGTAATCTGCTGTTTGATCTGGCGTTCCGGCATTTGCAGGCGTCCGGTGTCAGCCTGTTGTCGAGTGTCGAACCCAACGCGCCTGCTGCCCTGTCACGGCCGCGGGCACTGCTGGACAGCTCGAACATCTTCTCGACTCTGCGACAGGAAGAGAAAGAAACCTTCAGCCAGAACATGAAGCTGCAAACCTTCCGCGCCGGTGAAATGATCCTGCCGGCGGGGGAGGTCAGCGATCACCTGTTCATCATCGAGTCCGGCGTGGTGTCAGTCGCCCTGAGCCGCGGTGGCAAAAAGTTCGAGGCCGGGCGCATGGGGCCGGGTGAGGTGATTGGCGAGGCCGGTATTCTTTCCGATGAATCGGCGCTCGCCGACTTTTCGGCCAAGACCTTTTGCACGCTCTACCGCATCGAGAAGGAATACCTCAAGCCTTGCCTGGATGCGCGGCATGACATCAGCGAAGCGATGAAGGCGTTGTTCGATTACCGGATGCATACGGCGCAGACGCTGATTCAGGAGGTGCCCAAGGTGGTGGCGAAGAAGGGGTTTTTGCAATGGTTGCGCAGTCGTAGCGGCTGATGTGTTGGTTGCCTGTTCCGGCGCCTTCGCGAGCAGGCACAGTCACTGAAAATCTTCTGATCTATTGGCATCCTCAACTTCCCCATAATTGGCTATTTGTTCAACGTCAGCTCGGCATTAACGTAGCTTCAATCCCACCTGTGATTGGAGCTACCACCATGCAAACTCGTATCGATTTCTATACCGCTTCCCCGGACGGCCTCAAAGCCATGATGGCCCTGGAAGCAGCCGTCTCGAAACTGCCGCTGGAAAAGTCATTGATCGAACTGGTCAAGCTGCGCGCGTCGCAGATCAACGGCTGTGCCTTCTGCATCGACATGCACACTGCCGATGCCATCAAGGACGGGGAAACTCCACGTCGGCTGTTCGCCGTGACGGCCTGGCGCGAGGCTCCGTTCTTCACCGATCGTGAGCGCGCCGCACTGGCCTGGACCGAATCCTTGACCCAACTGAGCCTGACCCACGCCCCGGATGAAGATTACGCACTGCTCAGCGCCGAGTTCAGTCCCAAGGAAATGGTTGACCTGACCGTGGCGATTTCCACCATCAACAGCTGGAACCGCCTGGCGGTAGGCTTCCGTAAAATGCCTCAAGCCTGATCAATGAGCGTCTGCTGACGGCGCGGCCGGTGGTTGTACCTTGCGCATCAAGGGCACCATCGCCGTGGCGAGGATGAAGCAGACCATGATCATCAGGAACGCGTCGCCGTAGGTTTGCGTCTGCGCTTCACGATAGGTCAGCAGCCATAGCTGACGCAGGCTGGCGGTGACGCCGATGTCACCGCTCTGGCCGAGGGCGGCGAAGTTGTTGCCGACCTGGGACAGCCACTGATTCAGCGCTTCGTTGGTGCTATTGAGGTTCTCCGCCAACCGGGTGAAGTGCAGGTTGGTGCGGTCATTGAGGATCGTGGCGCACGCGGCGATACCCATCGCGCCGCCGAGGTTGCGCATCAGGTTGAACAACCCCGAAGCATGTTTGAGCCGCGCGGGTGCCAACCCGCCGAGGGTCAGGGTCACCGCTGGCGGCACCGCCAGTTGTTGAGCGATCCCGCGCAAGGCTTGCGGCAGCATCAATTCTTTGGCCCCCCAGTCATGGGTGATCGGGCTGAAATCCCACATCGACAGGGCAAACAACCCAAGGCCGCTCATCATGACCCAGCGCAGGTCGATGCGGTTGGCCAGAAAGGCGTACAGCGGAATCGCCAGGATCTGGAACACCCCGGTGGAAAAAACCGCCAGCCCAATGTCCAGCGCGCCGTAGCCACGTACACGACCGAGAAACAGTGGCGTCAGGTAAATCGTCGCGAACAGGCCAATCCCTGTGACGAACGAAAAGAAACAGCCGAGGGCGAAGTTGCGGTCCTTCAAGGCACGCAGATCCACGATCGGATTGGCCACGTGCAAGGTTCGAGCAATGAAAGCCAATCCGGCCAGGCCACTGATCCAGGCGGTGGTCAGAATCGTGCTGTCGCTGAACCAGTTCCAGCGAGGGCCTTCTTCAAGGGTGTATTCCAGGCAGCCGAGAAACACCGCCATGAACAGCATGCTCAGATAGTCGGCGCCCTTGAGCAGGGACAGTTCCGGCTGGTCGATTTTCACCAGCATCGGCACCGCCACCGCGACGAAAATCCCCGGCACCAGGTTGATGTAGAACAACCAGTGCCAGGACGAAATGTCGGTGATCCAGCCACCGATCACCGGCCCCAGCGTCGGTGCCAGCGAGGCCACGGCACCAATGGTTGCAGCGGCGATCACCCGTTGCTTGCCGGTGAAGAAAAAGAACGCGGTGGTGAACACCAGCGGGATCATCGAACCGCCGAGAAATCCTTGCAGGGCGCGGAAGGCGATCATGCTCTGGATGTTCCAGGCCGCACCGCAGAGCAGGCTGGCCAGGGTGAAGCCCACCGCAGAGGCGCAGAACAACCAACGGGTCGAGAACACCCGGGACAACCAACCCGACAGCGGAATCACGATGATTTCGGCAATCAGGTAACTGGTCTGTACCCACGCGGTTTCGTCAGTGCCGGCCGAGAGCCCGCCGCCAATGTCACGCAGCGACGCCGAGACGATTTGAATGTCCAGCAGCGCAATGAACATGCCGATGCACATGGTGGCGAAGGCGAACACCTTGGTCGCCGTTGCCATGTTGGCGGCATTGAACGGCTGCGCGGGGGCGGCGAGGGCGCCGTTCATGGCGCACTGGCCACGGTCGGGGTTTCAGGTTCGGCGCGGGTGTCCACTTCGGCCGTCACCGACAGGCCCGGACGCAGATGACCGAGTACGCCGTCAGCCGGGTCGAGCAG
The DNA here is from genome assembly GCF_030687395.1 of Pseudomonas wuhanensis. Taxonomy (GTDB): domain Bacteria; phylum Pseudomonadota; class Gammaproteobacteria; order Pseudomonadales; family Pseudomonadaceae; genus Aquipseudomonas; species Aquipseudomonas wuhanensis. Next base: position 4,541,906 of record NZ_CP117430.1, on the reverse strand, counting down.
GATCCGCACCGGTACCCGCTGGACGATTTTGGTGAAATTGCCGGTGGCGTTTTCCGGTGGCAGCACGCTGAACTGCGAACCACTGGCCGGCGCCAGACTGTCCAGATGCCCGTGAAATACACGCCCCTTGAGCACGTCCGCATGCACGATCACACGCTGGCCCGGTGTCATCCGCGACAGCTGATCTTCCTTGAAGTTGGCATCGACCCACAGCCCGCTGGCCGGCACCACCGACAACAGTTGCGAACCGGCCTGGGCGTACGCGCCGGTCCGCGCCCGACGATTGCCGATCACGCCGTCGACGGGGGCTTTCAACTCGGTATAACCGACGTTCAACTGCGCCAGATCACGCTCGGCTCGTGCCTGGATCAACGCGGCGCGCGCTTGCTGTTTTTGGGTTTCAATCACGTTCAATTGGCGTTGCGCGGCCAGCAGTTCGGCCTGAGCCCGGGCACTCTGAGCCTGGGCAGTCTTGAAGGTGGCGTCGGCCCGTTGTGCGCTTTCAACCGAGACGGCATTGCTGTTCACCAGGCGTTTGTAGCGGGCGTTATCGTCCCGCGAGCGGGCAGTTTCGGCGCCGGCGGCATCGATGCCGGCGCGGGCCTGGCCGATCACCGCATGCTGCAGTTGTTCGGTGGCGTCGAGGTTGGCGAGTAACGCTTCTTCGGCAGCCACCGCACCTTCGGCCTTGGCCAGATTGGCGCGGTAGTCACGGGCGTCCAGCCGAATCAGCACATCGCCGGCCTTGACCCTCTGGTTGTCGGTGACCAGCACCTCTTCGATATACCCCGCGACCTTCGGCCCGATCACCGTGACGTTGCCGCCGATGTAGGCATCGTCGGTTTCTTCGATGAAACGGCCGGTGGTCCACCAATGGGCTGCGTACAGCCCGATGAACACCAGGGCCGCGATGGCCGTCGTCAGCAAGAGCAGCCTTTTAAGCAGGGGAGGCTTGGGTGTGTTCACCGCGACAGCAAGATCGGGTTCAAGGTTGGGCATGCTGGTCATGGATCTCTACCTGTGAAAAACGATGCTCTATTACGTGCGTAATATGACGCAGGTAATATTTAGTGACAATGGGTTTCTGCAACCAGTCGTCTGGTGCCGGACGTTTCGACCACCGGGGAGCCTTGCACATACCCTGTGGGAGCGGGCTTGCTCGCGAAGAGGGTGGGTCAGTCGACATCAATATTGGCTGATACACCGCTTTCGCGAGCAAGCCCGCTCCCACATTTTCGATCAGTGCTGTACACAGATTTATGGGGGGCAGGTCCTCTCGTCGACGCTCCGAGGAATGATTTGCCGGGTTTAATAGGAAGCATTACTATTCGCGCCTCCTCTCCACAGCACACCGCAATGACCCCCAAGCTGCCCCGCAGACACGGCTTTTTCGAGCATTACGAAGAGTTGATCGGCACCTGGACCCGGCGTCTGAGAAATCGTCAGCAGGCCGAGGACCTGGCCCACGACACCTTCGTGCGGGTGCTTGAGTCCGATTCGGCGGCGGTGCAACAACCTCGGGCATATTTGCACCAGACCGCGCGCAACATTGCGGTGGACGGTTATCGGCGTGAGGATCGGCGGGGCGCCATGGAGTCCGAGGCGATCGATCACAGTGTGTCGTCGTCCGGCGACCCGGAGCATTTCATGCACGCGATCCAGTTGGCGGATTCCATCGAGCGGGCGCTCACCGAGCTGCCGGTCAACTGTCGCAAGGTGTTCGTCTGGCAGAAGATCGAAGGTCTGACCCAGGCCGAAATCGCTGAGCGCCTGGGGCTGTCCAAGAACATGGTGGAAAAGTATATGATCCGCACCCTGCGGCATCTGCGTGATCGCCTGGACGGGTTACAGCCATGACGCGGCGCGCCTTTTCATCCCCAGCCAAACAGGACTTTCCATGATGGATACTCATGATTGTGCGTGCGGGCAAACAACGGTTCGCGACGAAGCGGCGCAGTGGTTTGTGCGTTTGCAGGAACCTGCCGTCAACGCCGAAGAGCAGAGGCGCTTCGAGATCTGGCTGGACGAACACCCCCAGCATCGCGACGAATATCAAATGCTCCAGAGCCTGTGGGCGGCGGCCGATCTGCTGCCGGCCAAGCGTTTGCACGCCTTGTGCGAAACCCCGCCGGCACGCCGCACACGTCATCCACTGGTGCGTTATGCAGTGGCCGCCAGTGTGTTGGCGGTGGCGCTCGGCCTGGGGCTGTCCAGTGGTTTGAATCGTCCAGCGAGCTACACGGCTGAATATTCCACGGCCCTTGGCGAACGTCGTCATGTGGCGTTGCCGGACGGTTCGGTGATCGATATGAACAGCCGCAGCCGGGTGCAGGTGCACTATGAAAAAGACCGTCGCGGCATCGAGTTGACGCAAGGCGAGGCGATGTTCAGCGTCGAGCACGACAGCAGCCGACCGTTCGTGGTCGAGGCGGGCAGCGGCAAAGTGACAGTCACCGGCACCCGTTTTGACGTGCGTCGCGACAGCGCCCAAACCCGCGTCGTAGTAGAACAGGGCACGGTCAAGGTTCAAGGTAACGGCGCCGATTTCATCAGCCTCACCGCCGGCCTCGGCACTCGCGTCGATGCCCAGGGGAAAGTGGCCGCCGCCTATACGGTCAACCCGGCAGAACTGACCGCATGGCGCAGTGGCAAACTGGTGTTCAACAACGCCAGCCTCAGCGAAGTGGCCGAAGAAGTGTCGCGTTATCGGCAAAAACCGCTGACGGTTGGCAATGCCAAAGTGGGCAATCTGCGCCTGACCAGCGTGTTCAAATCCGACAACACCGACGCACTGCTCAAGGCCTTGCCGAGCATTCTGCCGGTAGCCATCCGAACCCTGGATGACGGCAGTCAGGAAATAATTGCCCGATAGATTCAGGTTTTTTTCGAGTTCTTCGTCTACTTGTCCAACTGCAACTGGTTTGCATTAACAGCCGCACACTCTTGCGATCCACAGGACAATGTTCGACGTGAAGAAAACCACCGCTAAAAATAACAAAACATCCTGGCTGCCTCTCGCTCTTGCCCTGGCGGTCAGCTCGGCGCTGCCCCAGGTGTTCGCTGCCGATGCCATTCATATTCAAGCGCAGCCGCTGGGTCAGGCCTTGAGTCAGCTGGGCCAGCAAACCTCGCTGCAGGTTTTTTTCAGCCCTGAACTGGTGGCCGGCAAACAAGCCCCGGCAGTCGACGGTAATTTTTCACCGGAACAGGCTTTGCGCCAATTACTGCAAGGCAGCGGTCTGGAGTATCAGATCGATGAAGGCTCGGTGACCCTGATGCCAGCCCCGACTTCCGCCGTCAACGGTCCGCTGGAGCTGGGCGTGACCGACATCAAAGTGGTCGGCGACTGGCTCGGTGATGCCAATGCTGGCGTGGTGCAAAACCATCCCGGCGCACGCACGGTGATCCGTCGTGAAGCCATGGTCGAGCAGGGCGCCATGAACGTTGGCGACGTGCTGCGTCGTGTACCTGGCGTGCAAGTGCAGGACGCCAACGGCACCGGTGGCAGCGACATTTCCCTGAACGTCGGCGTGCGCGGCCTGACCTCGCGCCTGTCGCCACGCTCCACCGTGCTGATCGACGGCGTGCCGGCCGCCTTCGCCCCTTATGGGCAACCGCAGCTGTCCATGGCACCGATTTCCTCCGGCAACCTCGACAGCATCGACGTGGTGCGTGGCGCCGGTTCCGTGCGTTATGGGCCGCAGAACGTGGGTGGTGTGATCAACTTCGTCACCCGAGCGATTCCGGAGAAAGCCACCGGTGAAATCGGCACCACCCTGGAAACCACCCAGCGCGGTGGCTGGAAACACATCGACACCGCGTTTCTCGGTGGCACCGCCGATAACGGCATGGGCGTGGCACTGTTGTATTCCGGTGTGAACGGCAACGGTTATCGCAAAAGCAACAACGGCAACGACATCGACGACGTGATCCTCAAGACCCATTGGGCGCCTACCGATCAGGACGATTTCAGCCTCAATTTCCATTACTACGACGCCAGCGCCGACATGCCCGGTGGCCTGACGCAGAAGCAGTACGACGCCGATCCGTTCCAGTCCGACCGTGACCATGACAACTTCAGCGGCCGCCGCAAGGACGTGTCCTTCAAGTGGATTCGACAGATCGACGACCGCACCCAGGCCGAAGTGCTGACCTACTATTCCGACAGTTTCCGTGGCAGCACCATCGCCGCTCGCGACCAGAAAACCCTCAGTTCCTATCCGCGCACTTACTACACCTTCGGCATCGAACCACGGGTGTCCCATGTGTTCGATCTGGGCCCGACCACTCAGGAAGCCAGCGTCGGTTATCGCTACCTGAAAGAAGGCATGCATGAAGAGTCGAGCCGTCTGGCGCTGGTGAACAATCAGCCGGTGGTCACCAAAACCTCCGATGGTCATGTGTTCCAGGATCGCACCGGGGGCACCGAAGCCCACGCTGTGTACATCGATGACAAGATCGACGTCGGCAACTGGACCGTGACCCCCGGCATCCGTTTTGAAAGCATCAGCACCGAATGGCACGACAGACCGGTTCTCGATACCGCCGGCAGACCTGTGCAGGAAAAACGTCGCAGCATCGACAGCAATGAGCCGCTGCCGGCCCTGAGCGTGATGTATCACCTGTCCGAGGCCTGGAAACTGTTCGCCAACTACGAAACCTCGTTTGGCAGCCTGCAATATTTCCAGCTCGGTCAGGGCGGCTCGGGTGACAACACCGCCAATGGCCTGAACCCGGAAAAGGCCAAGACCTACGAGATCGGTACGCGCTACAACGATGACGTGTGGGGCGGGGAAGTGACGCTGTTCTACATCGACTTCGATAAAGAACTGCAATACATCAGCAACGATGTGGGCTGGACCAACCTCGGCGCGACCACGCACCAGGGCCTTGAAGCCTCGGTGCACTACGACATGGCGGCGCTGGACCCACGACTCGCCGGCCTGACCGCCAACGCCGGTTTTACCTACACTCGCGCCGTTTATGAAGGTGAGATTCCAGGCTTCAAGGGCCGTGACCTGCCGTTCTACTCACGTCAGGTGGCGACCGCCGGCCTGCGTTACGACATCAACCGCTGGACCTACAACCTCGATGCCTTTGCCCAGTCCAAACAGCGCTCACCGGGCACCGCAGTGAACGCTGATGGCAGTTTCAGCGGCAACTACATCACTGAAGGCAGCGCGGACGGCCAGTACGGCGACATCCCGGGTTACGTCACCTGGAACGTGCGTGGGGGGTATGACTTTGGCTCGCAATTGTCGAACCTGAAAGTCGGGGCAGGGGTGAAGAACATTTTCGACAAGCAGTACTTCACCCGCTCCAGCGACAACAACGCCGGGATGTACGTCGGCGCACCGCGTACGTTCTTTGTGCAGGCCAGTGTCGGGTTCTGATAGACCGAGTCAGCTTCATCGCGGGCAAGCCCGCTCCCACATGATCTTTGGCGTACACAACATCTGTGTTCACTGAAGATCCTTGTGGGAGCGGGCTTGCCCGCGATGCTTTTAAACTTTCAACACCTTGCCGCCAATCGCTACCGCCACTAGCAACACAGCCATCAACCCGAAGGCAAAACTCAAACTGCTGCCATGGGCGATAAAGCCGATCACCGCAGGCCCGGCGAGAATCCCTGCATAACCCAGAGTGGTAATGGCTGGCACGGCAATGCTCTCCGGCATGACGGTCTGTTTGCCCACGGCGGTATAGAGCACCGGCACAATGTTCGAACAGCCAGCCCCCAGCAGTGCATACCCCACCAGTGCAGCTTCCCAGCTCGGTGCAAATGTCGCCAGCGCCAGGCCCGTCGCGGCCGTCAATCCACCAAACACAATCACTCGTGTAGCACCGAGGCGCCGGACAATCGCATCGCCGGTCAAACGTCCGACGGTCATGGTCAGCGCAAACGCCGCATAACCCAGCCCTGCATATGCCGTGTCGATCCCGCGCTCTTGCGCCAGGAACACCGCGCTCCAGTCGAGCGCCGCGCCTTCGGCCAGGAACACGATGAAACACATCCCGCCGATAAACAGCACGATGCCATGCGGCACTGCAAACGCCGGGCCGGAGCTTTCGCTGCCATAGGGCAACAGATGCGGCGCGGCCTTGAGCAACGCCACCACTAGCAGCACGATCACCACCAGCATCGCCCCCAGCGGCGACATCCCGAAGCCGAGCAGGGCGCTGACACCCGCCGCGCCGACGATCCCGCCGAGGCTGAACAGCCCATGAAAACCCGACATCATGGTCTTGCCGCTGGCCCGCTCGACGATCACCGCTTGCAGGTTCACCGTCGAATCCACCGTGCCCAGGCCCGCGCCGAACATGAACAACGCGGCAATCAACGCCGGAATCGTAGACACCGTCGCCAACAGTGGTAGTGCCGCACAGATCAACAAAGTCCCGCCGCTTAGCACCCGACGGCAGCCGAAACGCGTCGCCAGAATCCCGGCCATGGGCATCGCCAGAATCGAGCCCACCCCCAGACACAGCAGCAACAACCCGAGGGTTCCTTCATCCAGCCCGGCCCGTGCCTTGGCGTAAGGCACCAGCGGCGCCCAGGCCGCGATGCCGAAGCCTGCGATAAAAAAGGCGATGCGGGTGGACATCTGTTCCAGACGTCCGGGGACGAAGGTGGCTTGGGTGTTGAGGTTGGTCATATCGATCCTTGGCAAAAAACGTCGCGTCCCCAAGGGACAGTGAACAACCACAAAGGGTTCGATCACCATCCGGGCGGGGTGCAGTCAGGCAGGATGACATCCTTGCACAGCCAGCCGCTGTTTCGCGATATCGTCGACGTATCAATTGTTCATAGAGGGGGCGCCATGACGCGGATGTACGATGCTCGGGGCAATATCTACGCGGTGGTGGCGCCTGGCGCCCTGCGCAGTAGCGGTATCGACCTGCCTGAACAGGCCAGCCGCGCCGCGCAAACCCGTGAGGCCTGGGCGTTATCGGCCATCGAGGCGTTTTGCGGCTGGGCTCCGGGCACACAACCGCCCGGCAGCAAGGCACATCGCTGCGATGGTCTGCTGGTGGGGCCGTTTCAATCGTCGCCGCCTTTTGACCTGCTGATCGTCAACACCGACGGCACCCTGGCCGAGCGCAGCGGCAACGGCCTGACGATTTTTTCCCAGGCCCTTGGCGAGCAAGGGCTGATGCCCACGGAAGCGGCCTGTCAGCTCCGGGTTCATCACGACAAGAGCGATGCGGTTTCGCCGGTGGAGACTTCAGTGACACCCGCTGAAATCGATGGCGTGCAAGGGTTCTGGCTGGACCTGGGGCAGCCATCGTTCGGGCCCGAAGCGGTGGGCGCGCAACGGGTTGAATCCGTGACATTGAAGGGGCGCGAAGTCAGTCATGTGCGGCCGTTGTCGGCACTCGACCCTGCCTGGAACCACAGCCAGTTCGTGCGCATCGGTAATCCCCATTGCGTGACGTTGGTGACCGGCGCCGATGCGTTGCCGAGTAACGCGCAGATGCGTGAGTCAGGATTGGCCGAATCATTGACCCGCATCGCCTATGCCATGCCGACCGGGGCAGGGCAGCCGTGTGTGGCAGGGGTGAACCTGCAATGGGCGATGCTGGAAGCCGAGGGGCGAATCGTTGCGCGGGTGTTCGAACGCGGCGAAGGGCCGACCGCGTCGTCGGGCACCAGCGCCAGTGCGGTGGCGTGTGCGGCGTGGCGCGTGGGTTGGGTGGCGGCGGGTGAGGTGAAGGTGGTCATGCCTGGCGGCACGGCGCCAATTTTGCTGGAGGAATTGGATGGCGAGTTGAGTCGGGTGAGGTTGTTTGGTACGGCGCGGTTGTTGGGTTGATTTTGAGATTGCCATCGCGGGCAAGCCCGCTCCCACAGGTTCAGCGTGATCCCTGTGGGAGCGGGCTTGCCTGCGATGACGCACGCTCTGTCAACGAAAATTCAGAGCCGATCGGCCCATTCCACCACCGGCATCTGCCGCTTCATTAACACCTTGCCCCCGCGAACCGAGTACAGCGGCAAACCCTGACTACGAATCACCTCATAATCACTGTCCGCCGACAGAATCAGCAGATTCGCCGGTCGCCCTTGTTCCAGCCCATAGCGATCGCTCAGGTTCATGGCTTTGGCACTGTTATCGGTCACCAGATCCAGCGCGCTCTGCAGATTGCGATAACCGAGCATGTGGCAGATGTGCAACCCAGCCTCGAGCACCCGCAAAATGTTGCCGTTGCCCAGCGGATACCACGGGTCGACAATCGAATCCTGGCCGAAGCACACATTCATCCCCGCTTCGAGCAACTCATTCACCCGGGTCACGCCACGGCGTTTCGGGAAGCTGTCGAAGCGTCCTTGCAGGTGAATGCTTTCGGTGGGACAGGAGACAAAGCTGATCCCCGAATGCCCGAGCAGCCGAAAGAGTTTGGCGCAGTAGGCGTTGTCGTAGGAGCCCATGGCCGTGGTGTGGCTGGCGGTGACGCGCGAACCCATGTCGCGGCTGCGGGCCTCTTCGGCCAGCACTTCAAGGAAGCGTGAGTGCGGGTCGTCAGTTTCGTCGCAATGCACGTCCACCAGGCAACCGGTACGTTCGGCCAGATCCATCAGGAACTTCACCGAGCTCACGCCCTGATCCCGGGTGTATTCGAAATGCGGAATACCCCCGACCACATCGGCGCCCAGGCGGATCGCTTCTTCCATCAGCTCCCGACCGTTGCGGTACGATTCGATGCCTTCCTGAGGGAACGCGACGATTTGCAGGTCGATCAGGTGGCGGCTTTCCTCGCGGACTTCGAGCATCGCCTTGAGCGCCGTCAGCTCCGGGTCAGTGACGTCGACGTGGGTGCGCACATGCTGGATGCCGTGGGCGGCGAGGGTCTGGATGGTCTTCTTGGCGCGGGTCTTGGTGTCTTCCTGGGTGATGGTCGCCTTGCGCTCGCCCCAGCGTTCGATGCCCTCGAACAGCGTGCCGCTCATGTTCCAGCGCGGCTCGCCGGCAGTCAGTGTGGCGTCGAGGTGAATGTGCGGCTCGACGAAGGGCGGCACCACCAGATTACCGCCGGCGTCCAGGTCGTCAGGCCCCAGGGACGGGGCTTCGGTTTGCCGGGCGATGCTGTGAATCAGGCCGTTTTCCAGGTGCAACTCATGCAGGCCTTCTTGGTTGCGTAGGCGGGCGTTGATGATATGCATCAGGCGAATCCTTTTAGAGATCTTGTAATGGTGCGTTGGCGGTACGGGCACCCAGCACCCCGGTCAATAGCACATACGTTAGCGCGGCTACGGCAATCCCTACCAGCGGCGCGACCCATGGCGAGCTGAAGGCGGCGACGGTGCCGACCGCATAAGCGCTCAGCCCCGGCCAGTTGAACGCGGGCAGCCGTGTGTCGGCCAGGCGTGGGTAGCGGCCCCGATAGCGAAAGAAAAAGTCCGCCATGATCACCCCGCCAATCGGCGGAATGACTGTGCCCAGCAGAATCAGGTAAGGCACTAGCATGTCGTACATGCCCAGCAGCGCCAGCAGCGTGCCGATCACCGCGCCAGCCAGGGTCACGGTTTTGCGCCGGCCGGTGCGCAGCAGGTTGCAGCCAGCGACGGCGAAGTTGTAGATGGTGTTGTCCTGGGTGCTCCAGATGTTGAGCAGCAACATCGCCATCGCAGCCATGGCGAAGCCTTGCAACAGCAGCACTTCCACCACATCCGGTTGCTGGTAGACGATGGCGCCGTAGGCACCGATCAGTACCATCAGACCGTTGCCGACGAAGAAGCCGATCAGGCTCGCCAGCACCGCCACCCGCGCCGAACGGGAGAAACGTGTCCAGTTGGTTGCTTGCGTCGCACCGCTGACGAAGGTGCCGAACACCAGGGTAATCGCGGTCGACCAATCCAGGGTTCCCGTCGGAACCACCGCGAGCAAGCCCTCGAACCCGCCGACCTTCACCGTCGCGACCCACATCGACAGCATCAGCAGCAACATCATGGCCGGCACCGCGATGTACGACAGAATCTCCAGCCCGCGATAGCCGATGTAGGCCGTGGCACAGAAGCCCAGGCCGAACAGCACCATCAGCCCCAGAACGGTGCCTTCGCTCAGTTCGAAATACTTGCCCAGCACTACAGCCGCCGTCGCGGTGCCCCAGGCGTACCAGCCGATCTGGGTGAAACCGAGGATCAGGTCGCTGAGTTTGCTGCCCACTTCACCGAAGCAGAAACGTCCCATCAGCACCGAGTTGAGGCCGCTCTTGAAGGCGATGTAACCCAGCCCTGCGGCGTAGATCCCCAGCAGCAGATTGCCGACGATAATCACCGCCAGCATCTCGCCGAAACTGAACGCCACACCGAGCTTGCCGCCGGCAAACATGGTCGCGGTGAAGAAGGTAAAACCCAGTAGCACCATGGCGGTGGAGGCAAGTCCCTTGCGGGCATGCATCGGGACTTCGCTGAGGGGGTAATCGTTGCCCGAATCGTTCTGCGTCATGTGGCGTTCCTTGCTGGAGGGAGGACGCGGGGGTGTTGCAGTGCTCGTGCCAATGGCGCGAGGGTGTTGTTATTTATAGACGAGCAGGCGGATTTGGTTTGAGAAGGGGCACGATAGCGGTGCACCTGAAGAAACACCGCTCCCACATGTTTGATTCGGTTTTTTCAGGGGGATTCGTGTTGCGGTAAAAACCGCAATATCGCTGCCACAATCGCCTCCGGCGCATCCTCCTGAACCAGATGCCCGGCATTGGCGATGGCGTGAAATTGCGACCCCGCAATCATCTGATGCAGCGCCTGGCCGCGCTCAATGGGAATCCACTGATCGTCCTTCCCCCAAAGAATCTGCACCGGGCAGCGAATCGTCGGGTATAGCCCTTCGACCTCGCGGGTATAACATTCATCCATCTGCGCGATCTGCCGGTAGAACGCCGCTTGCCCCGGATCTCCCAGCCAAGGCTGCACATAGGGCGCCAGTTCTTGATCGGGAATCTCGCGCTTGATCGCGCCACGGATATAGGCCGGCACAATCGCCTGCTGAATGTAATCGGGCAGCCCACTGAACGCTGCTTCGTGCTGACGCACATGCTGCACGAACGGCGAACCCCAGGGTGACAGCGCCACGGGATCGATCAGCGTCAGGCTGCGGTAATCCTTGCCGTTGAGCAGATGCGCACGCAACGCGGTGGCGCCGCCGAAATCGTGGGCCACCACGTCTGGCCGTTCCAGGCCCCAGTGCTCCAGCAGTTGCGCCAACAATTGGTTTTGCACGCCCAGCGACACATCGCCGTCCGGCTGTGTGGATTGCCCGTAACCCAGCAGATCGAAGTAGTGCACCCGGTGCATGGTGATGAAGTGCGGCGCAATCCGGTGCCACACATAAGAAGAGAAGGGCGTGCCATGCACGAACACCAGCGGCGGACCGTCGCCACGTACGGCGTAGCGCACGGAATGCCCATTGAAGCGATAGGTCTGAGCCAGCGGCCAGTCAGCCATGGGAGCGTCCTCTTGGCGTGTGCGAGCCAAGAAGCATAGGCATAAAAAAACTGCCATTGAAGGCTGTTTCTCAATTCACTGACGAAACGCAGTTCTTGTGTGGTCGGGCTTGTGTGGGAGTCGGGCTTGCCCGCGATGCAGACGGCTCGGTTTAACGTCGAACCGAGTTGATGCCATCGCAGGCAAGCCAGCTCCCACGGGAATTTATGTTGTGCTTGGGGTCGGCTTATTCGCCGCGATAGATGCAACCGCTGGTGCAGGTCTCGTGGATACGAATTGCGCTGAGTTCCGGCAGCAGGGGCTTCAATTCATTCCAGATCCACTTGGCCAGCACTTCGCTGGTCGGGTTTTCCAGGCCGGGAATGTCGTTCAGGTAGTTATGGTCCAGGCGCTCGTAGAGCGGCTTGAAGATTTCCTTGATTTCCGAGAAATCGCGGATCCAGCCCGTGTGCGGGTCGAGATCGCCGCTCAGGTGAATCGCCACTTTGAACGAGTGACCGTGCAGGCGACCGCACTTGTGGCCGTCCGGCACGTGGGGCAGGCGGTGGGCGGACTCGAAGGTAAATTCTTTGAAGATTTCCACAGTGATGTTCAGCTCTTTCAGGTGGCGATCGCCGCGGCGATGTGGGCAGGTGGCGAGTTTAACAGTTTGCGTTTGGGGTTGCGGGAAAACACTGACTAAAGGGTCAGCAAGCGCTCGCCGAGGCGACCGTTGGTGGCCAGTTCAAGGAACTCATCACCCAGGCGACGGCTTTCATCCATCGTCGCGCGCCAGTATTTCTGCCGGCTCGGGGCGTCGCCCATGAAGCGCTTGAAATCGTTACGATCCGGCAGTTTGCCGTAGGGCAGGCGCGACAGATATTCCTTTGACGGTGCCAGCAACAGAACATCCTGCAAGCGCGCCGGGCAGGCACGGCGCCACGGCAGGGGCTTGTCGAACCAGCCGGGGATCACCCGATCGGTGAAATGCGGATACAGCACAATGTCGTTGCCGCTGTAGGGCAAGTCGAGGTGATAGTCCAGCAGCCCGCCATCGCGAAACGTCCCGGCGCCAGCACCCGGCAGGTCGCGCACGCCTTGCATGACCATCGGGATCGAACCCGAGGCCAGCAAGGCCTGGCGCAGGTTGCCGGCATCCAGCGCAACGAAGCGCGACGGGAAGTCATTCAGCGCGTTGACCGGTGGTGCCAGGCGCGGGTCGTGGAGGATCAGCCGCTCGAAATGCCGTGACAGCCGCGCTCGCCCGCGCAGGTTGTCGGCGATCACCGACGACAGGCCCAGCCCCAGCCGACCGCGATGATCGTCCGCCAGCAGGCCATGGCTTTTGACCACCATGATGTTCAGTCGGTAGTGGGCGTTGTCCAGAATCGACGCGTCGCGGCCGTCGAGCAAGTCATCGAGCATGCGCCGGGAGCTCTGGCTGATCTGCGCCATGGTCACACCCTTGGCGAAGTTCTGCTCGGTGTACAGATGACCGAGGCGGCGGATGCCTTCAGCGGCATCCGGCAGGCAGGCGCTGGCGAACCGCCAGGAACCCACCGACGCACCAATCAGCGAACGCTCCCGGGGCACCGCCGGCAGCCATTCGCCGAACAGCGCCAGATCCAGCCCCTGAATGCCCAACGCTTTCGGGCCACCGGCGGCGCCCGGCAATGTGCCCACATCCGCGGCGCTCAAGCCATTGGCACGGATGCGCGCCAAGGCACGCGGGCCGGCCTTGATAGTCAGGGAAGGGAACTTGATGTGGATCGCGGTCATAACCGGTCTCGATGTCTGGCAGGCGGGGGATTATGTGGGAGCGGGCTTGCTCGCGAAAGCGGTGTAACAGTCGACATTTTTGCTGAATGTTGAACCACCTTCGCGAGCAAGCCCGCTCCCACAGGTTTTGTGTATGTCTGCGATATCATGGTGCCAGTCCAAATGATGGCAATTCAGTTTCAGTTAAGTTCGAATCACTAAGGTGACCCTCGAAGCAACACATAAAAAAATACGGAGACACCCATGAAAATCCTGACTGCCCTGTTCACCGCCTCCATCATCACCATGACTGCCAGCATCGCCCACGCTCGCGACCTCGGCCCCGACGAAGCCCTGAGACTGCGCGACGCTGGTACCATTGTGTCCTTCGAGAAGCTCAACGCCACGGCATTGGCCAAACACCCCGGCGCCAACATCAGCGAAACCGAGCTTGAAGAAGAGTACGGCAAGTACATCTACCAGGTGGAACTGCGCGACCCGCAGGGCCTTGAATGGGACCTGGAGTTGGACGCTGTCAGCGGGCAGGTTCTCAAGGATCATCAGGATACGTAATGAAGGTGTTTTCTTTAAATCGACGCACCGGCAGTCGAATGGCGTTGGCGCTCCTGGCTTTCTGCTCGGTGGTCATGGCCCGCGACCTGGATCAGGACGAGGCCCTGCGCCTGCGCCAGCAAGGGGTGATCCTGCCGCTGGAGCAACTGTTGAAGCAAGCGCTGGACCGTTATCCCGGGGCCAAGCTGCTGGAAGCCGAGCTTGAGGAAAAGCACGACGTCTACATTTACGAGGTCGAGCTACTGACCACCGAAGGTGTGGTGCGTGAGCTGGACCTCGACGCCACCACCGGCCAGTTACTGAAAGACAAGGAAGATTGATCGATGCGTTTGCTTCTGGTGGAAGACCACGTGCCGCTGGCCGACGAATTGATGGCCGGCCTCAACCGGCAGGGTTACGCCGTGGACTGGCTGGCCGACGGCCGCGATGCGGTGTACCAGGGCAGCAGCGAGCCCTATGACCTGATCATTCTCGACCTCGGCCTGCCGGGTCTGCCGGGGCTCGAGGTGTTGGCGCAATGGCGGGCCGGCGGCTTGGCCACGCCAGTGCTGATCCTCACGGCGCGCGGTTCCTGGGCCGAGCGGATCGAAGGCCTCAAGGCCGGCGCCGACGATTACCTGACCAAACCGTTTCACCCCGAAGAGCTGCACCTGCGAGTCCAGGCATTGTTACGCCGCTCCCACGGCCACGCCAATCAGCCGACACTCAAGGCCGCAGGCTTGCATCTGGATGAAGGTCGCCAGTGCGTGACCCGCGACGGCGCCGACATCCAGCTCACCGCTGCCGAGTTTCGCCTGCTGCGCTACTTCATGCTGCACCCCGAACAGATCCTTTCCAAAAGCCATCTCGCTGAACACCTCTACGACGGTGAAACCGAACGCGATTCCAACGTGCTGGAAGTCCACGTCAACCACCTGCGTCGCAAGCTCGGCCGCAGCGTGATCGAAACCCGTCGCGGCCAGGGTTACCTGTTCGGCGGGCAAGCCCAGTGAGGTCAATCCAGCGCCGCTTGAGCCTGGGCCTGATCAGCGTGATGGTGATCGTCGGCCTGGTGCTGGCGCAAACCAGCCTGTGGCTGTTCGAAATGGGTTTGCAGCGCTACCTCGAAGCCGGGCTGCGCAATGACAGTGAGAACCTGCTGGTGGCGCTGGTGCGGGGCCCGCAGGGTTTGCAGCTGGATGAGCGGCACTTGTCGCCGGCCTATCAGCGACCGTTTTCCGGGCATTACTTTCGCATCGACTTTGCCGACAGCCATTGGCGTTCCCGCTCGTTATGGGATCAGGATCTGCCGCGACTCGAACACCCAGGCCTGCACAGCAACCTGCAGTTGGGGCCGGAAGGGCAACAGTTGCTGGTGTTGCGTTCGGACTACCGGCGCTTGGGCCAGGCGATTTCCATCAGCGTCGCCCAGGATTACACCCCGGTGCGCGAGAGCTTCCGGCGCATGCAACAGGTCGGCCTCGGGTTGGGGCTGGCAGGGCTGTTGCTGATATTGCTGTTGCAACGCATCACCGTGCGCCGCGCCTTGCGCCCGCTGGAAAAAGCCCGCGAGCAGATCGCCCAATTGCAGCAGGGCCAGCGCTCGCAACTCGACGAAGAAGTGCCGCTGGAGCTGGAGCCGCTGGTGGCGCAGATCAACCATTTGCTGGCCCACACCGAAGACAGCCTAAAGCGCTCACGCAATGCGTTAGGTAATCTTGGCCATGCGTTGAAAACCCCGCTGGCGGTGTTGTTGAGCCTGGCTTCCAGCGAAAAACTCGATGCTCACCCGCAGCTGCGCAAAGTCATGCAGGCACAACTGGAACAGGTTCAACAACGGCTCAATCGCGAACTCAACCGTGCCCGGTTGTCCGGCGATGCACTGCCGGGGGCGCTGTTCGATTGCGCTGCGGAACTGCCGGGGTTGCTGGCCACGTTGAACATGATTCACGGCGAGCACCTCGAGCTGAGCTACCGCGCGCCGGCCGGTCTGCAACTGCCGTGGGATCGTGAAGATCTGCTGGAGTTGCTTGGCAACCTGCTGGACAACGCCTGCAAATGGGCGGATGCCGAGGTGCGGCTGAGCGTGGTCGAAACGGCAGAAAAGTTTGAGTTGAGCGTGGAAGACGATGGACCGGGAATTCCCGAAGACCAGCGCGCTCAGGTGTTCAGCCGTGGCACACGACTTGATGAACAGACGGATGGGCATGGCTTGGGATTGGGCATCGTGCGCGACATCGTCGACACGTGGGGCGGAGTGTTGAAGTTGCAGGAAAGCGAGTGGGGCGGGTTGAAGGTGACGATCGAGTTGCCCAAACGCTGACCCCAATCTGAAGGACGCCGATTAACCTGTGGAAGCGGGCTTGCCCGCGATAGCGGTGTATCAGGCAGGCCAGCAAGCTCCCTCGCCACAGGCAAGCCACACCATAGGGCTATCGCAATCCGTTACACATCAGTAATGGGTGTTCGCTTTGACAAGGGGACGACGGTCCGGCACAGTGCGCGCCCTCTAATAAAACCCTTTTCTCCATCCGCTGGCGGCGCTCATGCAGGCTGCCGGCCGGACTCATTCCGTTTGGCGGTGATTGCCTCACCGCGCTGCTTTTGAGGTAACAACAATGAATGCAGTAATTGCCGCGGTCGGCATCATGCTGATACTCAGCCTGTCCCGCGTGCATGTGGTGATCGCGCTGATTGTGGGCGCGCTGGTCGGTGGTTTGACCGGTGGCCTGGGTATCGATGCGACCCTGAAAGCCTTCAACAATGGCCTGGGCGGCGGGGCGACGGTTGCATTGTCCTACGCTTTGCTCGGCGCATTCGCGGTGGCCATCGCCAAGTCTGGCCTGGCCCATGCGCTGGCCGACAAAGCCCTGGCCATGGTCGATCGCCAGCACGCCAACGGTGGCGGAAACGTCAAATGGCTGCTGATCGGTTTGCTGTGGGTGGTGGCCATCGCCTCCCAGAACATTTTGCCGATTCATATCGCCTTTATCCCGTTGCTGGTGCCACCACTGTTATATGTGCTGACCAAGCTGCAACTGGACCGTCGATTGATTGCCTGTGTCATCACCTTCGGTTTGATCACGCCGTACATGTTCCTGCCCGTGGGCTTCGGCAACATTTTCCTCAATGAAATCCTGCTGGCCAACGTCGCCCGTAGTGGCGTGGACATCAGCGGTATCAATGTCACCCATGCCATGGGCATTCCGGCACTGGGCATGGTGTTTGGCCTGGCGGCAGCGTTCATCAGCTACCGTAAGAAGCGTGTTTACGACCTGGAAAAGATCGAGCAGGTCGAACAGGTCGCGGTGCAATACAACCCGTTGAGCCTGATGATCGCCGGTCTGGCCATTGCCGCCGCGTTCATTGTGCAGTTGCTGTTGGACTCGATGATTATCGGGGCGCTGACGGGCTTCCTGATCTTTTCGGTGTCGGGCATCGTCAAATGGCGCGACACCGATGACCTGTTCACCGAAGGCATGAAGATGATGGCGATGATCGGCTTCATCATGATCGCCGCGTCCGGGTTTGGCGAAGTGATCAAAGCTACCGGGCAAGTGCAGACACTGGTCGAAACCTCGGCCTCGTGGATCGGCCACAGCAAAGCCATCGGCGCGCTGCTGATGTTGCTGGTGGGCCTGTTGGTGACCATGGGCATTGGCTCGTCGTTTTCCACCGTACCGATTCTGGCGGTGATTTTCGTGCCGTTGTGCGTGCAACTGGGCTTCAGCCCGATCGCCATCGTGTGCATCGTCGGCACCGCCGGTGCGTTGGGTGATGCCGGGTCACCTGCCTCGGACTCAACCCTGGGCCCGACCTCCGGTCTGAACATCGATGGCCAGCATCACCATATATGGGACACCGTGGTCCCGACCTTCCTGCACTACAACCTGCCATTGCTGGCGTTTGGCTGGGTAGCGGCGATGGTTCTGTAACACCTCTAACCCTGTGGGAGCGGGCTTGCCCGCGATGGCGGCCTTTCAGTCGCATTGATACTGAATGTACCGACGCTATCGCGGGCAAGCCCGCTCCCACAGGATCAATGTGACCCTGACTCAACTTTTGATTTGGCCTGCCGTTAAAGCCTTTAACCACGCCAACAAAATCATAAGAGTGAACGTCATGCGCATGAGCCTGAAGGCTAAAGTCCTGTCCCTTGCCGTCCTCCCGGTGCTGCTCTTTGCGCTGGTCATCAGCCTGACCACGCTGTTCATCCTGCAAGAGCAGGCCCGCAAGGAAGTCGAGGAAACCCGTCTGCGCCTGCTCAGCGATGCCAAGGCGACCCTGCAAAGTTACGTTGCTGTGGCCATGACCACGATCAAACCGCTCTATGACGCAGCCGCTCCCGGCGATGATGCGGCGCGGGCGCAGGTGATCAAGTTGCTGTCGAGCATCACCTACGGCAAGGACGGCTACTTCTTCGGCTACGACTCCAACACTGTGCGCCTGTTCAAGGCCAACAGCCCCGAAGGCGTGGGCCAGAGCTTCAAGGACAACCGCGACCCGAACGGCGTCTACGTCAACCGTGACCTGGTAAAAGTCGCCAAGGACGGTACTCACTACCTGCAATACAGCTCGACGCTGCCCGGTAACACCCAAGTGCTGGTGCCTAAACTCGGCTACACCGAATACCTGCCGAAGTGGGACATGGCGGTCGGCACCTCGGTCAACCTCGACGGCATCGAAGCTCAAGTGGCGGTGGTTGAGGCCAAGGTCCAGGAACGCATGCAAGGCGTGGTGCTGAGCATTGTCGGGATTGCCGTGGTGGTGCTGCTGATGATCGCTGCTGCCGGGATGCTGTTGGCCAACACCATTCTGCGTCCGCTGAACCTGATGAAAGCCAACCTCGACGACATCGCGGCGGGCGAGGGCGACCTGACCCGACGCCTGTCCATCACCAGCCAGGATGAACTCGGCGAACTGGCCGGCTCGTTCAACCGTTTCGTCGACAAGATCCACGGCCTGGTGCGGCAGATCACTGAAATGACCTCGCAACTGACCGGGCTGGTGAATCAGGTGTCCGATCAGGCCCAGCGCTCGGATCAGGCCATGGAGCGCCAGCGTCACGAGACTGATCAGGTGGCCACGGCGATCAACGAAATGTCGGCGGCGGCCCAGGAAGTGGCCAAAAGCGCGCAAAACGCGGCGGTCGCTGCCCAGCAGACCGACGAAGAAGGCCAGGCCGCCAAGCGTGTGGTGGCCGGCAGCATCGTGAAGATTCATGCGTTGGTGAACGACATTCGCAGCAGCGGCGTGTCCCTCGACAGCCTGCAGAAAGACGTGTCGTCGATTGTCAGCGTGCTCGGGGTGATCCGTTCGATTGCCGAACAGACCAACCTTCTGGCGCTCAACGCCGCCATTGAAGCGGCCCGCGCCGGTGAGGCCGGGCGTGGTTTTGCGGTGGTCGCCGACGAAGTGCGGGCATTGGCCAGTCGCACGCAAATCAGCACCCAGGAAATCCAGAGCATGATCGACCGCTTGCAGGCCGGCACTCAATCGGCAGTCGAAGCCATGCGCCGCTCCAGCGAGGCTGGCGACGGCACGTCGGCCCAGGCCAACGAGGCGGGAGCGTCTCTGGACGCCATGGCCCAACTGATCGGCACCATCAACTCGATGAACGCCCAGATCGCCAGCGCCGCCGAAGAGCAAACCGCCGTGGCCGAAGAAATCAACCGCAGCGTGCATCAGATCGCCGTGGCCGTGGACAGCGTCGCCGACGAAACCCAGCTCGGCGCGCAAACCTCGCGCAGCCTGGCCGACCTCGGTCAGCGCCTGGGGCAACTGGTCGGGCAATTCCGTATTTGATTGATGTTGTTTGTGTGGCGAGGGGGCTTGCCACAATGCCGATAAGTCAAGAAATGTGAGCGACGAAGATCCTGTGGGAGCGTGGCTTGCCCGCGAAGAATGCACCGCGGTTTTTCAGGTATTACGCGTCATCGTTCATTGCGGGCAAGCCACGCTCCCACAGGTTCTGCTCCTTGACTTACCGATATTAGAGTTTTCCCCTAGCCACAGGGCAGTGTTCGTCCCTGAATAGCAGCATCGCGACTACCCTCATTAGTAAGCAAACACCGTCCAAGCGTTTGTTTGAACCCGTTTGGGGAGCAGGCGGTCATTTGCTTCAGGTGTCGCGCACCCGCGGCACCTTGACGACCACAACAATGGAGTCAGACTCATGATCGACAGTGAAAGTATCTGCGACTGCCCCAAATGTTCCTGCAAGCTGGGCGAACATCCGATCGCGCGCCACGGCAAGCACTATTGCTGTGAAGCCTGCGCCAAGCACCATGAAAACGGCGAGGCATGCTCCACCAAAGGCTGCAAGTGTGCTCAACACTGACTATTCAGCCAAAAAAGTGGAGCCGTCCAGGCTCCACTTCAGTTTGAATCGTCCCCCTCCTTTTTGACGCTCAACTGGCCGGTCGCCAGGTCACATTCTCGATGCCGAATTTTTCCGCCAGCGGTTTGCTGGTCTTTTGCACCCGTTCACGGCCAAAGCGCGGGATCCGGCCGACTCCGGCGTCGCAACTTGCCCAGTGCCAAGCCTCTGCATTGTCCATTTTGTCCAGGCGGATAATGAAAGACTTGGGCTGGCCATGAAGGGTGTATTCAATAACGAAAAGTTTTGCATTGTTCATAACGCCTGTATTCCTCCCTGTAGTTATAGAGGGATCGCGAGGCGCGGCGAAAATTCAGTCGAAATGTCGGACGGTGACAGTGACTGGCGACAGCCGGACGCCTCGTTATCATGGAGCCTTCCTGACCCCCAATTATCCTAGCCTATGGCCCAAGGTGCGCCGGCGGAACCGTCATAGTCTTCGCGAGCAGGCTCGCTCTCTGTAATCGAATGGACTCGCCCACGCCGAGGCGTCTATGCGCCACGGTGGCATCCTATAGATGTCAGCGACAGCGAGGGCGAGCCCATGAGCAAGAGTACGTCGAAAAAGAATTCCCTGTCTGCAAACAACCTTTCGGCCTGTACCACCGTAGCCGTGGATCTGGCGAAGAGTGTGTTTCAAGTAGCGGGTGAAGATCATCTGGGTCAAGTGATCTACGAGAAACGCCTCAAATCCCGTGAAGCCTTTTCCACCTTCTTGCGCCAATTGCCACCTGGCACCTCGGTCTTGATGGAAACCGGCCCAGGTGCGCAGGCTTGGGCCCGGTTGCTGCTGGAACAGGGCAATCAGCCTCGAATCCTGCCGGCTCAGCATGTGGCCAAGCATCGCAGCGGACCGAAGAACGACCGTAACGACGTGTTGGCCATCCTGCGCGCCGGCCGGGACGAGCGTGCTCACGCCGTGCCGGTCAAAACCGTAGCCGGGCTGGAAATGCAAGCGTTGCACCGAGTACGCCGCGCTACGTGAAAGAGCACACCGCCATGGGCAACCAGATGCGTGGATTGCTGCTGGAACATGGTTTTTCCATCCCCCAGGGCAAAGCAGCCATTGACCGAAACGTCACTCAGCTACTCGAAGACTCCAGCCAGCCGATCCCCGCGTTGCTACACGAGCTGATCGCCGAATTGCTCGCTGAGTGGAAGCACATGGCTGAACGTATCGAAGTGATGACCGGGCGCCTGGAGCGCGCAGTTCGTGAAGACGACACCGCGAAGCGGCTAATGACGGTACGCGGTGTCGGTCCGATCTTCTCCTCGGCCGTGATTGCCAAGCAGACCGAACCTGAGCGTTTTGCCAATGCCCGGGATTTTGCAGCTTACTTCGGCACAGTGCCCGAGCAGTACAGCAGTGGAAATACGATCCGGCTGGGCAAGATGGCCAAACGCGGGGATGCCTACATCCGCAGTCTGGCCATACAAGGTGCACATGCTGTCCTCAGACAGCTCAATCCCAGCTCGGATCATCCTGATGACCGCCGCCTGCAACGCTGGCTAGGCCGTCATGGACAGAAAGGGGCTGCGGTGCGTCTGGCTAACCGCAACCTGCGGATCATCTGGGTGTTACTGCAAAACAAAGACACCTATCACCGCCAGCCGGCTGAGCGTCAGGAGGTGGTGATAGGCCAGTGATTTAACGAGTTCTGCCACCGAGGCGCTTGGCGCCTCAACCCTTGCTAGAGAACATTGACCCCAGGTTAAACCGTCGCGGATAGATGCCTGCGCTCCTACTGGCCCTTGAGGCCTCTCTGTAATCGGCATCCCGCGAGCTGATCCGATGTTGGCCAGAAGCCAGGCGCTTCCTCGAACAGGCCTGATACATAGATGCAACCGGGTAGCAGTGTTCAAAAGCAAAGCGGGTTGACAGTGAGGGGCGAGTCCATACATAGGAGCGAGGCTTGCCCGCGAAGGCGTCCTCAAGCCGGACTCAGACCTCAGGCACACCTTTCTCCCAAGCCGACCAATTCTGCAAAATCTCCTGCACCAACGGATTCCCCGTGCGGTACAGGTTCTCCAGCGCTGGCACAAACCCACCCTGATCGGCGTATTTGAGCAGGTTATCCACCTCACTCTGGCCCGGCGCCGGCCGGTCGAAGTCAGAACCGGCGCGCACCACCGCCAGGCGCCGGACGTCCACCAGGCCCTCGCGGCTGGCGCGCAGCAGCGCCTCGTAGGTGGAGTTGTCTTCCTGCTGAGTCGTGCAATAGACCCCTTCGTTATTGGTCAGCAGCCTGGTCCAGACTTCCGCCCGCTCGCTCAACCGCGTTCCGGAGAACCAGGTATTGCCCGCCAGCGTGTCGCACTGGGTTACCACTGGCGGCTGATTGGCTGGGGCCGACGGATACTTCAAACGCCATATCGCTGATTCCTTGCTCTCGCTCAGATGGACCTTGTGGCTCAGGGCGAACGCCTTGGCCTGCAACTTCGGATTGAGTTCGAACACTTCAGTTTTGTAGTCCAGCGGCGGCTTTTCGTTCGGGCCTTTGGTGTTGATGCCCAGGTAACCGGTCGGCCAGTCTTTCGGCGCGTCCCGGGAATCCAGCTCCCACTGGGTGCCGAACTCCACCAGATAGTGTGCCCACGCGGTGGTGCCGATGGTGCCGTGGTGGGGGCTGATGCCGGCGATACCGGCGATCAGGAAGTAACTTTTGCGCAGGTCGAATTTCGGCGACAGCGCCAGGGCCAGAGTAGAGGCCGCGGCATTGGTCTGGCCCATGCCGGTGACCATCAGGCACACCTGTTGGGTGTTGCAGCGAATGTTCGGGTACTCGGCGGACAGGCCCGGTACGCGCACTTCTTGCTTGAGTTCCAGGCGATCGATCCAGTTCTGCGCCTCGGGGGCGAACATGGTGATCAGCATTACTTTCGGCTGAATGGGCGCTTCAGTCGCCCAGGTAGCGGAAGAGAGCAGGGCGCCGCAGACAATGCCCACGGACAGGGAAAGACGCGTCATTGCATTCATAAAACCTCCTGATTCAAATAAGTCTTAAAACTGATAACCGACACCGGCATAGTAACCCCAGCCGTTGGAACGGGCGCGGAAATCACCGTCGCCGAAATTCAACTCACTGCCGTCGTCCCAGTTGCCGCCGTTGTGGAAGTAACGGCCGACCAGGGTGAAACGCAAGTGGGTGAAGGCGTAAAGCAACACGTTGGTGGCCACGGTGGCATTGGCGGTGCGGGCGGGATTGTCCTTGTGCAGATCGGAGCCGAAGTCGAAGTTGGTGAAACCGATGTAGGTCAACGAAGCACCGTTGCTGAAACTGCTGATGGGCACGATGTACTTGAGTTGGGCGCGGTAGCCGTCCCACGAATACTCGTTGCTGGCCCCGTAGTTTTCCCACTGGTAGCGGCCATAGAAGTTGGCCGATAGATTGACCCGCGATTGGGTGTCGATGTCGGTGCCCAAACCGCTGTACAGCGTATTGGCGCGGTTGGCGCTGTTGCTGCCGTGGTCGTAGATCCAGTCGAACGCCACGTACCATTCCTTGAACGGCCCGATGGCCAGGCTGCGGCCGGCCAGGTAGTCGATGGAGATCCGCGGCTCGTGCTCCATGAACACTGGCGAGCCGTGGTCCCAGACACCTTTGTCATGGCTGTTGCCGATGTCGAAGATCTTTGGAATGTCGATGTAGCCGTACAACTCAAACGGTCCCTTGCGGCCGAAGTATTCATATTCCAGGTAGATGTCGTCGGCCGGTTGCGGGCCGAAGCTGATGTCTTTGCTGCCGATGACGGTCAGGTCCTGGTTGAACCAGTCCGACAGGTAGGCGCCTTTTTTCGGTGGGTTGGCTTCAGGGCTGAGGGTTTCGCCCTGGGCGGATTCTTCGGCGGTGGCCGGTTGGGCCAAAACGTGGCTGCTGAGTAGTCCTGTAACGCTGGCCAGCAGCAAGGAAACAGCCAAAGTGCGCGAGCAAGTCACGCGGCTGGAGGTGCAATGCATTAAAAGTCCCTTTTCGTGCGGATCGAAAGCCCGGTGATGCGGGTTTACGAGGTTAGGTGTCGAACAGGCCGGTATCGGCGACTCGCAAACGTTTGCACAAGGCATACCAGTTTTGTTCAATGTTCTGAAAAATAGAGAGAATTGGCAGTTTTGCTGTCCTATTGGTCAAGGATTTCGGGGGGGGAGCAACAGGAGTGAAATTCAGGGCGAAGGGGATCTGGCGGGGGGATATGCACCAAAGTGGTGTCGACTGTCAGATCAATAACCCGATCTGTGGCAAGGACGAGCAAAGGAGCTTCTGGGTTGCTGTAGAATCCTCGGCATTGACTTCACAAGGTGCACCCCCCCGATGAGCGAGCCGATTCGACTGACCCAATACAGCCATGGCGCAGGCTGTGGCTGCAAGATTTCGCCCCAGGTGCTGGAGGTGATTCTGGCCGGCAGCGGTGCGCAAAACCTGGACCCGAAACTCTGGGTCGGCAACGCCTCGCGCGATGACGCGGCGGTGTATGCCATCGACGAAGAACGCGGCGTGGTCTCGACCACCGACTTTTTCATGCCGATCGTCGACGATCCGTTCGACTTCGGCCGCATCGCCGCCACCAACGCCATCAGCGATATCTACGCCATGGGCGGCGACCCGTTGATGGCGATTGCGATCCTCGGCTGGCCGGTCAATGTGCTGGCGCCGGAGATCGCCCGGGAAGTGATTCGCGGCGGGCGTTCGGTCTGCGATGAAGCGGGAATTCCTCTGGCCGGTGGCCACTCCATCGACACGCCAGAGCCGATCTTCGGCCTGGCCGTGACCGGGTTGGTGGAAAAGCGCCACATGAAACGCAACGACACCGCCATCGCCGGGTGCTTGCTGTACCTCACCAAACCTTTGGGCATCGGCATCCTCACCACCGCCGAGAAGAAGGGCAAGTTGCGCAATGCCGACATCGGCCTGGCCCGCGACTGGATGTGCACCCTGAACAAACCCGGCAGTCGTTTCGGCAAACTCGACGGCGTGACCGCAATGACCGACGTCACCGGTTTTGGCCTGATTGGGCACTTGGTGGAAATGGCCGACGGCAGCAACGTGACCGCCCGCATCGAATATGACCGCGTGCCGCGCCTGCCGGGTGTCGAGTATTACCTCGATCAGGGCTGCGTGCCGGGCGGCACGCTGCGCAATTTCGACAGCTACGCCAGCAAGGTCGGCCGGCTCCAGGAGTTGCACAAACGTGTGCTCTGCGACCCGCAGACCAGCGGTGGCCTGCTGATTGCGGTCACCCCTGAAGGCAACGAACAGTTCCTCAAGGTTGCCGCCGAGCTTGGCCTGAACCTTGAGCCGATCGGCGAATTGGTTGAGCGACAGACTAACGCGGTAGAGGTGTTTTGATGTCCATCGACGTCACCGATTACCGCGACATCTTTCTCAACGACCGGCCGATGATGGATACCCGCGCGCCGGTCGAGTTTCTCAAGGGCTCATTCCCCGGCGTGGTCAATCTGCCGCTGATGAATGACCTCGAGCGGCAACGGATCGGCACTTGCTACAAGCAGCAAGGTCAGCAAGCGGCCATCACCCTGGGACATCAATTGGTGGCCGGCGAGATCAAGGCCGAGCGCATCCAGGCCTGGGCCGATTTCGCCCGGGCTCATCCGGATGGTTATTTGTATTGTTTTCGCGGCGGGCTGCGTTCGCAGATCGTTCAGCAGTGGCTCAAGGATGAAGCGGGCATTGACTATCCGCGAGTCGGTGGCGGCTACAAGGCCATGCGCACCTTCTTGCTCGATACGCTCGACCAGGCCATTGCCCAGTGCGATTTCGTTTTGCTGGGCGGCATGACCGGCACCGGCAAGACTGAGGTACTCACACAATTGAACAACGGGCTGGACCTTGAAGGTCACGCCCATCATCGCGGCTCCAGTTTCGGCAAGCGCGCCACCGGCCAACCCTCCAACATCGACTTTGAAAACCGCGTGGCCGTGGATGTACTGAAGAAACGTGCCCGTGGTATCGAACAGTTCGTGCTGGAAGACGAGAGCCGCGCGATCGGCAGTTGCGCCTTGCCGCTGCAGCTGTATCAGGGCATGCAGCAATTTCCGATGGTCTGGCTGGAAGACAGCCTGGAAGGGCGCGTCGAACGGATCCTGCGTGATTACGTGGTGGACTTGTGCGCCGAGTTCATCGACGTGCATGGCGATGAAGGCTTCGCGCTGTTTTCCGAGCGTTTGCTGGCGAGCCTGAACAATGTCCAGAAACGGTTGGGCGGCGAACGTCATCAACGGATGTTGACCTTGATGGAAGACGCGCTGGCAGAACAGGCGAACAGTGGAGCGGTGGATTTGCACCGGGGCTGGATCGAAGGGTTGCTACGCGAGTATTACGACCCGATGTATGCGTTTCAGCGGGAGAAGAAGGGTTCGCGGATTGAGTTTGTCGGGGATCGGGTGGCGGTGCTTGAATACCTGCGGGAACGGGGTAATCAGCGGGGGTGATGTTGTTTTGCTGGCCCCCTCGCGGGCAAGCCCGCTCCCACAAGGGACAGTGTCGATCACAAATCTGTGCTTCACCACAGACCACTGTGGGAGCGGGCTTGCCCGCGAGGGGGCCGTGACAGGCACTGTAAAACTTGAAGCACCACCACGATCACAGCTTACGTCGGACAGGTCTCCTGACCGTTATCCAGCCCTTGTTTGTAGCTGTGGCTCTGCAGGCTGGCCTTGCCGTTGTGCCAGGTCAGCGTGAGCACATACAGCGAGTCGTAGTCGCTGGAGGCCCAATCATCGGTGATGTTCTGTTTCTTGCCGACGGCTTCCCCGGCGACTTTGTTGATCAGCTCGGGCAGGTAGCCGTGGGACCAGGCCGTATAAATGACCGAATTGTGATACTTGTCGTGGAGAAGTTCATCCGCCAGGTCGCTGGTGTCGTTGGCCGAGAAGTCGATGTTCACCGGCAAGCCGAGCTTGATTGCGCTGGGGCTGATGGTCATCAGGGGGCGGATGTAGCTGTAGGAATTATCCAGTTCGCCTTCCTCGACATTGCGCGTCGGGTTGGCGGCAAACACGTAGTTGGCCTTGCCGAATTTTTCCGGCAACAAGGTGGCCAGGTCGATGGCGCGATTCAGTCCCTGACAATTGAGCTGGCCCAGGCCGCCGGCCGGTTTTTCCGCGTGGCGCAGAAATACCAGCGTCTGAGTGCCGTCCGCCGGTTGGGCGCGGCTTTCACTGGACTCAAGCGACAAGAACAACGCGCTGACCGCCAGCAGGGAGGGCAGGAAGATATAGGCGCGATGTTTGAAGCGTTTGGCGAATTTCAATGGATTCATCATCGAGGTGATCTTCAGCGCATTCGGTTAAGGCTGACAAACCTTGACACCGCGAGCTCCCAGCATCGGGTGTATTCCATGTCGTTGACCCGGTCCGTTTCCTACGGGGCAATGCTCAGAGTCCTCTGAAGCCCTTTGGTTCGATCCGAGCGAGGTGCCTGGCACTTTAGCGGCAACCTTGAATGGATTGGGGGAAAGGTTATCGACAGGATGTTGCGGATTTATGGACGCGGCACATACCTTATCCCTCTGTAGATTATGATCTTCACTCCGATTTTCTCGTGGATGCCCCCTTATGACCGATTTGTCTGCATTCCCCATCACTCAAAAATGGCCGGCCCAATACCCGGAGTGGATCCAGCTCTATTCCTTGCCAACGCCCAATGGCGTCAAGGTTTCGATCATGCTTGAGGAAATCGGACTGCCCTACGAACCGCATCGCGTGGGCTTCGACACCAACGATCAGCTGTCCCCTGAATTTCTCTCGCTGAACCCCAACAACAAGATCCCGGCGATTCTCGACCCCCACGGTCCGGGAGATAAACCACTGGCGTTGTTCGAATCCGGGGCGATTCTGATTTACCTCGCCGACAAGAGCGGGCAACTGCTGGCGCAGGAATCGGCGGCGCGTTACGAGACCATTCAGTGGCTGATGTTTCAGATGGGCGGTATCGGGCCAATGTTCGGCCAACTCGGTTTCTTCAACAAATTCGCCGGCAAGGACTACGAAGACAAGCGTCCTCGTGATCGCTACGTCGACGAAAGCAAGCGCTTGCTCCAGGTTCTTGAAGGCCGTCTGCAAGGGCGCGACTGGATCATGGGCGAGCGCTATACCATCGCCGACATCGCGACCTTTCCATGGGTGCGCAACCTGATCGGCTTCTACGAGGCCGGTGACCTGGTCGGTATCCAGAATTTCCCCAACGTCACCCGCGTGCTGGAACGCTTTCTGGCAAGGCCGGCGGTGATTCGCGGGCTGGAAATCCCCAAGCAACCCCTTTGAATCTCTCATCACCAAGGCAGGCAATGAGCTCATTCGATTTCAAGCAAGTAGACGTCTTCAGCCTCGTCGCGCTCAAAGGCAACCCGTTGGCGGTGGTATTGGGCGCAGACAGGCTCAGCGATGAGCGCATGGCGGCGTTCGCGACCTGGACCAACCTCAGCGAAACCACTTTCGTGCTCGAACCCCGGGACCCCCGGGCCGACTATCGAGTTCGCATTTTCACCACTCTTCAGGAGTTGCCGTTCGCCGGTCACCCGACGCTCGGTACCTGTCACGCCTGGCTCGAGGCCGGTGGGGTGCCCAAGGGCGAGGAGATCATTCAGGAATGCGGCGTCGGCCTGGTGCGGGTGCGTCGGCAGGGTGCGGCGCTGGCGTTTCTCGCGCCACCACTGCTCAGGTCCGGTCCGGTGGATGCCGAACTGGTCGAGCGCGTACGGCGGGGCCTCGGGTTGACGCCGGGCGCGATTGTGCGGGCGCAATGGGTCGACAACGGCGCCGGCTGGCTGGCAGTGATGGTCGAGGACCGTCAGCAGGTACTGGACTTGCAGCCGGATCATTCGCAGATGCTTGGCCTCGCTGTTGGTGTCATCGCGCCGTGGTGCCTGGAACGCGATGGCGCCGACGCGCAGTTCGAAGTGCGTGCGTTCATCTCCGGCGACGGCATGCCAGAAGACCCGGCCACCGGCAGCCTGAACGCCGGGATTGCCCAGTGGTTGCTCAGCGAAGGACTGGCGCCGGCGTCTTATATCGTCAGCCAGGGCCTGACCATGGGCCGTGGCGGGCGGATTCAGGTCGAGCAGGTGGGGGATGATATCTGGGTTGGCGGCGCGGTGGTGACGTGTATTACAGGAGTACTGACGATTTAACCTGTGGGGGTGTGTCAGAGGTGGGCGATTGTTGCCGTCGCGGTAACGCAGTCTTGAGTGATCAAGGTTTGTGTCCCGCGCCTTGCAGGGCATAAGCTTCGCCCCCTACAACTTTCGTCTTGTCCGCCGTTTTTCAGGAAGGCCCATGCCCAGTCAGTTCCCCGAAGCACGTCCACGCCGTCTGCGCCGCAATGCGAGCCTGCGCAGCCTGTTCCAGGAAACCGAATTCAGTTTGAACGACCTGGTGCTGCCGATTTTCGTCGAGGAAGAAATCGACGATTTCGTGCCGATCAAGAGCATGCCCGGGGTGATGCGCATTCCCGAGTCGAAGCTGGCTGGCGAGATCGAGCGTTACGCTCGGGCCGGGATCAAGTCGGTGATGACGTTTGGTGTGTCCCATCATCTGGACAGCAATGGCAGCGATACCTGGAACGACAACGGCCTGGTGTCGCGCATGTCGCGCATCGCCAAGGATGCCGTGCCGGAAATGATCGTGATGTCCGACACCTGTTTCTGCGAATACACCGACCACGGCCATTGCGGTGTGCTGCACCACCATGAAGTCGACAACGACCAGACCCTGATCAACCTCGGCAAACAAGCCGTGGCAGCTGCTCGGGCCGGCGCCGATGTGATCGCACCGTCGGCGGCCATGGACGGGCAGGTCCAGGCCATTCGCCGGGCACTCGATGAAGCGGGTTTCAGCCAGACCGCGATCATGGCCTATTCGACCAAATTCGCCTCGGCGCTTTATGGGCCGTTCCGCGAAGCCGGCGGCAGTGCGCTGAAGGGCGACCGCAAAAGCTATCAAATGAACCCGATGAACCGCCGCGAAGCTGTGCGTGAATCGCTGATGGACGAGCAGGAAGGCGCCGACGCGCTGATGGTCAAACCGGCCGGCGCGTACCTGGACATCATCCGCGACATCCGCGAAGCCTCGCGTTTGCCGCTGTCGGCGTATCAGGTGAGTGGCGAGTACGCGATGATCAAATTCGCCGCCCAGGCCGGGGCCATCGATGAAGACCGAGTGGTGCGTGAGAGCCTGGGGGCGATCAAACGGGCCGGGGCGGATTTGATCTTCACCTACTTTGCGATGGACCTGGCCCTGGCCGGGATCTAACTGTTTTGAAAGATCGTTCCCATGCTCCGCGTGGGAACGATCATCCTCGCTAATCTCGGGTTCAGCCGAAGAAAGGCCGAATCCCACGGTCCCGGAAATACCGCTCGATTACCTTCGGATCGGCGCTGTACTCGGCAATCGCCACATACGTATCCGGCCGCAGCAGGTAAAACCCGTTGCGCGCCAGCCCCGCCGTTTCAAACGCTGGCCGCCAGTCGAACACCTGCAACGGCAGGTGATGCTCGGTGCACCAGGCAATCATCTCGTCGCTGGTGTCGCCATACACATGCACCTGCCAGGTCGGGTTTTTCAGCGATTCGAAATTGTCCCCTTCACCGTCGTGGGCCCAGGGCAGCCGATCACCGCCGTGAACCTGGCCTGCAACGCCCTCGCTCAACGGCATGCCGCGATAGTTGAGGGTGGTTTGCGACACCGTGCGAAACATGAACTCCCGGGCCGCTTCAAACGAGATCATTTTCGGGATCAAAAAGGGTGCCATGCGCATACGCACCAAGTCGGCTATTGGCCCATCGGCCGTGACGAAACTGAAGACCCGA
Source organism: Pseudomonas wuhanensis (assembly GCF_030687395.1). Lineage (GTDB taxonomy): Bacteria > Pseudomonadota > Gammaproteobacteria > Pseudomonadales > Pseudomonadaceae > Aquipseudomonas > Aquipseudomonas wuhanensis. Next base: position 4,510,977 of record NZ_CP117430.1, on the reverse strand, counting down.
TCAGTGGTGGCCACCAAGCGCCGGGCAAAGGCGATACGTTCGGTTTCATAACTGTCGAGCAGTTTGGTCGTGGCGCCACCGCTCAATACCGTCGCGAGTTTCCAGGCCAGATTGATCGCATCGCCAATCCCGGTGTTCATGCCTTGGCCACCCGCCGGGCTATGGACATGGGCGGCGTCACCCAACAGAAACGCGCGCCCCGTGCGAAAGTGATCCGCAACCCGGTGATGCACGCGGTAAGTCGAGAACCAGTTCACCTGATCGATCTGTGCCTTTAAATGCTCGATGGCACGGCTGCTGACGTCTTCGAACTGGAGGGTTTCGACACGCTCGGCGCGTTCGTCGCGAACCGTACCGATCAGGCGGGCGCGACCTTCGCCGGCCAAGGGGAATACAGCGAGGAAGTCGGCTTCATCAAGGTCCACATGCAGTTCACCGTTGAATGTGGGGCCGCGAGCCTGCACATCTGCCACGTAGAAAATCTGCTGGTAAGTGCCGCCCGGAAAACCGGTGTCCAGCGTTTTGCGCACAATCGACCGGGCGCCGTCGCAGCCGGCGAGATAACAGGCCTGGCAGGTTTCCTGCTGGCCATCGGGCAAGCGCAGCCGGGCGGTGATGCCGTCGCCGGTTTCCTCGAAACTTTGCAGTTCGGTGTTGCGCTCCACCGTAATACCGAAGGCCTCCAGGCGTTCGATCAGCAGGCGTTCGTGCTCGTCTTGAGGATAGATTTCCAGAAACGCATAGGGCGTCAGACCCTCGCCGATGGTGCTCAGCGGCAGGCGCGCGACCGGTTCGCCCTTGACCCAGAAATTCGCTGCGCACACGCGATGGCCGTTCAGCACCACGGCGTCGCTGAGGTCGAGCTGGCGATACAGTTCAAGGGTTCGTGCCTGAACGGCCAGAGCCCTGGACGTGGTACCGGGGGCCGACGTCTTGTCGATGATGCGCACCTGCACGCCGAGCTTGCTCAGCCAAAGCGCCAGCACCAGGCCGGTGGGCCCTGCACCGATAATCAGAACGTCATTGCGGTTCATCTTGTCCCCCAGAGCAAAGGCAGGCGCCATGGGATCAGGCGGTGAACTTTAATTGAAGGCCAGCGAGGGCGCCGACGCCAGTAACAGGCTTTCGACGCGCCAGCCGGTATGCCCTCAGAAATCGACGGACTTGATGAAATCGATGAAGGCTTTCTGGCGTGAAGTGTGCTGATGCGCGTGGGGCCAGAGTGCGTGGATCTTTGTCGAGTTGGCCGTGTGGTCCAGCAACATCGGTGTCAACAGCCCTTCACGCAACGGCTTGCGAATCGAGATATCGGGCAGGCAGGCGATGCCTAGGCCTTTGAGGGCGAAATCGATTCGGGTGTTGATGTCGTTGCAGATCATTGAAGTCGGCAGGTGCAGCTCACCGCAATCATTGAGTGGCCAGGGTTCGACCTTGCCCGAGTTCGGTGAGCGATAGTGCAGCAACTTGTGCTCGAGCAGTTGCTGAGGGCGGGTCGGCACCCCATGGCGAAGTAGGTAGGCGGGGGAGGCGACGATCAGCCGGCGGAAATCCCCCATGTGGTGCGCGCGCAAATTGCTGTCGGCACCGTCGCCGACGCGAATCGCCGCGTCGAAACCTTCCTGGATGATGTCAACGTTGCGCTCGGCGTAATCGAGTTCCAGCTCGATTTGCGGATAGCGTTCATTGAAGCGCGCCAGGTGATCGAGAAACACGTCACTGATGGGGGCCAGGCTGACTTTGAGTTTACCCTGTGGCAAGTCGGCGGCGCTGCTCAGTTCCGTCTGGATTTCTTCTATCTCATCCAGAATGCGTCGGCTGCGCTCCAGCAGCTTTTCACCTTCGGGGGTCAGGGAAATGCTGCGGGTGCTGCGCTGAAACAGCTGAACGCCCAGGCGCTCCTCCAGCCTTGAAATCCGTTTGCCGATGGCAGAAGCCGAGACGCCCATGGCGCGGCCGGCCGCCACGAAACTGCGCAGTTCGGCGACCTGGACAAACACGGAAAAAGCAGCAACGGATTCGAGCATGAAGGATCCTGGATTGCGGACGTTGACGGCCGTACAGACTGGAACGGTAACCTACTTTTTCCGCAATGCCTATCGCTCTAACCTTCACAGCAGCCGCAATGTGCCCTTTGCGCAGGACCTGCCGGGCAGTAACGAGCGATACGGATATGACGGCACTCAGGATGAGCAACGGCGCTTTTAATAATTTTCAGAACGACAGGAGTCGACATTTTGAAGGCATTTGTGACGGGTGTGACGGGGTACATCGGTGGATCGATGGCCATGGCGCTGATCGACCGGGGGTATGAGGTCTATGGCCTGGTGCGCTCCGCTCATCAAGCATACGAGGTGGGGAAACTGGGGATCATCCCGGTGTTCGGGACGCTCTATGACACTGAGACCATCAAGAAGCAGGTACTGGCGGTGGACCTTATCGTCAACGCAGCCAACTCGGACAATGCCTATGTGGTCTCCACTTTGCTGCAGAGCTTGCGGGGTTCGGGCAAGACGTTGATTCACTACAGTGGCACCAGTGTCATTGGTGATCGCGCGGAGGGGGCAGGTTCCGATCAACAGTGGACCGAGCACACCCAGCCTCGGCCACGGTTGGAGAAAGTCGGTCGGGTGGCGATCGACAATGCCATCAGAATGGCCGGTCAGCAGGGCCTTAGAACGCTGGTGGTATGCCCGACGATGGTGTTTGGCGAAGGGCGAGCGCTGCACAAGGACTCGATTCAGATTCCGCTGCTGACACGACTGGCCCGTGAGCATGGGGTGGGTGTGTATGTCGGCAGTGGTGAAAATCGTACCGCTTTTGTGCACATCGATGACCTGGTCAGCCTGTCGCTTTTGATGCTGGATAAGGCCGAAAGTGGTGCTTACCTGTTCGCCGAGAACGGCGAGGTGTCGATGAAGGAGCTGGCACAGGTCATCAGCGAAAAGCTTGGGTTCGGTGGACGTACTCAGTCGGTACCCATGGAATACATTCTGCGTGAATGCTGTGCACATGACCCGGAAGAAGCCGAGTACGGGCTGGGTTCGAACATTCGGGTCAGTGGCCAGAAGGCCCGTGACTTCGGCTGGGAACCGCAGTATTCGGATGTCATTTCCTGGATTCGGGACAGCCAGAGTCAGGGGTTTTCAAAATGAGCATTGCGATGAATGGAAATATCCAGATGAAAGACGACCGCGTCATGAGTTGGCCGCTGTTCGCGTTGGCGATTGCGGCCTTTGCGATCGGCACCGCCGAGTTCATCATCATGGGCCTGTTGCCTCAGGTATCGGCCGACCTTGGCGTGTCGATCCCGTCTGCCGGTTATCTGGTGTCGGGTTATGCGTTGGGTGTGGTAGTGGGCGGGCCGTTGCTGGCGATGCTCGTCGGCAAAATGGAAGAGAAGCGCGCATTGTTGATCCTGATGGCGATTTTTACGGTGGGCAACATTGCCTGCATGATCGCTCCCGGATTCAATTCGCTGATCGTCGCCCGAGTGTTTACCGCGTTCAGTCATGCATCGTTCATCGGTATGGCGGCGGTTCTGGCGTCGCGTATCGCACCTCCTGGCAAGGAAGGGCGGGCCATGACCCTGATGTTCACCGGTATGACCCTGGCCAACGTGCTGGGTGTTCCGGTCGGGTCGCTGGTGGGGCAAGTCTACGGTTGGCGCACCACGTTTCTGGGTGTGGTCGCGCTGGGCATTATTTCGCTGCTGATGGTCTGGTACCTGGTTCCGGCCAAGGCCAGCGCCAGCAAGAAAAACACACAAACCAATCTGCAAGGCATGAAGCGCCCGATCATCTGGCTGGGCCTGATGACCAGCGTCATGGCGTCGGCGAGCATGTTCGCGTTTTTCACCTACATCGTGCCGATCCTGCAGGATGTGACCCATGTCGAGCCGAAGTTCGCCAGCGTTGCGTTGCTGGTGTGCGGCCTGGGTATCACCGTCGGCGGCCTGCTGGGCGGCAGACTGGCTGACTGGAGCCTGACCCGTTCGCTGGTGCTGACACTGATGGCCCTGATCGCAGCGCTGGTCAGCTTCTACTGGACCAGTCATTTCGTGTATCCGGCGGTTATCAACATGGCGGTGTGGGGTTGCCTGTCGTTCTGCGTGGGGATGTTGCTGCAAGCGCTGATCATTCGTGTGGCCGGCGAATCCGCCAACTATGCGTCCACGCTCAACGTGGGTGCGTTCAATTTGGGCAACGCGATCGGTGCCTGGGTGGGTGGCCGCGTCATCGATGCCGGCATGCCGTTGAACTCCATCACACTGGTTGCTGCGACTATTTCCCTGGTGACGTTGGTCATGGTGCTCGGGATGTTCTTGAGTCGTGATCGCAGCTTGCTGAGTTATCCATCGGCAACTGCCTGAGTCTCGGCCAACGAGGGGCTGCTGTCGGTTCCTCGTTGGCCGCGTGGCTCAAGCCCGGGCTTTACACGCTGTATTGCCGGACGCGCCATGGGACAGTAATGTATCACCGCAGCCATGTGCCGAATGATGCACATCGGAAAAAACAGCACGGATGCTTTCAAATGATTGATGAGCCGAACGACGCCACGTCAGCTGTCTGGCGGGTAACAGGGAAGACGGTTGTACATGAGAACCCATGGTTTTCAGTCGTGGATAATGCAGTGCAATTACCCGATGGCCAATCCATCGATTATTTTTGCGTCCACCATGAGCGCCCGGCGGTGGGCATCCTGGCCTGCCGCGAAGGCAAGATACTGCTCATCCATCAGTATCGGTTTCTGGTCGGTAAACGGGTCTGGGGACTGCCTTCGGGCAGTGTCGATCCACACGAAAACCCGCTTGAGGCCGCTCGGCGCGAGCTGCTCGAAGAGACCGGTTACACGGCACGGGACTGGGCGCCGCTGATTTCATTTCACCCCACCTATGGCAGCAGTGATCAGCGCTTCGAGATCTATCAGGCGCACGATGTGCAGTGGGCGACGGATCGCTTCGATACCAACGAAGTCCTGCAGGTGCGCTGGTTCGCGCCAGCGGAAATTTTTCAGCTGATTGCCAGTGGCCAAATGACGGACGGTCTGTCCCTCGTACCGATTCTGTTGAGCGTGTGCCAACCCGCCGCAACGCTCGGTGGCGCAGGGCAATGCCCATCGATGTCCAGTCAATTTGAAGCAAGGACGCCCACATGAAGATCAATGAACTGTCGAAGAAGTCTGGTGTGAGTGCACGCATGCTCCGTTATTACGAAGAGCAAGGACTGATACGTCCGATGCGTCTGTCTTCGGGCTATCGCGACTATTGTCAGAATGACATTTCCATTCTCAAGAACATCAAGGCGCTTCAGGAAGCCGGACTGACGCTCAATGTCATTAGGGTGTTAATGCCCTGTATCATCAGTCAGCCGGTCAGGTTCGATCCTTGCCCGCTAATTGTCGCCACGCTCAAGGATCAGCGGCTCAAGTTGCAGCAGACCATCGAAGATCAGTCACGGGCGCTGTCGATTCTCGAACAGTACCTGGATGAAACCGGTCAGATGGACATTCCCGAAGTACTGCCGAACTCGATGTGGGAGTCCGGCAGTGTGGCTTACGCCTGAGATCAGCCCGTCACCGACACTTCACGGGACAGCCGCGTTTTGCGCAGGTAGCGCATGGCCGGCTGCTCGATGAGGCGGTAGGTGAGGCGGGCGATCAGTATCCCCACACTCGCGAACACCGCGATCGAGACCGCAGTGGCGCTGTTAGTACCCAGCCCGGCCTGAGTCAGGGCGCGTGCCAGGTCATGCATGAAATAGTTGAGCTGGTTGTGCACCAGGTAAATGCTGTACGAAATCACCCCCAACCCATAAAACGGCTGCCCGCCGATGATCCGCGCCGGGAGGTTGTTGCCGGCCTGCAGTGCCAGAATCAGCAGGGGGAAGCAGGCGACGATGAGGATATCCGCGTGCTTGAACGTCATCAGAACCACGGTCCCCAGGCAAATGAGGCCTGCAAACCATGGATTGCCCAGCACTCGTCGGGTCCAGCCGAACTCCAGCGCGCGGTACGCGATAACGCCCATGACAAAATCCGCCAGGCAGCGAATGACCGGGTACGGCGTCCCGTAGTGCCAGATGTCCAGAAGTCCTGAACGTTTGGGCTCGTCGATCAGCGCCGGCGAGTGGGCAATCAACGGCAGCATCAACAAAGCGCCCAACATGGCCAGCAGGTTCGCCGGCCAGGAACGTCTGAGCAGCGCCAGGACAATGAACGGGAAGCAGAGGCTGGCCATCCATTCCGCACTGACCGACCACCCCGGGGTATCGAGGGTTGGAACATTGACCAGGGTTTGCAGCATTGTCAGGTTGATGAGTGCGCTGACCGGTACCGGCGGCCCCGGCCAGCGATCCATCAGTGAGTTGGCCACCAGTATCGAAGCGGTGAGGGTCATGACGGCATACAACGGATAGATGCGTGACAGGCGCCGGTACAGAAAACTCAGAATCTGCGGCATCTTGAGCGAGTGCTCGAACAGGTGCCCGTAGTTGAGCGTTAACACAAATCCCGACAACACCAGAAACAGGTCCACCATCAGGTAGCAGTTGCCCATGAGGTTACCCAGGCTACCTTCCAGTAACTGGCCGGTGTTGAAGTGATAGAGCATGACCAGAACGGCTGCCATGCCGCGCAATCCGGTTAACGCACGTACTTCCTGTTTATGCATATCCATTCACCTGTCCATCATCCATTTTCAAGGCTGCGTTAGCTGTCAGGCGGGCGTCGTCACGGGCTGCTCTGTGTGAGTCGGCAGCACCGACACGTGCAACGCAGTGCCACTGTTGTCGAGCAAACCCAGCACGCTGAAGTCCGGAATCCAGTCTTCCTCGCGCAAATCATCGGCACTTAACGTGGTCGCCAGTGCAATGACCCGGGTGCCGGCGGCGTGAGCGGACTCGAGGCCGGCTCTGGCGTCCTCGAAGCTCAGACAGTCACAAGGTGCGACGCCCAATGCCTGTGCAGCCGCCAAGTATCCTTCAGGCGCGGGTTTGCCGGAAGAGACATCTTCTGCGCTGATCAGTATGGGGGGGATGGGGACACCGGCTGCCTTCATGCGGCGCAGGGCCAGTTCGCGGCTCGCCGAGGTCACCACTGCCCATCGATTGGCGGGTAGTCGTTGCAGAAAACGTCGGGCGCCTGGCACTTCGACAATACCTTCAGTGTCGGCGATTTCCTCGGCAACGATTCGGGCGGTTTCCGCGTCGGTATCAACGCCGGGTGGCGCGAACATTTCGACCGTTTCCGCGGTTCTGCGACCGTGGGCGGCATGCAGTACCTCGACCGGATTCAATCCGTGGCGTTCGGCGAAGCGTCCCCAGGTGCGTTCCACGACGGCGGTGGAGTCGACCAATGTGCCGTCCATGTCAAAGAGCAGAGCGTCGGCCTTGATGAGTAATCCGGATTTCAATTGCATGTTTATGACTCTCGTTCAAATGAGGTGGGTCAGCGTGTGGCATTGAGCAGCCAGCCGAGATCGTGTTGCAGGTGGGCGGGGTCGCCGCAGCGGTAATCGTTTTCCAGTACATAGGTGTCGAACGACTGGATATCACGCAAGGTGTCCAGGGTTTCGGCAACCGAACCGTCGCCAAAACCCAGGGGTACCGAGGCATCGAGGCCTGATCGACCGTCCTTGACATGAACCTGCGAGGCAAAGACCGAGGGCAGTTCCAGAATCAGGGTTGATGGCCGAACGCCGACCTTTACCGGGTTGTAGGTGTCGAGTATCAATCTGAAATTGCGTTGGTTGACGTGTTCCACAAGCCGTCGTGACGCCTGAACATCCAGATCGTTTTCATTGGCGACCAACAAGGCTCGTTGCTCGCCCTGTTCACAGGCCCATTGGAGCAGGCGTGCGGTGGCCTCCAGGGTCTGCCGATCACCAATCGCACTTTTCCGAAAGCTTGGGAAAAAGACCATCGAAGCCCCCAGGAAAGCCGCCGCGTCCAGGGTTTGCATGACCAGTGAGCGCACCTTTTCGCCCACAGGCGAATGAACCGCGCTGTGCAGCCCCAGATCATTCATCTGGTTGCAAGCCACGGCTAGAACGTTCACGTCGTGAGCGATGCTCGCGTCCCTGATCGCCCTGAGTCGGCTCACGCTGTCCAGGGACGGTGCGCGGCCGGGGCCGCCGAAGTCGATCTGAATATCATGTAGCCCGCACCAGGCGGTGAAACCCAGCGCTTGCGAGCCGTTGAAGGGCAGCCGCCAGTCTGCCAGGGCAATACGCGGCATGCTGTTAGATAGCGTGGAGGCGAGCATCAGGCAGACTGCTTGCTTTGAGACGCCGGAGGCGCTTCTTCGACCCGCCAGGCATCCCCGTTATGCCCGACCACCAGGCTGTCACCGTGGAAACCCTCACCACGACTGTTGTATAGGTTCAGGGTGATTGACTGGAAGGTCTGCGGGGTCATGTAGTCTGAATAGTCGAAGGTTGCCGGACGACGTTGGCGAATACCAGCGGTATCGACCATTTTTTCCGGGAGCACTTGCACCACCCGTACGCCCTCGGGACCTTCCTCCTGGGCCAGGGAGTCGAGCAGACTGGCGGCCGCGGCTTTGGTGGCGGCGTAGCCCGAGCGATTGGGGCCAGCGTTGTAGACCACTTCCGACGACACACCGACAAATAGCGCTGGAGTGCGCAAGCGCAAGGCCGGCAGGGTCGCGGCGAGAGTCAGCCATAAACCATGCAGGTTGACGTTAAGCTGATCGCGCCATTCCTGTTCGCTGACTTGCAACAGCGGCGCTCGTTTGGGGCCGTAATACACGGCGCTGTAAAATACCGCATCCAGCGTGCTGCCGAACTCCTGGACTGCAGCGTCCAGGCGCTGACGACTTTCACCGGGATCGGTGAGGTCGATTGGTCGCCAGATCACACCCTCAAGGCCTGGCTGGTCGGTGGGGCTGGAACGGCTGAACACCACCACCTGCAACCCTGCACCCAACAAGGCCTGAGCGATGCCACGGCCGATGCCGGTGGAGCCGCCCATGACAAATACGGTGTTGCTGCGAGGCGAAGCCTTGGTCATGCCGAGCATGGTAATTCTCCGAAGTGTTCGTGGGGGACGTCAGCTTTGAGAAGGCTGGTACAGGGGGAGATTTCAATGCCGACTTTCATGAACCGTTCACCATCGATTTCACGTTCGCCGCACCAAGCGATCTGCTGCATGAGTTCTGCGGCCTGGGGAAGTGTCAGCAGGTGGGTGACGAGGCGTGAAAACACACTCGGGGTTTGTTTCAGGACCTGTGTTGCTTCGACCAACCTTGCGCTCGACACACCTCGATGGCCGTAGAGCATCAGTGGTTTTTGCTCGTTGGTGGTGACCGCAGTGAAATGACCCTGCTCAGGAAAGCCGCCACAGTTGTGAGTACGTATTTCGCCGATGTCCCCTAACTCGGGCAGAGATGACAGTCGCGAGCCGCTCGGCACGCCACCGAGAAGGTCAATCACCCCGTTGTTCGCCAAGTGAGTCACGGCATGTTCCAGGCAGGCGAGCGTCGCACTGCGTGGGGTGGCAATGAGCGCAGCGACGGGGCGGTCTTGCATCGCCAGTGTCAGGCCGGAACCCAGATCATCGAACAGCAGATGACTGTCGAAACGGAAGTTGTTGTTTTCACTCCAGCGCAGGCCCCGGATGCCGTGGTGAACCATCACCACTCGGGTCCAGATCCCCAGATACCGCTTGGCGACCAGTGCGGCGAGATGGCCGATGATGCCATCGCCATAGATGATCAGCGGCCCCGCAGGTTTACGCGCCAGCATCAACTCCAGCGCATAGATCACACAGGCCAGGGGCTCGATCAGCGGAGCGAGGCGTGTGGGCAGATCCACTGGCAACGGTACGACGAGGCCCGCCTCGACAATGGCCGACGGGATCCTCACGTACTGCTGAAACATCCCGTCCAGTTGGTGACCCAGCAGCATTTGCGGATTGCTCGGATGGGTAGGGTTGATGATGACGTTCATGCCTTCGCGCAGGTGCCCGGGGACTTGCGACCCGACCTGAACGATGCGGGCCACACCTTCGTGCCCGATCACCCGCGCAGGATCATCGCGTTCCCTGCGCAGAATCTGCAGATCGGTGCCACACAACCCGGCAATCAACGGTGCTATCAGCAACTCCCCGGTACCGATACGCGGCGTGGGCATGACTTGTAGCGACACCTGTTGACCGTCGCGCGCTATGACCAGGTGAGTGTTGGCAGTGTTCAGGCTTTCATTCATGAGCGTGTTGCTCCAGAACCTGACGTGCATAAAGACCCGCACCTGTCAGTCCATCGGCCTGCTCGGGTCTGGCAATCGCAATGCGGTCCATGATGTAGTGGGGAAGGCGCTGGCTGGTGAGGTACAGCCCGGTTTCCTGAAAATGCCGGTTCAATAGACGCAGATAGTGGGACTCCAGATTGACACTGACGCCTCCGACGAACACGACCCGGTCGATCTCCGGGTCAAGTGCCAGGGCATACCGCACCACATTGGCGATCGGTCGGGTGGCTAGGTACAACAGGTTTTCGGCATATTCGTCATGCCGTTCAAGGGCCATTTGCAATGCTTCTTCATGCCCGCAACCGACATCCATCAGGCGGTGCATGGCCGAAGATGTCCACCTCGAAGGCTGGCTCTTGGCTAACGCGTCATGCAGTTTCTTCATGCCGCGCCCTGACGAGAAAGCCGCCAGGTGGTTCTGGCCGCCGCAGTCACAGGGCAACTCCAAGCATCCGCCGTTCGGGCCGCCAGGCAATGCCACAGGCAGGTGACCGATTTCCCCCTGCAACCCGACATCGTCCACTGGAATCCGGCCGTTGCGCATGTCGATGGTTCGGCAGGCGATCCCTGAACTGACGGTCATCAGCAGGATTTTTCGCAAGTCGCTGTGCCGATTCAGACTGGCGTAGTGCAACAGCACCGCCGTGACATCGTTGAGGCTGTGCCAGGTGATATCGGGCGCCTTGTCAGCGAGTTCGCTGCGCAAGTCAAAGGGCGTTGTATCGGAGCCCCAGAGTGGCCCGGAACCGTAGACCAGTCCCGTTCTGGCATTCATTGCTGCTCCGAGTGAAATCGATGCATGGCGCAGACCCGACTGGCGTGCCGTTACGACCAGATACTCAAGCAGCACATCCTTGAGTTCGCGAGCACTGAGCCTTGAATGAGTCAAAAAGCTGGTTGCCGGTTCAGAGATGACGTTTGAAAGACCTCGCTCAGGGGAAAAGTGCCCAGAGCGAAAATGCGTTCCACCGATGTCGAAAACGATGACGCTCTGGGCGTCATCGTTTTGCGCCAAGGGTCGGGACGATCTTTCGATGATGTCCGTTACCATGGGCGATTCCTCACGCTACACAGCTTTGTTCGGAGGAGCGGCTTTCACGCTGTTCGATCCAGACCAACGCTTGGGCCAACTCTGCGCTTGTGACGTCGTTGACAAATGCGGTCTGGCCGATGCCTTCGGACAGTGGAATCCGTTGCAGTCCATCACGGTGCTTGATCGTATCGATCAAGGATTTCTCCAGAAGCTGGAGGTTGAACACCGGATGCGACACCGGCAAACCTGCCACTTCAATCAGGTCAATGGCCCGATCCGCGTCAACACAGGACAACAAGCCCCGGCCCGCAGCCAGTGCCACGCAGAGCGCCATGTCCACCGCGACCGCCTCACCATGTAACAGTGCCGGTTCCGCCAACAGTTCCAGGGACGGGCTGAAGGTATGGCCATAGTCCACGCAGCGGGCCAGTTCGGCCTCCCAGAGGTTAGGCTCCAGTTCAGCCAGCATCCCGGCAATAGCCCTGGACATGATCTCCTTGATCCGGGGATCGTTTGAGGCGAACGCCTTGGGTGTCAGGTGCGAAGACATTTCTTCGAGCAATTCGAACAGCTCGCGGTCCTTGATCAGGGCCATTTTGATGATTTCCGCCACACCGTTGGAAATGTGTCGCTGGTCCATCGATTGCAGGAAGTAGGGGTCGATGAACGCAGATGACGGCGCGTAATAGGTGCCCAGGCGATTTTTATAGTCGTCGTGATTGACGCCGGTCTTGATGCCGATACCGGCATCGATCTGGCCCATTAGCGTTGTGGGGATACGAATGTAAGGAATGCCACGGCGATAAAGGCTCGACGCGAATCCCACCACGTCAAGCAGCACCCCGCCACCGATGCCGATCACCACTTCATTGCGCCGCAGCAGATTGGCCGCCGCCATGGCCTGTGCCACTTCGATGGTATGGTCCATGGTCTTGAACGCTTCATCGCCAGACATGACTTTCCAGACCACCTGGATTTTCCAGGCCTCGAAATAGGCGCGGAATTCGTCACCGTAAAGCTCGTTGACTCGCGCATCGATGACCACCAGCCGCCTGACCGGTTGCACGCCGTTGGCACCGCAACCATAAGCCAGCGTGGCATTGGTGTGCTTGAGCAGACCGGTGTTCAACGAGACGCTGTAATTGACCTCTTGCCGGGCATGCATGCGCCAGGTCAGATCGGAACATTTGGGCAGCGGGCTGGCAATGTGCGGACGACGTTGCGGGGCTTGCTGCGAATTCAAGTTATCCATAACTTTTATCTCGATTGGGTCGTTCTGAGGGGCAGGGATTTATCAGTCGATTATCGTGCGGTGGACCTTTACCCAGCGTCCTTGCTCGGCCGAAGCCAAAATCGCATCGATGATTTCGCAGCAGCGCAGGCCGTCGACGAAATTCGGTGCCGGCGATTCGCCGGTTTTAAGGGCGTTGATGAAATGCCGGAAACTCAAGGTGAATGCATCGCCATAACCCATGCCCTGAGCGGTTACACCGACGCCCAAGTCGCCACCCAGAGCGGGGAACCAGAACAGTTCGGCGCCGGGATGAGCCCTGCCGAGCGGGATGGTCCTGTACCCGGAGATAGGTTGTGGGTCGGCGCTGTCGAAAAACTGCAGCTCGTTGCTGCGCTCCCAGCTGAAGCGCACAGCGCCTTTGTCGCCGACCACCACGAAGTACACGTCATTTTTGAAACCGGGCAGGGCCCAGCTCGCTTTGATCGTGCCGGTGGCGCCATTTTCGAACTGGACCATCGCCGCCGCCAGATCATCCACCTCGACCTGACCTTTCTGGCTGCGGTCATGTGGCAGCGGACGTTCCTGGATAAAGCGCTGGGTGGTTGCCACGACGCTGTCCACTTCACCGACCAGAAAGCGCGCCAGGTCGATGATATGTGCACCCACATCGCCGAGTGCGCCGGCGCCGGCCGGGCCTTTTTTGAAGCGCCAGTGCAGAGGAATGGTCGGGTCGTTGTTGTGATCCTGGAAGAAGTGCCCCTCGAAATGCCGGACATTGCCGATGGCACCGCTTTTGATCAACGCACGAGCCTGAGCGATGGCCGGCCAGGCGCGGTAGGTGAAATTGACCATATGAACCCGGCCCGAAGCGTGCGCCTTGCGGGCCATTTCGGCAGCGAATTCGCTGTTGACTGACAACGGTTTTTCACAAATGACATGCTTTCCATGGGCGAAGGCATCGAGACAGATTTCATGGTGTGAGTCGTTTGGCGTAGCAATGTCCACCACGTCGATCGATGGATCGCGGGTCACGGTTTTCCAGTCGGTACCGTGTTCGGACCAGCCCCAGCGAGTTGCTTCACGTTCTGCGGCCTGGGCATCGGTGTCGACGATGCGCACCAGGTCGAAACGGTCGGCGGGATCTTCGGTGTAACCGGCCAGATTGTTCATTGAAAGGCTGTGCAGTTTCGCCATGTACCCGGCGCCGATCATACCTACTCGAAAAGGCTTTGCTGCTTGCATGTTTCCTGGCTCCCTGTTGGACGTCATGTCTGGATGCCCGATGGGGGGCAGGTCACCGTGCGGTAACCTGCCCCTTTTTGTTTCAGGCGGCGCCATACCACCCTTGACAGTGGTGTGAAGGTCAACAAGATTTTTATTTTTTTTCACGCAAGTGAAGCGTATGCATGGAACGCAGTATTACGCTGCTTGGGATGCATGGTTCTGAGAGCAGCAGGAGCCGGGTTTCACATGACTGGAAGGTTACAGCGGCGCGTATGGGTGAAGACATTGGGAGCAAGCGGATCATGTAAAAGACCCTGCTGCCATTAAGTGTCCGCGTTATTTCAGGCAAACCGTATTCATCGAACTACGACTGCTTCGCAGCCGAACGCAGCCGCGCAGGCTCGACAACTGCTACGAGAGTTATGCGGGAACAGTCAGCAGCCGTCACAGTCATAGCCTGCGCCATGCCATTGATCGTATGGTTAACCCGGCTTATCGGATTTTGATGGAGCACCATGCAAGCCAATCGATTGATCATGAGCGCCGCGGCACTGTTGGTTCTGGCCGGTTGCGGTACTCAACGCACGCAGGAACCGCCGGCCCGCAAGCCTGCCGAGGTCAAGGCCGAGATCATGCGTCTGCTACCGGCCAAGACACCCGACCGCCAAGGCTGGGCCACGGACATCTACGCGGCATTTGCCGCCCAGAATATTTCGCCGACCACGCAAAACCTGTGTTCGGTACTCGCGGTCACTGAGCAGGAGTCGACGTTTCAGGCTGATCCGCGGGTGCCGGGCCTGGGCAAGATCGCCCGGGACGAGATCGACCGCCGCGCCGCCAAGGCCCATATTCCCGGCCTGCTGGTGAGCGGTGCCTTGCAGGTCAGTTCACCCAATGGCAAAAGCTACAGCGACCGGCTGAATGCCGCGCGCAGCGAAAGAGAACTCAGCGCGATTTTCGATGACTTCATCGGCATGGTGCCCATGGGGCGGACGCTGTTCGATGGTTTCAACCCGGTGCACACCGGCGGGCCGATGCAGGTCAGCATCGATTTTGCCGAGCAGCAGGCGCGGGAGTATCCCTACCCGGTGGACGGCTCGATTCGCCGCGAAGTGTTTACGCGTCGCGGTGGCCTGTATTTTGGTATTGCCCACTTGCTCGGTTACCCGGTGAGCTACAAGCAGCCGCTGTATCGCTTCGCCGATTTCAACGCTGGTTGGTACGCCAGCCGCAATGCGGCGTTTCAGAACGCGGTAAGTCGGGCGACGGGCATTCCGCTGGCGCTGGATGGCGATCTGGTGCGCTACGGCTCGATCATGCCTGGCACCACGGAATTGGCGGTGCGCACTCTTGGCAAGCAATTGGACATGCGCAACCCGACCATTCGGGATCAATTGGAGGAGGGGAAAGGCCTTGAATTCGAGGACACCGAGCTTTATCGGCGGGTGTTTGCCTTGGCCGAACAGGCCGAAGGCCGGCCATTACCCCGGGCGGTGTTGCCGGGGATTGTGCTGCAAAGCCCGAAAATCACCCGCAAACTCACCACGGCGTGGTTCGCCAAGCGGGTCGATGAGCGTTATCAGCGCTGCATGAAGCGCGCGGGGAAGTGACCTAGCCAGGATGGGTGCGCAACGTGTATCGAGCTTGTGTGGCGAGGGGGCTTGCTTCTACAGGGATTGCGAGGCATTCGAGCGCAATCTTCAGCAGCTGCTACAAAGAGAGAGTCGCAGAGGAGATTTAGTCATGTATCAGCTCTACGGACATCAGAACTCAGGTGCGGCCGCTATCGAGGCCGCGCTGGAACTGTGCGAGGTTCCTTATCGCTTCATTGATGTTTCATCGTCCCCGGAGGCGGTTCAGGCCTTGGAGAAGCTCAACCCGCTGAAGCAGATTCCCACCCTGCAAATGCCCGATGGCGGTGTTCTGACTGAGAGTGCGGCCATTCTGATTCATCTGGGCCTCACGTTCCCGGAGTCGAACCTGCTGTCGGAAAACCCGCTCAAGCGTGATCAGGTGATTCGGGGTCTGGTGTACATCGTCAGCAATTGCTATGCCGCCATCGGCATCATCGATTATCCCGAGCGCTGGCTGGCCGAGGCGGACGAGTCGTCCAGAGAAAACCTTATGGCCGGTGCCCGCCAGCGCCTGCACTGGAGTTGGGAGGTGTTTGCCGATCAATTCGCGGGCAAGTTGTACCTGGGCGAGGGAGCGCCGGGCGCGCTGGATATTCTGGCGGCGGTGGTGACGCGGTGGGCGGGTACCCGAGAGCACTTGCGCACCGCGCGGCCGGGGTTCTCTGCCTGGCTTGAACGCTTCGACCGGCACCCTGCATTGGCACCGGTTTTCGCCCGGCATTGGCCATAGGAACACATCAAACCAATGCGGGAGCGGGCTTTTGTGGGAGCGGGCTTTTGTGGCGAGGGAGCAAGCTCCCTCGCCACAAAAGCCCCTCGCACAGTGTGCAATCACTCGCCGCGAATGTACTGCTCTAACTGACGAATCAGTTCCGCCTGTTCGGCAATGGCTTCCTTGACCAGGTCACCGATCGACAGCAACCCCATCAGCTCGCCGTTTTCCACCACCGGCAAGTGCCGCAGGCGTTTGTCGGACATGATGCCCATGCAGGTTTCGACGGTTTGATGGGTGTCCACGGTGATCACCGGCGACACCATGATGTCGCTGACCGGTGTGCCGACAGAGGAGCGCCCCTTGAGCACCAGTTTGCGCGCGTAGTCACGCTCGCTGATGATGCCGACGACCTTTCCATCCTTCAGGACCGGTAACGCGCCGACGTTTTTCGCGGCCATCACCATCAGCGCTTCCAGCACCATTTGATGAGGCGCAATGGTGTGGACTGCCTGATTCTGTTGGGCCTTTAGCTTGAGCAGTTGGGCGACGGTTTTCATGGTGGTTTCTCGGGTTTGTCGTTGTTCTTGAAGAATCGTAGAGACGCGCTCGCAGAGCAAGGCAGAAAGCGGCAGATACCGCGCAAAAAGCGTCATTCAGCGATTTTTCTTTGTAAAAGCTCGGCCCTAAGGCCGGTAAGTCAAGAAATTTGAGCGACGAAAATCCTGTGGGAGCGTGGCTTGCCCGCGAAGCATGCACCGCGGTTTTTCAGGTACTACGCGTCATCGTTCTTCGCGGGCAAGCCACGCTCCCACAGGTTCTGCGTCTTAACTTACCGGCATTAGGGCAAGCCCCCTCACCACACCGATCACGCGTAGAATTACCCCTTGAATCAGATCGTTGAGGTTGCAGTGGTGGATTTACAGCAGGGCTTCGTCCTGACCCGGCATTGGCGAGATACCCCGGCCGGCACGGAAGTCGAGTTCTGGCTGGCGACCGATGCCGGTCCCCGGCGCATCCGCCTGCCGCATCAACCGTCGGTTGCGTTCATTCCTGCAGCCCAACGCGAGCAAGCTGAAGCGCTGCTGCGCGGCGAGAAAAACGTCGAGCTGAAGCCCTTGGCACTTCTGGACTTCGAACACCGACCGGTGCTCGGCCTGTATTGCCAGCAGCACGGCCAGTTGATGCGCCTGGAAACGGCGCTGCGCAGATCAGGCATCGATGTATTCGAAGCCGACATCCGCCCGCCGGAACGCTACATGATGGAGCGTTTCATCACCGCGCCCGTTTTGTTCGGCGGCACGCCCGGCGCCGACGGCCTGCTGCTCGATGCGCAAATGAAACCCGACCCCGGCTATCGACCGAAGCTCAGGCTGGTCTCGCTGGACATCGAAACCACCGCTCAGGGCGAACTGTATTCCATCGCCCTGGAAGGCTGCGGCGAGCGGCAGGTGTATATGCTCGGGCCGCCCAATGGCGATGACAGTGCGGTGGATTTCCAGCTCGAATACTGCGACTCACGAACCCTGCTGCTGAAAAAGCTCAATGAATGGTTCGCCCGGCACGACCCCGACGCCATCATCGGCTGGAACGTCGTGCAGTTCGATCTGCGCGTACTGCACGAACATGCTCGTCGCTTGGCGGTGCCGCTGAAGCTGGGGCGTGGCGGTGAAGAAATGCAATGGCGCGAGCACGGCAATGGCAAGCATTACTTCGCGGCAGCCGCCGGCCGGTTGATCATCGATGGCATCGAGTCGCTGCGTTCGGCGACCTGGAGCTTCCCCTCGTTCAGCCTGGAAAACGTCGCGCAAACCCTGTTGGGCGAGGGCAAGTCGATCGACAACCCGTACCAGCGCATGGACGAAATCAATCGCATGTTCGCCGAGGACAAACCGGCCCTGGCGAAGTACAACCTCAAGGACTGCGAACTGGTGACGCGGATCTTCGCCAAGACCGAATTGCTCACCTTCCTGCTCGAGCGCGCCAGCGTCACCGGTTTGCCGGCGGACCGCAGCGGTGGCTCGGTGGCGGCGTTCACTCACCTGTATATGCCGTTGATGCACCGGCAGGGCTTTGTCGCACCGAACCTCGGCGGCAAACCACCAGAGGCCAGCCCCGGCGGTTTTGTCATGGACTCGCAGCCGGGTCTGTACGAATCGGTGCTGGTGCTCGACTACAAAAGCCTCTATCCGTCGATCATCCGCACCTTCCTGATCGACCCGGTGGGCTTGATCGAAGGGCTCAAGCATCCCGACGACAGCGAGTCGGTGCCGGGCTTTCGTGGTGCACGATTCTCAAGAACCCGGCATTGCCTGCCGGCCATCGTCGCCCGGGTCGCCGAAGGCCGTGAAACCGCCAAGCGCGAACACAATGCGCCGCTGTCCCAGGCGCTGAAGATCATCATGAATGCGTTCTACGGCGTGCTGGGCTCCAGCGGTTGCCGCTTCTTCGATACACGGCTGGCCTCGTCCATCACCTTGCGCGGACACGAGATCATGTTGCGCACCCGCCAGTTGATCGAAGCTCAAGGCCACGCGGTGATCTACGGCGACACCGACTCCACTTTCGTCTGGCTGCGCCGCCCCCACGGTCAAGCCGAAGCGGCGCAGATCGGCCACGTGCTGGTGGACCACGTCAACCAGTGGTGGCGCGAGCATGTGAAGCAGGAGTACGGGCTGGAAAGTGCCCTGGAACTGCAGTTCGAAACCCACTACAAACGCTTTCTGATGCCGACCATTCGCGGCGCCGAGGAGGGCAGCAAGAAGCGCTATGCCGGATTGGTCACCCGCGCCGACGGCACTGATGAAATGGTCTACAAGGGCCTGGAAACCGTACGCACCGACTGGTCGCCGTTGGCCCGGCAATTCCAGCAGGAGTTGTACCTGCGCATCTTCAATCGCAAGCCCTATCAGGATTACGTACGTGACTATGTGCGCAAGACGTTGGCCGGTGAGTTCGACGAACGCCTGATCTACCGCAAACGCCTGCGCCGTACCCTCGACGATTATCAACGCAACGTGCCGCCCCATGTGCGCGCAGCGCGAATCGCCGACGACTACAACGACCAGCAGGGACGCCCGCGGCAATATCAGAACGGCGGCTGGATCAGTTATGTCATCACCGTCGTGGGGCCCGAGCCGCTGGAAATCCGCAGCGCGCCCATCGACTATGACCACTACGTCACCCGGCAGCTGCAACCGGTGGCGGATGCGATCCTGCCGTTCGTCGATGACGATTTCTCAACGCTGATTGGGGGGCAACTGGGCCTGTTTTGAGTCCAGCAGCGACAACGTCCAGTCATCCGGTATGCCGTGAAAATATTGATCCAGCGCCTGATGAAACAGGCTGCCTTTTGGCGAAACCTGGGCGAACAGCGTCATCGATGAGTGAAACTTGAGGTTGTCGGGGTGACCGAAAATCTTGGCGATCGAGCTTTGAGGAATGTCCAGAACCAGTTGCGTGCAGGTGCGCAGACGTGGACCCAGTAACGGATGCTCCAGGTACGCCGTGGCTTCCTCACTGGAGCGAATGGCGAAGTAGCGGGACATCTCGCTGTCACCCAACCCGGAAAACTGCGGAAAGATAAACCACATCCAGTGCCGGCGTTTCTGGCCGGCGCGCAGCTCCTCCTGCACCCACTCGAACACAGGGTCCTGCGCCTGGACGAAGCGTGGCAAATTGAACGAGTCGAGCTGATCGGTACTTCTCATGCCGATGCCCTCTGACAGAACCGCGATGGCTCAGACCATGGCCAACCGCTGCTTGCGTTGTGGCGCGCGAAAAGCTTGGTCCAGCGCCTCCAGATCCCCGACTTCAAGCCGCAATTGCGCCGCTTGCGCATTGAGCTGCACATGCTCGGGACGGACCGCCTTGGGGATGGCGATCACGCCGTTTTGACGCAGAATCCATGCCAGTGCTACCTGCGCAGGTGTCACGTTGTGACGGGCGGCAATCTGCTTGAGCGTGGGATTGGCCAGCAGGTGCCCGCCCTGGCTGATCGGGCAGTAGGCCATTACCGGCATCCTTTGGTGCTGGCTCCAGGGGAGCAGATCGAATTCGATGCCGCGTTCTTCCAGGTTATACAGCACCTGATTGGTGGCGCACGCCGGTGAGGCCAGTTCTTCCAGGTCGTCCAGATCGAAGTTGGACACGCCCCAACGGCCGATCTTGCCGCTTTCCCGCAGGCGTTCGAAGGCTTCGACGGTTTCCTCAAGGGGATATTCGCCACGCCAGTGCAACAGATAGAGGTCGATGTAATCGGTATTCAACCGCCGCAGGCTGCGCTCGCAGGCCTGGGGGATGCCTTGGCCGCTGGCGTTGAAGGGGTAGACTTTGCTGACCAGGAAAACCCGGTCGCGCAGACCGGCGATGGCCTCACCCACCACCTCTTCGGCGCCTCCTTCGGCGTACATTTCAGCGGTGTCGATCAGGGTCATGCCCAACTCGATGCCCAAACGCAGCGCTGCAACTTCCTTTGTGTGTCGGGAGGGTTCCTCTCCCATGCGCCAGGTTCCTTGGCCGATGACCGGCACATGGCTGCCGGCCAGCTCAAGAGTACGCATGAATCCTCCTTTGCGAAGCCCGATCGATACTTCAGTTGGCAGCAAAACAGCCCGGTGGTTCCGTGGATCTGGAAAGATCGCAGCCTGCGGCAACTCCTGCAGGGACGGGGGCATACCCGATATCGGAGGCCAGTGCAGGAACCGCCGAAGGCTGCGATCTTTTGATCTACAGGGTAGAAAACTTATACACCGTAGTCTGGCTATAGCGCTTGCCCGGATCCAGCCGTGTGGACGGGAAGCTCGGCTGGTTCGGCGAATCCGGATAATGCTGCGTCTCCAGGGTAAACGCACCCCAATGCGGATAAATCTTGCCAGCCTTGCCCTTGACCGTGCCATCAAGGAAGTTGCTGGTATAGAACTGCACACCCGGTTCAGTAGTGTAGAGCTGCAAGCGGCGCCCGGATTGCGGATCGCTGATGTCGGCGGCGAGTTTGCCCAGATCACCCTTGGCGTCCAGCACCCAGTTGAAGTCGAAACCGCCTTGTTTAGGCTCGGCGAATTTCAACTGAGGGTGATCGGCCTTGATGTGTTGACCGATGGCGGTCGGTTGGGTGAAGTCCATAGGCGTGCCGGCGACCGGGGCCAGTTCCCCGGTGGGGATCAGTTTACCGGTGACCGGTGTGTAACGGGCTGCGTGCAAGGTCGCCAGCTGCTTCAGCACGTCGCCGTTGCCCGCGCCGGCCAGGTTGAAATAGCTGTGGTTGGTCAGGTTCAATACCGTGGGTTTATCGGTGCTGGCCTTGTAGTCGATGCGCAGCTCGTTGTTCTCGGTGAGGCTGTAGGTGACCTCGGTTTTCAGGTTGCCGGGGAAACCCATTTCACCGTCCGCCGACAGGTACGTCAGTGTCACACCCACCGAATCCTTGCCTTTGCTTGGTTCGGCTTTCCACACCCGCTTGTCGAAACCTTGAGCCCCGCCGTGCAGCGAATTGCTGCCGTCGTTGAGCGGCATCTGAAAGCGCTTGCCATCGAGCTCGAAGGCGCCGTTGGCCAGGCGATTGCCGAAGCGGCCAATGGTCGCGCCAAAGTACGCGGTGCCACTTTGATAACCCTGTACGTCGTCGAAGCCCAGCACCACATCGTCAAGCTTGCCGTTTTTGTCCGGCACTTTCAGCGACTGCAGAATTCCGCCGTAGGTAATGACCGTGGCTTGCAGGCCATGGCTGTTGCGCAAGATGTATTGCTCGACGGGCGTGCCGTCATTGGTTTTGCCGAAGGCTTTGTGTTCGCTGGACAAGCCAACAGCGTGAGCGGGGAGGGTGGCGATCATCAGGGACAGTCCGAGGCCGGAGAGCAGGTATCGAGAGTGAAGCATGGTTGACCTTCCTTTTTGTTGTTTTGTGAGAAGTAGTCATACTAATAATCGAGTATTAACGCGATCAAGGAAGGATTTATAGCTTATCCATGCAGTGTTGCAATTAAAAGTATTACTAATGAGGGGCGGCTTTCACGGTGGCCCGCGTTTACAGACCACCGGCACTGCACTTTTTCAGCTTTCGCGGTTCTATCCTTGGCCAGCCCGCGGCGATCCCCACCGCCGGCCCATGCCCAAGTTCAAGAACCCATGGCTCGAGTTTTACCCCGTTTTACCCTGCAAATTCGTCGTCATTGCTTGCTGTTGATTAGCTTGTCGCTGCTCTTCGCCAGTGGCTGCAGCCATCAACCGGGTAACGATATCGTCAGCCAGTTTCGCAACGGCAAACCCCAGGAATTCCTCCAGACCAGCGTCGACCGCATGGCGACTCTGACGATGCGCGACAACCTCGAAAGCCTTTACCTGCTGATGAACAAGCTCTACCTGCGCAACCCGGAGGAACTGAAAAAATCCGGCTTCCTCGATGTCGGCACCGCGGAAAAACAAGTGCGCATGGCCATCGAACAGCAACAGCCGCTACCCACTCTCGGCGGCAAAAAAGACCTCGCCGCGCTGAGCTATGCCATGAGTCCGGAATTTCTCGGCGATCGGGTCGGTGCCTTTATCTATGCCATCGGCAGCATGCTGGTCACCGCCCACGGCAATCGGCTGGAGTTCTACATGACGGATGCGATCAACCCGACCTTCGTCAGCAATGCCGCGCGCAACATCGAGAAAGCCACCTGGATCTTGAGTCAGCGGCAAAACAAACAAGGCGAACCGTTGCTGTTTTCCAACGAAATCTCGGAGGAGGGCAGCAACCTGAGCTTCGCCGTGGAGTTCGGCAAGATCGTCGCGCGGCTGGACCTGCTGACCCAAATGCTCGACGAACGCTACCGACGGATCGGCCTCAACTACGCCCAGAGTTTGCTGTTCCTGAATTTCTTGCCGGTGCAGTAATTCGAGCCGTAAACCCAATCCCTTGTGGAGATGAGCTTTTGTGGGAGCTGGCTTGCCTGCGATGCAGCCGGCTCGATTTAACGTCGAACCGAGTTGATGCCATCGCAGGCAAGCCAGCTCCCACAGGGGGATTGTGTTGAAGGGGGAGAACGTCGTTCCAACCGACAAATTGATATAAATATAGATCGCATCGATATAACTGGTTATAAGAAAAATCGCTATGCTGCGAACCGGTTATTTCCCTGCGATTTTCTGGGCGTATTAATGGAATTCGGTAATTTCGGGTTGGTCGTTGCAGGTCTGGTGGTCGGCTTTATTGTCGGCATGACCGGCGTCGGGGGTGGTTCGTTGATGACCCCCATTCTGTTGTGGTTCGGCGTCAACCCGGCCACGGCGGTGGGCACGGACTTGCTGTACGCGGCCATTACCAAATCCAGTGGCGTGCTGGTTCATCGCAAGAACAAAAACATCGACTGGGCGATCACCGGTTGGCTGACCCTCGGCAGCGTGCCGGCAGTGGCGCTGACGCTGTGGTTCCTGAGCACTTTGCAGACTTCGCCCGATGCGATGAACGCCGTCATCAAACAGGCCTTGGGCTTCGTATTGTTCGCCACGGCGCTGGCGATTTTCTTCAAGAAGCGCTTGCTCGATTTCGCCCACAAACGGGCGGGCGGCCACTACAATCCTAGCGGTCCCCGCTTGAATGCACTGACCGTCATCACTGGATTGGTCCTGGGCACCATGGTGGCCCTGACCTCCATCGGCGCTGGCGCTCTGGGCACAGTAGCGTTGTTCATTCTGTACCCGATGCTGCCTACCCGCCGCCTGGTAGGCACCGAAATCGCTCACGCGGTGCCCCTGACCCTGGTCGCCGGCCTGGGCCATGCGAGCATGGGCAACATGGATTGGCACATTTTGGGCTACTTGCTGGTCGGTTCGCTGCCGGGGATTTACCTGGGCAGCCACTTGACCGGGCGTATCTCCGACGAACTGCTGCGACCATGCCTGGCCACGATGCTGGTGCTGATCGGCTACAAGCTGGCGTTCTGATCCGGCACCGTATAGATCACTGAATTTAGCGGAATCATGCCCTCGCTGACGTAGTCAAAACTATGACCACGTTCAGATGAGGTCATGATGGCCATGAACAGCCCCGTAAACGATCTTCTGCGACGGTTCCGCCGTCCCCGCGACGAGCCACCCGGCAACGCGGCCGAGGTGCTGCGCCGTCATGCCGAGCCGTTGCCTGCACTCGACTCACCTGAATTCGGCAAACTCTTCGACCGCTTTGGCGATGCCAGCGTGGTGCTGATCGGCGAAGCCAGCCACGGTACCCAGGACTTCTACCAGACCCGGGCAGCGATCACCCGCCGCCTGATCGAGCAGCACGGCTTCGGCATCGTCGCGGTCGAAGCCGACTGGCCCGATGCCGGCCAGATTGACCGATGCGTCCGTGACCTGGGCCGCTCCGCCTGGAAAAAACAGGCCTTCGCCCGATTCCCCACCTGGATGTGGCGCAACACGGCCGTGCAGACCTTTACCCGCTGGCTGCACCACCATAACCGCGGGCTGACGCCCGAGCAGCGTGTGGAGTTTCGGGGGCTGGATGTTTACAGCATGCGTCACTCCATCGACGAAGTACTGAGCTATCTCGATAAGACCGACCCACAGCTGGCAAAAGAAGCTCGACATCGCTACAGCTGCCTGACGCCGTGGCATGACGACCCGGCGCTGTACGGTCATTTCGCCGAGCGGGGCAACCTGGCCACGTGCGAGGATGCAGTGGTCGAGCAATTGAATGTGCTGCTGGGCGAACGGCTCGACCCGATGGTGGCCGACGACGAGGCGTTTTTCAGCGCCACCCAGAACGCCCGCGTTGTGCGGGCCGCCGAGCAGTATTACCGCGCCATGTACCGCGGCTCGACCGCCTCGTGGAACCTGCGTGACCGGCACATGTTCGACACCTTGCAAACCCTGATGGCGCATCGCGGGGCAGGCGCCAAAGCGGTGGTGTGGGCGCATAACTCACACATCGGTAACGCCGCCGCCACGCAAATGGGTTGGGAAGGGCAGTTCAACATCGGGCAGTTGTGCCGCACGGCCTACGGCTCACAAGCGGTGCTGATCGGCATGGGCACCGACCACGGCACCGTCGCTGCCGCCGATGACTGGGATGAGCCGATGCAGGTCAAACAGGTGAACCCGGCATTGGCCGACAGCTGGGAGCAGCTGTTTCTCCAGGCCGGCGTCCCCGCAGCATTGCTCGACTGGCGGACGTCACCGAGCGAGGAATTGCTGGACGTACTGGCCGAGCCGTTACTTGAGCGTGCCATCGGCGTCATCTATCGACCCAGAACCGAGCGCCAGAGCCATTACTTTCAGGCCGTGCTGGCGGAGCAATTCGACGCATTCGTCTGGATCGAAAAAACCCACGCGGTCTCGCCATTGCCAGCGCCTGAATTCATGGAGCATGAGGAAGACACCTTTCCGTTTGGTATATGACGGGTATCTATTCCCGGGTGAAAATCTCCAGCAGGTGCCCGTCCGGGTCATCGAAATACACCCGCCGGCCACCGCTGTAATCATTGATCTCGTTCGGCCGTTGCTTGCCCGGATCGGCCCACCAGGGCTGATTGAGCGCTTGCAGGCGAGCGAACGCTGCATCGAAGTCTTCGTCGCCGATCAAGAACGCATAGTGCTGGGACGCGATGGGCGGGTCGTTGTTGTAGAAGTCCAGTGATACCCCGTTATCGAACTTGACCACCAGCATCGGTCCGAACGGCTCGGCATCGGGCAGGCCGAGGAGGTCGGTCAGGTAGCGCGCCGACACCTGTTTGTCACGGCACCAGACGATGGTGTGGTTCAACTGAGCGCTCATTGGATCAACCCTCACGGTGAATCAGTTATGAGATTAGCTCAGGCTGTTGCGCAATGACCGCCCTGACCTAAGCTTGGGGCAAGGCGAAACACAAATACGGTGCGTCACCCGGAACGTTCGCCGCGATGCGCAATCATTAGAGCGTGGATATCAAAAGGAGATGCGCATGCTCATCAGGTCTTTGACCCTGGCTACTCTGCTGGCTTTCGTCGGCCCCCTGTTCGCCGCCGATGACGATTCCCCTCTGGTTAAAGACGTGGGCAGGGCCCGCCCCCTGATTGTCATCGCGCCCAGTTCGGTCGACCCCACCTGGGTCAACCTGAAAAAATCGCTGGATGAACCCGCCAGTCGCAAGGGCTTCACCGAGCGAAACATGGTGCTGTATACCGTGATCAATACGATGGGTCAGCGCGACGGCAAAGACCTCGACCCGCAAACGACGATGGCGCTGATCCGCTCGCTCAAGCTGGGCGCCGGGGCGAAGAGCAAAATCATCCTGATCGGCAAGGATGGTGAAAAGAAGCTTGAGCAATCGGATGCGGTCGAGTTGAAAGAGATCTTCAGCGCCATCGACCAGTTGCCGGCTTCCGAGAAGGAAGCCACGGTACCGGTGCCAGCGCCGGTGGCTGAAGTCCCGCCGGCCAAAGGCGCCAAAGGCAAACCGGCGAAACCCGCCAAACCGCCTGAAATGCCGGACGATTGAATTGCACTGAACCCTGTGGTGATTTTCTCAGGTAGGAGGGGTGACTGTGCGGGGGATTACTCCTTCTTCCAGAAGATGTGTCGAAAATGGCTGAAGTGGTTTTCAACCTCCTCAACCCTCTGGTAGACGTTCCTGATTGTTCTAAGGTCGAGCCAGCAAATGACGAATTACATTAACTAATACGGGTGAGAAGGGCTGCAGGAGGCCGGCATCAGGCGTTTGCAAGTCCTCCAGAAGTAAGCCCAAGAAATCTTCGTCCTCATACTGCAACTCGTCGGGTGGCAGGTTCTGGGTATAAATCAACGCATCAACCAGAGTTTTACGTGCACCGACAAGACCACGATTGCTTTCCTCGGTATGACCCAGATTCAACGCCTCAATGGAAGTATTGGCTCGGTCGGTATGCCCCTTTACCAGACCAGACAGATAGAACTTCAGCTCGGTTTCGCATTCATCCATCAAAGGCGTCAGTGGCAGTGCTCGCGTGCCTCGACCGTGGCCGCATTGATGGGCGCGTTGGCAACTTGCGACTATGTTGGATAAGTCTAAAGTGCGATTTTGCGCGCGATCCTGGGCCTCAATATGCTCGTTATGAGCGTCGTCAATCGTGATTGCCTGGCAGCAATACGCACATAAGCCGTACTGTTCCGAGATACACGCTGAGCGAATGGACCGACTCTCTTCAACGGGCAAATCCCGGTAACGTAATGTGCTGTTCAAGCGCTTCCATCGAGTCAGCGCCTCCGGCTCAATACCCTTGTTGATCTTACGCACGACGCAACTCCAGTTTGCGGATCAACAGTGCGGCCTTCGCCAACTCCAGATGACCGTCTGAAAGCTCCAGTGACAGCTCGGAAAACAATTTCCTGGCTTCGTCCAAGTCACCATCCTGCAGGCGCTCAAGCAATCGATTCAGTCTTCGCTGTACCTCGCTGTTACGAACATCGGTGTCCATGACGCTCAACAGAACTTGATTGGCATCAAGGCCATAAAGGCCGTCGCGCTCTTGTAGCTCCCCATCATCCAGTACGTAGCACAGCACATCTTTTGCGTCGCTGATGACGAGTGGAGAGTGAGTTGTCAGTACAAACTGGCAATTAGGAAATGTTTCACTCAGTTGTCGGATCAGACTGCGTTGCCATTTGGGGTGCAGGTGTAAGTCGACTTCATCAATCAGTACGATTCCGTCACCGTGTAAAGGGTTTTCCAGCGATTGATTCATCATTGCCAATCGGCGTGCGATGTCTCCGACCAACGCCATCATGGACTTTTCACCCTGCGACAGCTGAGACACATTTAACGTGGCTCCGCCTTTATCGATGGCCATGTGCAACCGTGGCTTACGCTTTACTCTCAAATTGCTGAAGCCAGGCATGAAGGCTGCGATTGCAGTGCGAACCGCCGTCAACTGACGATCACGAGAGGATGCCTTCAACTGGGAAAGCGTTTTCCAAATGTCACTGTCCTTTCCAAACTTTTCGGAGATTTCGGACAAGGCGGTGCTGGACACGCCGGTTTCATTTTCACTGTCCTCGCGCTCGCGAAACCATTCAAAGAAACGCCGAAAATCGACACCCCTATTCAACGAATTGTCATAGCCGTCAAGTTGATCAAAGGTATGCTTGGTTCGGATCTTTAAAGGAATTTCCAGTACCGAACGCTCAACCGGATAGTACGCAATCAGTGGAAGAGATGCCTTTTCAATAACGGTCAATTCATCCCGGTAAACATCCGCAAGACGGCTGGCGTCAACCAGAGAGCTGTGAGCATCTGTTTTTCGACCCTGTCTGGATCGAGTAACGGTCCATTGGAATAGAGCATCCTCAGGATCAGCATCGGGATTATTAGGGTTTGCCAGAGAGTCGTCTTTTACAGCAATCGAAATAGAGGCGGATGAGGCGCCGTTTCGAACATCCTCTTCTGCAATGTGACTGCCATTACCCTTCTCGGTACGAATTCTGGCCACCAACCAGCTCAGTGAGATGGCTAGCGACTTTAGAAGCGTGGTTTTCCCGGCACCGTTGTTTCCCACCAGAACTGTCACGTTCGAGGGATGTTTGGCGGTGGGGGCCAACTGAATGTCCAAATCGGTGAATCGACCGACATCCGTGAGCTTGAATTTTTTGATTTCCATTACAGCGCCCTTTGGCGGTCAGTCGGTGTGCAGGCTTGAGCGCGCATTATGTCATTCCCGGCGACGGATTGATCCGATGCCGTTCGGGAGCTTGGGAGGCCCATTAGATACAACGGTTTCGGTCGCATC
This sequence comes from Pseudomonas wuhanensis, assembly GCF_030687395.1. Lineage (GTDB taxonomy): Bacteria > Pseudomonadota > Gammaproteobacteria > Pseudomonadales > Pseudomonadaceae > Aquipseudomonas > Aquipseudomonas wuhanensis. The sequence goes on along the minus strand of NZ_CP117430.1, from coordinate 4,482,156 downwards.
ACAACGGTCATCAATAAAAAGTTAGTTGCAGTGTATGCCCATGAAAATGAGTTGGGCAAAGGCCTTCAATTGCGTCGGAAATTTCCTGCAAAACGCAGAGCACTTCATGAACTGGTGCGGTGGCGAGCATGCCGATAACCTTCTCCAGCCGCTGCAAAATCAGCGGTCGGATGTGGAAGTCCGGTGGTCAGAGACACCTACCAACGCTCGTAAAGCGCATGGCGACATTTTTTATGTCAACATTGCCGCGTTATGGCGGCTGTACGCGGGGCACTTTCGAGTGCGCCGGGTTTTGGTAGGTTCCCCCTGGTCTTCCACACCTGCGTACAGCTGTCACCCTCATGTGGAAGTGAGATTGGCAGTTTTCCTAAATTGTTAATGGAGCTTTACATATGAAGAAAGTTACTCCCAATCCCCCCGAATCCCCATCCGATCCCCTCGATCCCCTCGATCCCGTTCCACTATCTGAAATCACCGAACCCGCCGTCAGCGCTCGCTTGCGTAACCCCAACCACGCTGACCCGATCAGCCATATCTTCACCATTGTCCCCGGCGTCGACACAGAAACCCTGCTAAGCCACGCCTGCGAAACCCTCGCGTCCCTGAATGTCTTGGTCACGGATCTGGCCTGCAAGCTGGAAAGCTCCAACCGTAACGTGGCGCTGTCGATTCAGCAGTTGGCGGTGGTAGCCGAATTGCTGGTGAACCGCGCACTGGACACTATCGATCCGCCCGAAGGCGCGCCTTCCGTTCAGCCAAACACTCAACAATGATCAGGGAGGCTCAGTTATGGCTCGATACATGCCGATTACGGGCATCGACTGCAATATCCCGTCGTTGCTGATTGATACCGAAGCACCCGTGGATGTGTTGCATGACACGGCGGCCTATCGCATCAGAAGCGTGACTCAGCTATTGGAAACCCTTTCCATCGGCGAGGGGATTGGCCGCGATGCATTGCTGTTGCAGGATTTCGCGCGGGTGCTGGCAATTCCGCTGCGCGACGGTTGTGATTTGATGGATGTGATCGGGCGACGATTGCAGGCACAGGTTTAAAGGCAGTAACGAAAATGGGCGACCTCAACAGGTCGCCCATTTTATTTACCGCCAGAAATCTGGAATCTAACCGCCCATTGTGGCGAGGGAGCTTGCTCCCGCTCGGCTGCGCAGCAGTCGCAAAACAGCCGCCTGCGTTCTATCGGGATTTCCGTGGTGGCAGAGTTGGGGCCGCTACGCGCCCCGGCGGGAGCAAGCTCCCTCGCCACAGGGAGTGGCTGCCCAGCCTTAATGGGTTGTCGGGATTATTCGGTCAGCGCACTTAATATTGTGTGAGCGATTTTGACTCGCTCGGCGTTCGGGTAGTTTTTGTTGGCCAGGATCACGATGCCGATGTCTTTGGCCGGGATAAAGGCGACGTAGGCGCCGAAGCCGCCGGTTGAGCCGGTTTTGTTGATCAGAACATTATCGCGTGGGGATTGCGGCGGGTTCAGCGGTTGGACGGCATGGGCTTCCATCGCCATCTGCGACGAGTTACCCGCCAGCAATGTATCGAGCGTTACCGGGTAGTTGTAGAACTCCCATCCCAACCCTTGAGTCATCTCGCCGACCTTGTAGTAACCGGTGTGAGTGGTGGCGATGGCTTGCTGCAAGGGCTTTTCCAGTGACGCGGGATTCATGTTCGCCTCAACATAACGAAGCAGGTCCGAAGCGCTGGTTTTCACGCCATACGCTTCAGAATCCAGTGCGCCCGGCCCGACCCGCACAGGTTTGTCGTTTTTGTCGTAACCCCAAGCGTAAAGCCCCATCTGATCCTTCGGTACCTTGAGGTAGCTGTGCTTGAGGCCGAGTTTGGGCAGCAAGGTTTTTTCCATCAGCGTATCGAACGGCGCACCCATGCTGTGGGCCGCCAGATAGCCGAACAACCCAAGGCTGGGGTTTGAATACTGACGATGAGTGCCAGCGGCGTAGGTCGGTTTCCATTGTTTGTAGTAACCAAGCATCTTGTCCCGATGGTCTGCCTCGCTGGGGAATTGCAGCGGCAGGCCACCGGCGGTGTAGGTGCCGAGTTGCAGCACGCTAATGTTGTCGAACGCGCTGCCATGCAATGTCGGCAGAACCTGACTGGCGCTTTCCGACAGGGACAGTTTGCCGCTCGCCTGGGCGTAGGCGGCGAGGGTGGCGGTGAAGGTTTTGCTCACCGAACCGATCTCGAACAGGGTGTCTTGGGTGACTGCCTTGCCGCTTTCTTTCGAGGCCACGCCGTAGTTAAAGTAATGCGGCTGGCCGTTGACGGTGATTGCGACTGCGACACCAGGGATCTGCTGTCGCTGCATCACTGGTTCGATGGCGGCTTTCACGACGGCTTCGATGCGGTCGTCAGCAAAGCTGTGACTGACGCCGAGGAGAAGTGCAAAAGCGCTGTAGAACACTGGTTTTTTCTGATTTTTTTTAGACATGATTGAGCCACTTTCCATGATTGTTCGTGGTGTAAACCGCTACACTCCGAGCGGTTTTCCAAGTCGGTCCGCTACTGGGCGGGCTAAATCTAGTCAGTTTGCCGAAGACCGACAAACGACGATATTTCGGATGAGCCATTAGAAAATTTTGGGAGTGGGCATGATTCGACCTCAACTGCCGCTGAATGCGCTGCGCGCTTTCGAGGCTTCGGCGCGCCATTTGAGTTTCACCCGGGCGGCGGTGGAGTTGTGTGTCACGCAGGCAGCGGTGAGTCATCAGGTCAAAAGCCTTGAGGCCCAGCTTAACGTGACCTTGTTCAAACGCCTGCCCCGCGGCCTGATGCTGACCAGCGAAGGGGAAACCCTGCTGCCGGTGTTACGCGAATCCTTCGACCGGATCGCCGAAACCCTGGAGCGTTTCGAGGGCGGGCATTTTCGCGAAGTGCTGACGGTGGGCGCCGTGGGGACTTTCGCGGTGGGCTGGCTGTTGCCGCGGTTGGCGGACTTTCAGAAGAAACATCCGTTCATAGATTTGCGCCTGTCGACCAACAACAACCGGGTGGATGTGGCCGCCGAAGGCCTGGATTACGCCATTCGTTTTGGCGCGGGAGCGTGGCACGGGATCGAAGCGGTGCGGTTGATCGAGGCACCGTTGTCGGTTCTTTGCGTTCCAGAGATCGCCCGGCAACTGCACACGCCAGCCGATCTGTTGCAGCAAACACTGTTGCGCTCCTATCGCACGGACGAGTGGCCAGAGTGGTTCCAGGCGGCAGGGCTTTCAACCCATGCAGCACCGCCACGCAGCATCGTCTTCGATTCCTCGCTGGCGATGATGGAAGCGGCACTGCAAGGGGCAGGCGTTGCCTTGGCGCCGCCGTTGATGTTCTCCCGGCAATTGGCCGCGGATGCGATCCAGCAACCTTTCGCCATCGCGATCACCACGGGCAGCTACTGGCTGACCCGCTTGCAGTCGCGCCCCGAAACCTCGGCGATGGCGGCGTTCCGGGGGTGGCTGCTGCAAGCGGCACAGAGGTGCTAGCGTGAATGCCACTCCTGTGGGAGATTCACTTTTCGAGACGCTCGGCAGGGCTGACAGCTACCTGCCGCCCGCGCTCCAGGTCGACGCCGGCGAGGATCAGCAGGCCGACAATGAAATAGCTGCCGGTAATCAGCATCGCCAGGCGGTGGTCTCCTCCGGACAGCCAACTGGTCAGGCCGTAAGTCATGGGGCCGAGGATTGCCGACAGTTTGACCGCTAGCCCCCAGAGGCCGAAGAACTCCGCCAGCCGCGTCGGCGGCGCGAGCAGACCGACTATCGCACGTCCGGCCGATTGGCTGGCGCCCATGCACAGACCCGCGAGGTTGGCCGCCAGCCAGAACAGCTCGGGGCCGCGCGCGACCCAGATCAGGCCGACCATGCCGAGCCAGCCCAGCAGGGTCAGCGCCAGCGTGGCGCGATGGCCGAGGCGATCCTGCAGCCAACCGAACAGCACGGCACCGATGGAGGCCGTGATATTCACCACCAGGATCAGCAGCAGCGTGTCCTGGGTACTGAAGCCCATGACCTGATTGGCATAGATGGCCGCCAGGGCGATTACTGCCGAGATACCGGCCTGATAGCAGACGGTGCAGGCAAGGAAGCGCAGCAGGTCGCGATAGCGGTCGGCTTCGCGCAGCGTCTGTGCGAAGCGCGCCAGCACCGCTTGTGCGATAGGCGTGTCGCCGCGCTCGGGCTGCGGCTGGCTGCGTTCGCGCAGGAACAGGAAGGTCGGCAGGCTGGCGATGGCGAACAAGGACGCGGTGATCAGCATGCACACCGGCACGAACTGCGCCGCAGTCTGGCCCTGCGCCTGGGCCCAGCTGACGAAGGCCAGGCAGGCGCCCAGGCTGACCAGGCCGCCGATATAGCCGAACCCCCAGCCCCAGCCGGATACCTTGCCCAAGGCATCCTCACGGGCGAGTTCGGGCAGGAAGGCGGCAATCAGGTTTTCGCCGCTGCCGAAGCAGAAGTTGGATAGCACGATGAAAAGGATCGCGACACCGAGCTCCCCCGGCCCTGCCAGCGCGAGTCCAGAGGTAAAGACGACGCAACCGATTGTACTGAACAGCAGCAGGCGTTTCTTGCAGGCGAAGGCGTCGGCATAGGCGCCAACCAGCGGCGCGGTCAGGATGATCAGGGCGTAAGAGAGGGCTATGGCGCTGGTCCAGGCGAGCGTACCCCAAGCTTCGCCCTTGGCGACCACGGCGACGAAGTAGGCGTTGAACACGGCGGTGATCACCACGGTCGTGTAGCCGGAGTTGGCGAAATCGAACATCGCCCAGGCCCAGATTTCTCGGCGTGTCACTCCGGGGTTAAGGCTGGCTGGCATGGCGATCTCCCTGCAGACGTCGGGTCCTTGAGAGCCTAGCCCCAAACCGGGGCAGATGCCGAAGGCTGGTCCGGCTGCTACGGATTGAGCCTCGCCGCCATAGGCGCATAATGGCAATGGGCAAGGATTTACGCACCGAGTGTCCTGTGATGAGGGGCCGCCGATGTCCCGTCCGTCTCCAGAAAACCGCGCCGTTCCCCCTTCCGGTGGGGATGCGGAAAAACTGCTCGAAATTGTCCTGCGCACCGTGGTCGAGTTGCGCCCGCAGGCAGCAGAAGGTTTGCACGTCAACTTGCACAGCATGCTGGACCGGGACCTGGGCATCGACAGCCTGGCTCGGGTCGAACTGTGGTCACGCATCGAGCACGAATTCGGTGTGCGTTTGCCGGAAAACCTGTTCGCCTCGGCGGACACCCCCGCCGATGTCCTGCGCGTATTGCACAGCCGGCCTGGCGCCGAGGCGGTACGCCCGTTGCCCTCCAGCGAGGTCCCGGTAGCAACGGGGCAAACACCGGACACCGCGCGAACCTTGATCGAGGTGCTGGAGTGGCATGTGCACCATCAGCCGCAGCAGCCCCATGTGCGTCTGCTCGGTGACAGCGACCAGACGCAGGACATCAGCTATGGCGCCTTGCACCAAGGCGCCCTGGCCGTTGCCGCAGGGTTGCAACGCAGTGGCTTGCGGGCCGGTCAGACCGTGGCTCTGATGTTGCCCACGGGCAGCGACTTTCTCCATGGCTTTTTCGGCATCCTGTTGGCCGGTGGTGTGCCGGTGCCCATTTACCCACCGCTGCGCTTGTCGCAGATCGAGGATCACCTGCGCCGCCAGGCCGGCATCCTGTGCAACGCCGAGGCCAAAATGCTGATTACCGTGACGCAGGCCAAGCTGCTTGCCCGGCTGATCCAGCCGCAGGTCCCGAGTCTGACGCGCATCGCCAGCGTGGCCGAGCTGAGCGAGGGCGGCGAGTGCATGACACCTGTGCGACAACCGGATGACATCGCCTTCCTGCAGTACACCTCGGGCAGTACTGGCCAGCCCAAGGGAGTGATGGTCAGCCACGCTAATCTGCTGGCCAATCTGCGCGCCATGGGTAGGGCGCTGAAGGTGGGGCCGCAGGATGTGTTCGTCAGCTGGCTGCCGATGTACCACGACATGGGATTGATCGGTGCCTGGCTGGGCAGCCTGTATTACGGCTACAGCCTGGTGCTGATGTCGCCGCTGGCTTTCCTGGCACGGCCGGCGCGTTGGTTATGGGCCATCGACCGCTTCCGCGGCACGATGTCGGCGGCGCCCAACTTTGCCTACGAACTGTGTCTGAACAAACTCGCTGACGGCGATCTCGAGGGCCTGGATCTGAGCAGTTGGCGCCTGGCCTTCAACGGTGCCGAGCCGGTCAGCCCGGAGACCTTGCAGCGCTTCGCCGAACGTTTCGTTCGCTACGGCTTGGCCCCTACCGCGTTGGCGCCGGTCTATGGGTTGGCCGAGGCCACGCTGGGCGTGGCCTTTCCTCCCCTGGACCGAGGGCCGCTGATCGACCGGGTACAGCGCGATGCGTTTCAGACCCATGGCAATGCACTGCCCGCCGAAGCGGATTCCAGCGCAACGCTGCGCTTCGTCTCCAGCGGTCGGCCACTGCCGGGCCATCAGATTCGTATCGTCGATGGCAGCGGAATCGAGCTGCCCGAACGCAGCGAAGGGCACCTGCAATTTCGCGGGCCATCTACCTCGGCAGGCTACTACCGCAACCCCGAAGAAACCCGCCGGGTGCTGCGCGATGGCTGGTTCGACTCGCTCGACTTCGCCTACATGGCCGGCGGTGAGGTCTACCTGACTGGCCGTGCCAAGGACTTGATCATTCGCGCCGGGCGCAACATCTATCCCTACGATGTCGAAGCAGCGGTCGGCAATCTGCCCGGGCTGCGCAAAGGTTGCATCGCGGTGTTCGGCAGTCCGGAGCCGGCCACCGGCACCGAGCGCCTGGTGGTGTTGGCGGAAACCAGCGAGAAGGACGCTGCCGCGCGGCAACAGCTGCAGCAGGAGGTCAACCGTATCGTGTTCGACCTCACCGGTGTGGCGCCCGACGATATCGTTCTGGCGCCACCGCATAGCGTGCTGAAAACCTCCAGCGGAAAGCTTCGCCGTGCTGCCAGCCGCGAACTGTATGAGCGCGGCGAAGTGGGGCGACCGCACCTGGCCGTTTGGCGCCAGCTGCTGCGCCTGGTGTTGCAGGCCTTGCGCGGGCATTTCGGTCGCGGCTGGCAGACCTGCCGCGCCGCGTTGTATGCCGCTTACCTCTGGCTGCTGTTCTGGCTGGTCACACCGCTGACCTGGCTGGCCGTCGCGATCCTGCCGCGCCAGCGTTGGTGTCGCAGCTTTACCCGCATGGCCTCCCGGCTGTTCCTGCGCCTGGCGGGTGTGCCATTCAGTGTCACGGGACTCGAGCACCTGCCTTCCTCCTCGGTGAGCGTGCTGGCCGCGAACCATGCCAGCTACCTCGACGGCGTCATTCTCTGCGCGGCCCTGCCGCCGCAGTTCAGCTTCGTTGCCAAGCGCGAACTGGCTGGCCAGTGGATCGCCGGCCGGTTCCTGCGCAAACTCGGTGCCCGCTTCGTCGAGCGCTTCGACCTGCAGCGCAGCGCCGCAGACACCGAGTCCCTGGCCGAGGCGTTACAGACTGGCCAGCCTCTGGTGTTCTTCCCCGAGGGAACCTTCACCCGCGAGCCAGGATTGCGAACGTTCCACATGGGCGCCTTCGTGCTCGCCGCGCGTGCCGGCGTGCCGCTGCTGCCGGTCGCCATCTGCGGCACGCGCAGGGTACTGCGCGACGGTCAGTGGTTCCCGCGTCGCGGTGCAATCCACGTCAACGTCTGCCCTCCGCTGTTGGCGCAAGGACCGGACTGGATGGAGGCCATCAAGCTGCGGGATGCGACGACAGCGGCGCTGCTGGAACACCTGGATGAGTCGGAACGAACCCGGCACGCCGGTTAGGCGAGCTTCCAGAGGGCTACCTCACCAGGCACGGCCGCTTGTTATCGAACCTCCACCCCGGAATCAGAAACTGCATCGCCACGCTGTCATCCCGCGCGCCGAGGCCCATGCCTTTGTACAGCTCATGGGCCTTGGCCAGTTGATCCATGTCCAGTTCAATCCCCAGGCCAGGTTTTTTCGGCACCTGCACGCAGCCGTCGACGATTTGCAGCGGCGCTTTGGTCAGGCGCTGGCCGTCCTGCCAGATCCAGTGGGTGTCGATGGCGGTGATTTCACCCGGCGCAGCCGCCGCGACGTGGGTGAACATGGCCAGGGAAATATCGAAGTGGTTGTTGGAATGCGAGCCCCAGGTCAGGCCCCATTCGTGGCACATCTGCGCGACTCGAACCGAGCCCTGCATGGTCCAGAAGTGCGGGTCGGCCAAAGGAATATCCACTGACTGCAACTGGATCGCATGGCCCATTTCCCGCCAGTCGGTGGCGATCATGTTGGTCGCGGTTTTCAGGCCCGTGGCACGGCGGAATTCAGCCATGACTTCCCGGCCGGAGTAACCGTTTTCCGCGCCGCACGGGTCTTCGGCGTAGGCGAGCACATGATGCTGATCCCGACACAGGCGGATCGCTTCTTTGAGCGACCAGGCGCCATTCGGATCAAGGGTGATGCGCGCATCGGGAAAACGTTCGGCGAGGGCGGTGACCGCTTCGATTTCCTCGTCGCCACTCAACACGCCGCCCTTGAGTTTGAAGTCCTTGAAGCCATAACGGGCGTGGGCGGCTTCGGCCAGGCGTACCACGGCGTCGGCGCTCATGGCTTTCTCGTGACGCACACGGAACCAGTCGTTGTCGGCGTCCGGTTCGCTGCGGTAGGCCAGATCGGTTTCGTTGCGATCACCAACATAAAACAGGTAACCGAGCATCTTCACTTCATCGCGCTGCTGGCCTTCGCCGAGCAGGGCAGCGACTGGCACATCCAGGTGCTGGCCGAGCAAGTCGAGCAGAGCGGCTTCCAGACCGGTGACGGCGTGAATGGTGATGCGCAGGTCGAACGTCTGCAAACCACGACCGCCGGCATCGCGATCGGCGAAGGTCTGGCGCACTTGATTGAGGATCTTCTGGTACGTGCCGATCGGGCTGCCGACCACCAGTGCGCGCGCGTCTTCCAGCGTCTGGCGAATACGCTCGCCACCCGGCACTTCACCGACGCCGGTGTGGCCGGCGTTGTCCTTGAGGATCACAATGTTGCGGGTGAAAAACGGGCCGTGGGCGCCGCTCAGATTGAGCAGCATGCCATCGTGGCCGGCCACAGGCACAACCTGCATGCTGGTGATGATCGGGGCTTTTGCGGTTTCTTGTGCGTTCATTTTTATGTCCTTAAAAAGCAGGTATTCAGGCGTGACGGGGCGCAGGTTTGCCCAAGGCAGCCACAGGTGCGGGTTTCGGTTTATTGCGCGCGGCGAAGACGATGATCGCGGCGATGATCGAGGTCGCGGCCAGGCCGTACAGCCCGCCCTGAATCGAGCCGGTGTGCTGTTCCAGCAGACCGAAGGTGGTCGGCGCAACGAAGCCACCGAGGTTGCCCACGGAGTTGATCAATGCGATTACGCCAGCAGCAATTCGCGCATCCAGATACGCCTGGGGGATCGGCCAGAACAGCGACGATGCCGATTTGAAACCCAGCGCGGCGAAGCAGATGGCGACGAAGGCGAAGATCGGCCCGCCCGTGGTGGACATGAACATCCCGGCGGCAGCGATCAGTAGCGCAGCGGCGACCCAGGCTTGCTGGTGTTTCCATTTGGCCGACAACGTGGCGAAGGCGTACATGCCGACGATCGACAGCAACCACGGAATCGAGTTGAACAAACCGACCTGAATGTCGCTCAGGTCGCCCATCTTCTTGATGATGCTCGGCAGCCAGAAGGTCGCGGCATAGATGGTCAACTGGATGAAGAAGTAGATCAGGCAGAAGAGGATGATCTGACGATCCTTGAGCAGCGTGCCCAGCGACGGTTTGATCGGGGTCGCGGCTTCGCGGGCCCGTTGTTCGTCATCGATGGCTTTGACCAGCGCGTCCTGCTCGGGACGGGTCAGCCATTTGGCGTCGTGGGGTTTGGAGTCCAGCCAGAACCAGACGAACACGCACAGTACGACCGAGAACATGCCTTCGATGAAGTACATCCATTGCCAGCCGTGCATGCCCAAGCCGCTGATTTGCAGCAGCAGCCCGGACAGCGGGCCGGAGATCAGTGACGCAATGGCCGAGCCGCTGAGGAAGATCGCAATCGCCTTGCCACGTTCGACGCCGGGCAACCAGCGGGTGAAGTAATAAATCACCCCGGGGAAGAAACCGGCTTCGGCCACGCCCAGTAGAAACCGCAGGATGTAGAAGTGGGTTTCGTTCTGGATGAATGCCATGCAGGAAGCCACCAGACCCCAGGTCAGCATGATGCGGGTCAGCCAGATTCGTGCGCCGACTTTTTGCAGGAGGATGTTGGAAGGGACTTCGAACAGCGCGTAACCGATGAAGAACAGACCGGCACCGAGGCCGTAGGCGGCAGCGCCAATGCCTAAGTCATGTTCCATGTGAGCGCGGACGAAGCCGATGTTCACACGGTCGATGTAGTTGACGATGAACATGATCACGAACAGCGGCAGGACGTGGCGTTTCACTTTTGAGATGGCGGACTTCAGGACCGAATCGGCGCCATCGTTCATCCCGGATATGGATGTATTCACTGCTTTTTCTCCCACTCGTTATTTTTATGCGGGGTGTGGCTGGGTGCTGCGTTGTTGATAGACATCATACAACTAGATTTTTTTGTCTTACAAGTGCTGTCTCTCAACAAAATGGCGCTAGGTGGGAGGGTTTTTATTCGTGTTTTGGTTTTGTGTGGCGTATTTGCTGGGTTGCGTCGGGATTAGTTCAGTCGGTGATTTTTTCTTCCGTCGCTATAGAACACTTGGATTCGATAGTTTAAATCGTCTGTCACGGTGTGATAATTGAGTGTTGTCATACAAGTTGAGCGGCATTTTGTTCAGATTCCCGTCACCGAGAAGCGAGTGCAGTGCTACGATCCGGATACCCGCTTTACGGATAAATCACCATGCAAGAAGACATCGATGCACCCGCCCGCAAGCGTGCCCACAACCTGGCCCATGATTTGGTGAGCAAACTGACCCAGAGCATCCTGCTCGGCCAGATGGTGCCGGGGGATAAGCTGCCGTCGGAGAACTCGATTGTTCAGGAGCATGGCGTCAGTCGCACGGTGGTGCGCGAGGCAATCTCGAAGCTGCAGGCTTCGGGGCTGGTGGAAACCCGTCACGGCATCGGTACTTTTGTCCTCGAGCGGGCACCGGATCAGGGGCTGCGATTGAATGTCGATACCGCGCTGGGCGTGCGCAGTATTCTGGAGTTGCGCATGGGCCTGGAAACCCAGGCGGCGGCGCTGGCAGCGGTTCGTCGCACAGACCAGCAATTGGCGCAGATGCGTGAAGCGCTAGATGACTATCAAAACCTGTTGGCCAACAACGACAGTTGCGTCGAGGCGGACAAACGCTTTCATCTGCTGATCGCCGAAGCCACCGGCAACGTGTGCTTCACCGAGATCATGCAGCACCTGGGCAGCGCCATGATCCCCCGGACCCGCGTCAATGCCGCCGAGCGCGGGTCGGCGGATTTGAGCAAGCTCGGGCAACTCGCCAACCTCGAACACGAGGCGATTCTCAACGCCATCAAACGCCAGGATCCGGATGCGGCGCGGGCGGCAATGTGGTTGCACCTGACCAACAGCCGCGACCGCTTTTCGACGGGCGGAGCCTGATTCTGATTGGGGGGGGGCAGTGACATCCAGTCATCGTTCTTCGCGGGCAAGCCTCGCTCCCACACGGATTGTGTGAACACTGCGATCCCTGTGGGAGCGGGCTTGCCCGCGAAGGCGCCAGATGCAGCAACACCAATTAGCGATCAAGCACTGGCCACTTGAATCCCAAAAAACCGCCGCTCCAGATTCAACGCCAACACACTGACCAGCACCACCACCGCACCCACCAACACCATCAACGTCGGCTGCTCGCCCAAGCCAACAGACGCAATTGCCATCGCAGCAGGCGGAATCAAATACATCGTCATCGTCGCACGGCTCAAATCCACATGAGCCAACACAAAGGCCCAGGCCAGGTAGGCGAGGGCGCTGGGAAACACGCCCAATGCAACCACTGCCCATTGCACATGAAGCGGCGCACTGACGATTTCGCTGGCCAGTCCCGGCAGATAAGCCAGCAACAACGCCGTCCCCGACCAGACGGTGTAGCAGACCAGCGTCAACCCGTCGTAGCGCCCGGACTGATGCTTTTGCAACGCAAAGTAGAAACTCCAGGACACAGCCGCCAGCAAGATCAGCAAGCTGTGAGCGTTGATGCTCCCCAATCCATGATCACCAGCCACCACAATCACCACGCCGGTCAAACCCAGAAACACGCAGCCCCAGCGCCAGACGCTCACCCGGTCCTTGAAGACGAAACGCGCCAGCAGCGTGCTGAACAACGGCGTGGTTTGCGCCAGCACACTGGACGCCCCGGCGCTGATCCCTTGCTGGCCGAAATTCAGCGCGACGTGATGCAGGCTCACGGCAAAAAAACCGAGGACGATCAGCAGCGGCCAGTCGCGCATGTGCGGCAGGTGGATGCCTCGGAACACGGCGACTACTGCCATGAATATCGATGCCACCAGAAACCGCAGCAGCGCCAGATGACCCGGGTCATAGGCCTGCAAACCGACATGAATACCGGTCGGGGAATACCCCCAGCAGCCGACGGCAAACGCCATCGCCAGAATGATTTTGACGGAGTGATGAGAGGAGGGTGTGAGTGGCTGCATGGTCGGGCACCTGTGGGCGTATGAACCGAGTATCGGAAGCCTGATCGTTCGCTACAACTGACTTATACTGTGTTAATTGTTCACTTTTGGTGATGTATGGAGCTGGCGCAGATTCGCATGTTCAAGACCGTCGCCGACGTCGGCAGTATCGCCCGGGCGGCCGAGTTGCTGCACTGTGTGCCGTCGAATATCACGGCGCGCATCAAATCTCTGGAAACCGAGCTGGGTGTCGCGCTGTTTCTGCGCGAGGGGCGAGGGTTGCGCATCAGCCCGGCGGGGCAGACCTTTCTGGTTTACGCCTCGAAAATTCTCGCGCTGACGGCTGAAGCCAAACGCGCGCTGGACCCTTCGGCCGAGCCGTCCGGGCCGCTGCGCATTGGCGCCATCGAGTCGTCGGCGACCGGTCGACTGCCGCGTTTACTGGCCAAGTTTCACAAGCGCTATCCGGGCGTTGCCCTGGAACTGACCACCGGCAGTTGGGGCCAGTTGCTCGATGACACACTCAATCACCGGCTCGACGGCGCAATCGTCGCGGTGGATGTCGAGCGCTCACACCTCAAGCGCACGCCGATGTACCGCGAAGAGCTGTTGCTGATTGCTTCGACGTCATTGGGGCCGGTGCGCGATATCACGGATTTGCAGGACAAGACCGTGTTCATGTGGCCTCAGGGTTGTCCTTACCGGGCGGCGCTGGAGCATTGGTTGTTGCGTCAGGGGCAGGCATTGCCGATTGTCAGCCTGGCCAGTTATGGCGCGATTGTCGGCTGCGTCAGCGCCGGGGCCGGCGTCGCGCTGGTGCCCAAAGGGATCTTCGATCAGTACGCCAAAGGGGCGGGGTGCGCGGGGTATGAATTCCCCGAGCTGACGGCTATCGACAACCTGTTTTACTGGCATGAAAACGCCGGGGTTCACCCGGCGCGAGAGGCGTTTGTGGCGATGTTGCGCGAGGAGTTTGCGTGATCACTCACAATGCCAGTCAGTCAACGCAATCCCTGTGGGAGCGGGCTTGCCCGCGATGCGGCCAGAACATTCAACATTGATATCGACTGTCAGACAGCAATCGCGTGCAAGCCCGCTCCCACAGGTTTCGTGTCGTGTTCGTGATGGGTTTTAACTCACGCCCACATCCCGCATCAACAACCCAAACTGCAAATCCACCGCATCCGGTATCGGCAAATACACCGTGTGCCCATCCCCCGGCGCCACTTCAATCGCCTCGCCTTTGACGTTCTGCAGTTGATGCAAATCGAAGTGGAAGTTGCCCTGGGGCGTCATCAGTTCCAGGTGATCGCCCAGGCCAAAGCGATTCTTCACTCGCACCTCGGCCAGCCGATCCCGGCGTTCGCCGGTCAGCTCGCCAACAAACTGCTGGCGCTCTGAAACCGAGCTGCCGTTCTGATAATTCTGATATTCGTCATGCACATGTCGACGCAGAAAACCCTCGGTGTAGCCACGCTGGGCCAGGGACTCCAGATCGGCCATCAAACTGCGATCAAACGCTCGGCCAGCCACCGCATCATCGATCGCGCGGCGATACACCTGGGTGGTGCGCGCGCAATAGAAGTGCGATTTGGTCCGGCCTTCGATCTTCAATGAATGCACGCCCATCTGCGTCAGCCGCTCGACGTGCTGGACGGCTCGCAGGTCCTTGGCGTTCATGATGTAGGTGCCGTGTTCATCCTCGAATGCCGGCATCAGTTCGTCAGGGCGATTGGCCTCTTGCAGCAGGAATACTTGATCGGTCGGCGCGCCGATGCCCAAGGTCGGTTCGGGTGGGAACTGCTGAACGATTTCGCCGAGCTGATTTTCGCTGGCCGGCGTCGCCGAGTATTTCCAGCGACAGGCATTGGTGCAGCTGCCCTGATTGGCGTCGCGCTTGTTCATGTAGCCCGACAACAGGCAGCGCCCGGAATAGGCCATGCACAACGCGCCGTGGACGAACACTTCGAGCTCCATCGCCGGGACGTGCTGGCGGATTTCGGCGATCTCTTCCAGCGACAGTTCGCGGGACAGGATGATCCGGCTCAAGCCCTGTTGCTGCCAGAACTCGACGCTGGCCCAGTTCACCGTGTTGGCCTGCACCGACAGGTGGATCGGCATGTGCGGGAAGTGCCGACGCACCAGCATGATCAGGCCCGGGTCGGACATGATCAGCGCGTCCGGCGCCATGGCGATCACCGGTTCCAGGTCCTTCAAGAAAGTTTTGAGCTTAGCGTTGTGCGGTGCGATGTTCACCACCACATAAAAGCGTTTGCCCTGAGCCTGGGCCTCGGCAATGCCGAGTGCGAGGTTGGCGTGATCGAATTCATTGTTGCGCACCCGCAGGCTGTAGCGCGGCTGGCCGGCGTACACCGCGTCGGCGCCGTAGGCAAAGGCATAGCGCATGTTTTTCAGGGTGCCGGCAGGGGCGAGCAGTTCCGGGGGGATGAGTCTCATGGCGCAGGTCATGGCAGTGTCGATCGCAAAAGCCGGCAAGGGTAAGCGGCTTGCCCGCGGGGTTCATTGATCTGGATCTATGCTTGGTGAACAAACAAATGGCACTCGCGCGAACCATGGCGGACTAAATATCAGTACGCGCAACGGCGCTCCTTGCGCACTGACATGGATCGGACATGAACGAAACGAAGCTACAAAACAAATCGCTGGTGGTCTTGCTGGCCTTGGTGACCATCGCCTTCGTCTGGATTCTGCTGCCGTTCTATGGCGCGGTGTTCTGGGCGGCCATCCTCGGCATTCTGTTTGCGCCCTTGCAGCATCAGTTGCAGTTGAGGTTCGGCTGGCCCCGCGACCTGACGGCCCTGTGCACCTTGATTCTCTGTGTGCTGATCGCAATCTTGCCGGTGATCACCATCAGTACCTTGCTGGTTCAGGAGGGTGCGTCGCTGTACAGCAGAATCGAAAGCGGCGAACTGGATATTGCCGGGTATGTGTCACAGTTCAAGCAAAGCCTGCCGCCGTACGTTCAGAACCTGCTCGATCGTTTCGGCATGGGCGAGCTGGCCGGGCTGCGTGAAAAAATCATCAAGAGCACGATGCAAGGCAGCCAGTTTGTCGCGACCAAGGCGTTCAGTTTTGGCCAGGGCACGTTCGAATTCGTGGTGGGCTTTTTCGTCATGCTGTATCTGCTGTTTTTCTTCCTGCGGGACGGTTCCGAACTGGCGCGCAAAGTACGTGCGGCCATACCGCTGGAAGATAACCAGAAGCGCCGCTTGCAACTCAAGTTCAATCGCGTGGTGCGGGCCACGGTGAAGGGCAATGTGGTGGTGGCGATCACGCAAGGGGCGTTGGGCGGTTTTATCTTCTGGTATCTGGACATCCCGAGCGTGCTGCTCTGGGCGGTGTTGATGGCGTTTCTGTCGCTGTTGCCGTTGGTGGGGGCGGGGATTGTCTGGCTCCCGGTGGCGGCGTACTTTCTGCTCAGCGGAGCGATCTGGCAGGGCGCGGTGCTGGTGTTGTTCGGGGTATTTGTGATCGGCCTGGTGGACAATGTCCTGCGGCCGATGCTGGTGGGCAAGGACACCAAAATGCCCGACTACCTGATCCTTATCTCGACCCTGGGTGGCCTGGCGATTTTCGGCTTGAACGGTTTTGTCATCGGGCCGTTGATTGCTGCGTTGTTCGTGTCGAGCTGGGCGATTTTCATCGATGCCAAGCCCAAGGTTCAGCTGCCTTAAGCGCTGAGCTGGCCTGAGTCGATACGTTGCGACAAGGCCTGGGCGGCGGGAAGTGAGGTGAGCGGGCCGCTGATCGGTTCGCCGTCCTGCACCAGATACCAACAGGCAAGCAATCCCAGCGCCCTGAGTGGTGCGGGAACCGCGCTGCCGATAACGGACATGATCTGAACCTGAGCCATAAGTACCTCCATTAATCTATGGAGCTACCTTACGGATCGGACGCTTGAACGGACAATCAACGCTTTCGATAGTCGTCATTGACGCCAATGAGTGTTGGCGATCAGTCCACCACCAGGTCCAGCATATGCACAACTTCCTGCTCGTTGAGCAGGCCTTTGCGCACCAGGTTTTCCGCCAGCAGCGAGAGAAACTTGGCGCTGCGATGGCCTTCCAGATGCTTGAGCTCGGTCAGTGCGTTGTACACCTTGCTGGAAGTGCACAAGCCGACAATGCGGTGCGGGTTTTGTGTGGGCATGGCGTCGTCCTTGTTTTTATCAACCTGTTGTTAATGGACAGATCAAGCTTGCGGGCCTGTCATGACATAAATATGACCAACTTTACCGGCCGGCACTGTCCCGACAGCGACCTTGGCGAGATTTATTCAGACTTCACCCGCCCTGCGGCCACAAAAAAGGCCCCGCTGTTGAGGCGGGGCCTGATGAGCCTGTTACCAGCGGTCGCCACGGTAATAACCATGGGGAGGGCCGTAATAGCCACGCGGTGGACCATAGCCACGTGGTGGACCGTAATAGATTGGTGCCGGGCGGTAGTACATCGGTTGTTGAACGTAGACCGGCGCCGGTTGGTAATAAACAGGTGGTGGTTGCACGTACACCGGTTGTGGTTGAACGTAGATCGGTTGCTCCACATACACTGGACGGTCGCGGCCGATTATTGCTGAGCCAATGATTGCCGAGCCGACGATCGCACCAAACACAGCCGGACCTTCCCAGCCGCCATGACCACGACCACCTGCTTCTGCCTGCCCTGCGATAGCAAGAGCACCGATCAGCAAGGCTACTGTGGGGATTTTACGGATCATGATAAGTCCTCGGTTCTTCGACCCGGCGCTCGCGTCTGCAATAGACACAAGTTGTCGCGGGGATACTTCTAAGACAGCATTTTTTGGAAAATCAGCACAGCCGTTGGGTAAATTTTGTGTAAGGTCTGTACCGGCTTCTTTGCGGCTGTGTGCCCAGTGCAGACTGGCTTTTATGATCAATCAGAACCGGTGGAGTGGCTAATCCCGTCCATCCGAAAGTGCTATTGAAGGAGATTCCAATGCAGATGAACCCCAACAGAGACACTCAGCTGTGCATGTCACTCTCGGGGCGCCCCGGCAATTTCGGCCTGCGGTTTCATAACCATCTATACGAACAACTGGGCCTGAATTTCTACTACAAAGCCTTCAGCAGCCAGGACTTGCCGGGTGCCGTTGGTGGCATCCGCGCCCTGGGAATCCGGGGGTGCGGGGTGTCGATGCCGTTCAAGGAAGCTTGTATCGCGTTGGTCGATGAGCTGGACGCATCGGCTGAGGCTATTCAATCGATCAACACTATCGTCAACACCAACGGTCACCTCAAGGCCTACAACACCGATTACATTGCCATCGCCCAGTTGCTTGAAACCCACCAGGTTCCCAAGGGTTCGACTTTTGCCCTGCGCGGCAGTGGTGGCATGGCCAAGGCTGTGGCCAGTGCCTTGCGCGATGGTGGCTACAAAAACGGCCTGATCGTGGCCCGGAACGAGCGCGCCGGGCGTGCTTTGGCTGAATCGTTGGGTTACTCATGGCAGGCGGAACTGGGGGGCGAGCGCCCGCAGATGCTGATCAACGTCACGCCCATCGGCATGAACGGCGGGCCGGAAGCGGACCAATTGGCGTTTGAGCCTGAAGCCATCGCTGCTGCCGAGACTGTGTTCGATGTGGTTGCGATCCCCTCGGAAACGCCGTTGATCGTGCGCGCTCGTGCCGAAGGCAAACGGGTGATCACCGGGCTGGAAGTGATTGCCATCCAGGCGCTGGAACAGTTCGTGTTGTACACCGGCGTGCGGCCGACCGATGAACAGTTCCAGAAAGCCGTGGCGTTTGCCCGGGGCTGATCATCCCGATTTTTTTATTGAATGTACCGGCCCCTTCGCGGGCAAGCCCGCTCCCACAGGTTCAGCGCTGACCTTGTGGGAGCGGGCTTGCTCGCGATTGTTGCGACTCGGTCTCCTGCCAATCCCCACTCACTTGCCCGCGAACATCTCCCGCCTATACTGGCCACCAGCAAGCGCAGACTTGCTTTCCAGCCACCGTGACCGAGGTTTTCATGCATCCCGCCATTCTCAACCTGGATCAGGCCGAACTTTTACCGCTGCCCGAGGAATTTGCTCCCACCGGAGACGCTGCCAGCCGCTATCAACAACGCTTTGCCCGCATCGGCCAGCAATTGGGCGCGCAAAAGCTGGGTTATCGGTTGTATGCCCTGGAGCCGGGCATGCGCGGCAGTCCTTTTCATAGCCATCGGGTCAACGAGGAGATGTTCTACATAGTGGCCGGGGAAGGGGAGGTTCGCCTTGGCGCCGAACGCTTTGCGATCCGTGCCGGTGACGTGATTGCCTGCCCGGCGGGCGGTCCTGAAACCGCGCACCAGATCATCAACACCAGCAATGGCGAATTGCGCTATCTGGCGGTCAGCAGCCAGCAATCGCCGGACATTTGCGAATACCCGGACTCTGGCAAATATGTCGTGATGGACGACTTCAAGGTCGATGCCGAGGGCAATGCTTCGGGCTTCGTCGCCGTCGCCAGGCAGGCCGATGGCGTGGATTATTGGGACGGCGAGTAGCCATTCAGGGTTCAACTCGGACCCGTGGCGAGGGAGCTTGCTCCCGCTCGGCTGCGCAGCAGTCGTAATCCCGGCAAGCCCGGTGTGCCAGATGTGATGCGTTGACTGCTTTTGGGGCCGCTTCGCGACCCAGCGGGAGCAAGCTCCCTCGCCACAGAGGACCCTCGGTGCATCAGGAACAAGGTCTATTCGAGGCGTGCCAGTCGCTCTTCCAGTGCCGCAATCCGCGCTTCAAGCTCTTCGATTCGCTCAACCGACACACCGCCACTGGCGCCACGCTCCACCGGATTCTGCCGGGCTGCCAGGATCGCTTCGATATCCGCCGGATCGCCCAGTGCATGCATGTAACGATCTTCGCGCTGGCCGGCCTGGCGCGGGATCAATAGCGCCAGACCTCTGGCGATCAAGCGTTCCAGTTGATGCACCACCTGCTCGGCATCTTCGAAGTCATGCATGCGGCCGCTGCGGGTCAGCAGTTCGTTGACTGTCTGCGGGCCGCGCAGGAACAACAGCCCCGTCAGAATCACCTGCGCCGGTACCAGCTCCAGCGCCTTGTCGACCCGATGCTCCCAACGATCGGCACGGCTGCCCATCACCAGTCGGGTGAATCCTCGACCCTCAAGGACACGCAGGCTCTGGCCGACCTGGCCCTGGCTGAGGTTCATCACCGGTTCGCGGCTGGTTTTCTGGTTGCAGGCAATCACCAGCGCATTGAGCGTCAGCGGATAGGTTTCCGGGCTGGTGGCCTGTTTCTCGATCAACGAGCCCAGAATGCGAATTTCCGTGCTGTTGAGCCGCGGTTCGTCGAAGGTCGTTTCTTGCTCAGTGCTCATCGCGCTTTTCCCTATGCAGTCGAAGCATGCAGTCGAAGCCGCCTAGCCTAATCCTTGCAGGATAAAAGACAAGCCGCAGGGCGGTCGGGCATGGCTATAATCGCTCCACGTTTTTACTCCTGTCACCACACGAGACCATCATGACTATTTCCCTGTACGCCGCTTCCGTTCCGGTTTTCCAGCAAATGCTCAATGCCCTGAGCAACAACCTGAGCAAGGCCGAAGCCCACGCTACCGCGAAAAACATTGATCCGAACGCGTTCCTGCAAGCCCGTCTGTACCCGGACATGTTCCCGCTGGTGCGTCAGGTGCAGATTGCCGTTGATTTCGCCAAGGGCGTTTCGGCGCGCCTGGCTGAAGTCGAACTGCCGAAATACGATGACACCGAAACCACCTTCGCCGAACTGCAAGCGCTGATCGCCAAGGTTCTGGCCTTCATCGGCGAGATCAAACCCGAGCAAATCAACGGCAAGGAAGGCATCGAGATTGTTACCCGTCCAGGCACGCCTAAAGAGAAGCGCTTCACTGGCCAGGCTTACCTGCTGAGCTACGGTTTGCCGCAGTTCTTCTTCCACGTAACCACTGCTTACGCATTGCTGCGTCACAACGGTGTGGAAGTGGGCAAGCGCGATTACATGGGCGCGTTCTAAACCGCCCAGGTACAAAAAAGCCCGCCAAGGTGTAAGCCTTGGCGGGCTTTTTTTGTCACGCCTTCTGTAGGTGCGTTGTTACGCCAAACGCTGGGCTTCCCGGGCTTTCCGGATCTTCTGTTCCTCACCCTGGCACGCCGCCGCTGTGAACAGCACGTCGGTGGAGGAGTTCAGCGCGGTTTCCGCCGAGTCCTGCAACACACCGATGATGAAGCCGACCGCCACCACCTGCATGGCGATTTCGCTCGGGATGCCGAACAGGCTGCACGCCAGTGGAATCAGCAACAGCGAACCACCGGCCACGCCCGAGGCACCACAGGCACAGATCGCCGCGACGATGCTGAGCAAAATGGCCGTCGGAATATCCACGGCGATGCCCAGGGTGTGCACGGCGGCCAGGGTCAGCACGGTGATGGTGATCGCAGCACCGGCCATGTTGATGGTGGCGCCGAGCGGGATCGACACCGAATAGGTATCTTCGTGCAGGCCCAGACGCTTGCTCAATTCCAGGTTGACCGGAATGTTCGCCGCCGAACTGCGAGTGAAAAATGCAGTGATTCCACTCTCGCGCAGGCAGGTGAATACCAGCGGATATGGGTTGCGACGCAGCTTCCAGAACACGATGGCCGGGTTCATCACCAGCGCCACGAACAGCATGCAGCCCAACAACACGGCCAGCAGATGCATGTAACCGATCAAGGCGCCGAAGCCGGAAGTGGCCAGGGTTGAGGCCACCAGACCGAAGATCCCCAGCGGCGCAAAGCGGATCACCAAGCGCACGATCAAGGTCACGCCATTGGACAGATCGCCCAGTACTTCGCGCGTTGTCTCGCCGGCATGGCGAATCGCAACCCCCATGCCGATCGCCCAAGCCAGAATACCAATGAAGTTGGCATTCATCAGCGCGCTGACCGGGTTGTCGACCACGCTCAGCAGCAGACTTTGCAGCACTTCGCTGATGCCACCCGGTGCGGTCACCGCAACATCCTGGGTAGACAACACCAGACTCGACGGAAACAGCGTACTGGCGATCACCGCCACCACGGCTGCCGCAAAGGTGCCCAACAAATACAGAAACAGAATCGGCCGGATATGGGTTTCCTGGCCGTGCTTATGGTTGGCAATCGACGCCATGACCAGCACGAACACCAGAATCGGCGCGACGGCCTTGAGCGCCGAGACGAACACTTTGCCAATGAAGGCAGTGGACTTGGCCAGCTCAGGCGCGAACAGCGCCAGGGCAATCCCGGCGATCAGGCCGATGATGATTTGCGTGACCAGGCTGCTGCGTTTCAGGCGTTGCAAGAGAGAAGGGGATGAAGCGGTCATAACGGCATCTCTGATTTTTTTAGGGTGCAGGGTTCTGCTCATGCAGCAAAAAGCCGGGCAGGCCACATGGAGGGAACCGAAGGGTCGCTGCATCAATGCCAATGAATGGCCGATGAGCAAAGTGTAAGTACCGCGGGCCGCGGACTTTATCACAGCGTAGCCGTGATCCTTCAGACCTGTGACGATCTGCCACCCGATTGTTCAACGCGATTTGCAGGTTCGTGCAACCTCGCCCGGAAACACTCTGTTAAGCTTCGCCATCCTCATTTTCAAGTTCTGCCAGTGAGCCTTCGGGCTGTCGCTGGTGTCGTCGTTTTCCTGGAGTTCTGCATGCTGTTGCCCATTCTTCTGTTGTCCGCCGCCGGTTTTACGGTGCTGACCACGGAATTCATCATTGTCGGCCTGTTACCGGCAATCGCTCGCGATCTGGACGTCAGCATCCCTCAAGCGGGATTGCTGGTGACCCTGTTCGCCTTTACCGTCGCCGCTTTCGGGCCGTTCCTGACGGCGTATTTCGCCAGGTTTGAACGGCGCAAACTGTTTATCAGCGTGCTGATCATGTTCGGCCTGGCCAATACGCTGGCGGCACTGGCGCCGAACATCGGGGTGATGGCCATTGCGCGGTTGATTCCGGCGCTGGGGTTGCCGGTGTTCTGGGCGTTGGCCAGTGAAACCGCAGTGGACATCGTCGGGCCGGACTATGCCGGGCGGGCGATCGCCAAGATCGGTTTCGGCATTGTCTGCGCCACGGTGTTCGGTATTCCGGTGGGTACGCTGATTTCCGATGCGTTCGGCTGGCGCAGTGCCTTTGGCATTCTGGCGGTGATCGCGTTTGCCAAGGCATTGCTGCTGTTTATCTACTTGCCGAAAACCAACCTGCACCAACATCAAGTGAGCTTCCGTTCGCAGTTCAAGATCCTGCGCAGTCCGTTGATGCTGGGGCATGTGCTGTTATCGATCCTGGTGTTCAGCGGCATGTTCACCGCTTACACCTACCTGGCGGATATTCTTGAGCGGCTGGCCGGTTTCAACGGCACGGTGGTCGGTTGGTGCCTGATGGGTTTCGGTGCGGTCGGCTTGATCGGCAATTCGTTGGGCGGTCGCGCGGTGGATCGGCATCCGCTGATCGCTTCAGTGACGTTCTGTGCCTTCATGATCGCCGGCATGGTGGCGCTGGTGCCGAACATTCATTCGCCCCTCGGTCTGGCGGCAGCGATGGGGATTTGGGGCGTGACTCAGGCTGCGCTGTTCCTGGTCAGTCATGTGCGCCTGATGAAGGCTGCGCCTGAGGCTCCGGCCTTTGCTGCATCGCTGAACATCGCCGGGGCCAACCTCGGAATCGGTCTGGGGGCGATGGTCGGTGGGCGAGTGATCGACAGTGTTGGCCTGGGCGGCCTGGGTTTCGCGGCGGCCGGTTTTATCCTCGTCTCGATCCTGTTGGCGATGGCGCTGATGACTTTCAAACCTCGCGAAGTCTGCGCCTGACATCTCACATCGCGGTAAACAGCTCGCGGCGAGCACCTTCGGTAATGGCGACAATGCCGGGGTGTTTGACCTTGCGTTCCACCGAGATGGCGTAGAACGACTCGCGCACGGCGTCGGTCTGGCCGATCAACTCCACGCCGCATTGGCGTTTCAATTCGTCGGCAATCACGCTCGGGCCGATGAATATCCCGCTGCCGGATTGGCCGAAAGCCTGCATCAAGGCGCTGTCGTCGAACTCGCCGACGATTTGTGGCTGGATCTGCTGTTCGGCAAACCAGCGTTGCAAACGACTGCGCACCACGGTTTCCGGCCCGGGAATTAGCAGTGGGGCGCCGTGCAGGCTGCGGGGGAAGTCCTGGCCATATCGCGCCGCCAATTCTGCGGTGGCGAAAAAGCTGATGCCGCATTCGCCGAGTTTCTGGCTGTAGCCCTTGATGTCCAGATGCGAGGGCATCGGGCTGTCGGAAATCACCAGATCCAGGCGTTGAATCGCCAAGTCGGCAAGCAAGCGTTCCAGTTTGTCTTCGCGACAGGTGATACGCAGGGGCTCGCTCAACTCCATGGTCGGCGCGATCAGTCGATAGACGATGGATTTGGGCACTACGTCGGCAACGCCCACCCGAAACAGAATCTGTTGCTCATTGGGCTGCGCCCGCAGCATCAACTCCAGTTCGCCACCGAGTTGAAACATCTGCTCAGCGTAAGGGAGGGTCTGACGCCCGGCTTCGGTGAGTTCCAGTTGCCGACCGACCCGGCGAAACAATTCGATGCCATAAGTTTGCTCAAGCAGGGAAATCTGCCCGCTGATGGTCTGTGGCGTCAGGTTCAGTTGCTCACAGGCGCGCACGATGCTGCCGGTCTTGGCCACCACCCAGAAGTAATGCAGCTGTCGATAATTCAACATATTAGTGAAATCCCCTTGTCCACATCATCCGTCAGGCACGCCACGTACGATATCTGGATTCGTTAAAGCCGAAGTATAACCGCTGAAAATACGAATTTTACTGAAGTGTTTGCTTCCTTAGAATGCCTCGCTATCGACGGATCGCCTTTCCGGTCCTGTCTGTTCTATCGAGGAAAGCATCATGAAGCTTAAAACCACGGCACTGCTGATTGCGTCTTTACTGGTGTTGGCCGGTTGCGACCAGGCCGAGAAAAGCGCTCAGCAATTGATGGGCAAGGCTGCCGAAACCGCCAAGCAGGCGATTGACGATACCCACAAAGCGGCCGAACAAGCGCTCAGCGATGCCACGGGCGGCCTGATCAGCAAGAAAGAACAACCGGCCAAAGAGACGGACAAATCCGAATCTTCGTCCCAGGAAATCTAAACCGTCTATAACGAGTCAGGACTGACCCATGGAATACCTTTTAGAACTTGCTGCAAGCCCCACTGCCTGGGTCGCCCTGGCCACGCTGGTGGTGATGGAAATCGTGCTCGGCATCGATAACCTGATCTTCATCTCGATCCTCACCAATAAGCTTCCCGAACAGCATCGCCAGAAGGCACGGCGCATCGGTATCGGCATGGCGTTGATCCTGCGCCTGGCACTGTTGAGCACCATCGCGTTCATCGTCCAGTTGACGGAGCCTGTGATCGAGATTCTCGGCCACGCGTTCTCCTGGAAGGACATGATCCTGATCGCGGGTGGTTTGTTCCTGTTGTGGAAGGCAACCACCGAGATCCATCACAGCATGGACCCGGCACCGGATGATCCGACGTCGGCCACTTCGACCGTGACCCTGGGCTTTGCCGCTGCAATCGGTCAGATCCTGATGCTGGACATGGTGTTCTCCATCGACAGCATCATTACCGCTGTCGGCATGACTGAGCATTTGCCGATCATGATCATTGCGGTGGTGGTGTCGGTCCTGGTGATGTTGCTGGCGGCTGACCCTCTGGCCAAGTTCATCAACGACAACCCGACGGTGGTGATGTTGGCGCTGGGCTTCCTGATCATGATCGGCATGACGCTGATCGCCGAAGGTTTTGGCGCCCATGTACCGAAAGGCTATGTCTACGCCGCCATGGCGTTCTCGGCCACGATCGAAGGCTTGAACATGCTGTCGCGTCGGGCCCGGCAGAAGCGCATCGCTGCTGAAGCTTAACCTTCGTTAAACGAAACGGCCGCCTGAACTCGAAAGAGTCCAGGCGGCCGTTTTTTTGTTTGTACGACTGAAAAGCGCCGGTCAGTGGACGGTGGCGGGGTGCGCAGCCGGTTTATCGGTTTTCACCACGGGCGCCGATTGAACCGGGTGGTGATGGTGCCGGCGGGTAATGCGCAAAACGCCCCACAGCATGGCGGCGGCTACGGCCAGCCAGCCGGAAATCAACATTACGATAGTCATTGTCAGGCTCATCAGTGCCTCCTCTTTTGCGCTGCATCGGGCGCACACTCTTCCTTGATAAATGACAGTCTAGCCGTTGCTGTATTTCAGGCTATTGACCAAAGGTCGCCTGTCACCAACCAGTTCGCTCTATCGAATGCAATCAACTGCCGGTTAAGGCTATACCGCTGCCGCGCGGCATCCTATGATCGACGGCCAAGCCGGGGGGGATGGATACCTGGCGTCTGAACAAGAGAGTGATAATGGTGCGGGTATTTTCTCGAATTCGATCTTTGGTGCTGATCGTTGGCTGCGTCGCCGGCCTGGCTGGTTGTGCGGGGAGCGTGGCGCCCGAGATCAAGCGTCTGCCGGAGCGGGTTGAACTCAGCGGTACGTTTTACCGTGGGCAAAGCTATCAAAGCGGGCCTCAGGTGCTGGCCAGCCTGCTGTCCCAGCAGGGCATCGTGATCACCCCGGGGTTGCTCGACAAACCTCTGCATTTGCCGGGTGCCGAAGACCGCTTGCAGCAGAACATGCAGAACCTCGCGCGTGAGTACGGGCTGGTGGTCTATCCCCTCGACAGCCATTTGCCGGCGCTGCTGGCCCAGGTTGCTGCTGGTTATCCGGTAATGGTGCGCTTCACCGAAGGCTCGGCGTTTTGGGCAGAGCCCCGATACGCCATTCTCGCCGGTTACAACCGTCAGAAGCAGACCGTGCTGCTGCGCGCCGGGATGGATCGTCGGTTGCTGATGGGGTTCAGCGCCTTTGAATCGGCATTCGAGAATGCCGGCGGTTGGGCCGTATTGATCCAGAAACCGGACCAGATTCCGGCCAATGTCGATCAGCCGCGCTGGCTGAAAGCGGCGAGCGATCTTGCCCAGTCAGGTCAGGAACAGGCGGCAGCCCGGGCGAAGAAGGCGCTGACCGCGAAGTAGGTTTCCGCTCGTCATCGGCATGGCACCGCCGCGCTATGCTGAAGTCTCAAGTAGAGGGCCCGGATTTTTCGGGACCATGAACAGGAGGCGCCATGGCACATTCCAATACCCCCACCGGCCCGCACTCGTCTGAGCATTCGTCCGACAATGAGCTGGGGTTCGACCCCGATTCTCCGGACCTCGCCGATCCTCAAGTCGATCCCATCGGGCCCGCCAAGGCGCCCAGGGATGTAAAGCCGGGTGAGGCGGGCAAGAAGGCCCCGGCGAAGCCTTACGATCCCCTTGGCGATCTGAAACCCAAGTTTTAGTCAAGAGGTGCATATGTCTACCGATTCGAGCTTCGACGACAAACGTCCAGATCCTCCAGACAGTGTTCCAACAACCCCCGAAGCGGATGTGGATCCGGTGATGGATCCGGACAGCCCGTTAAGGGATCCCTTGGCCAGACCAACAGTGGTGCCGACGAAGCATCCGCAGGGTTGGAGAGACCCGAGTGCCGGGGATGGCATTCCGGATGACGATCAGATGCCGTTGCCCAACGACTGACCGCTGGACGAAAACCGCCTGCCAACAAAAAGCCCCGACTGTCGGGGCTTTTCATTGGTAGGTATTTGGACTTTATTTCGAGGCTTCGATCACACCGCTCTGGCGATTTTTGAGGTTCTTGTCGGACTTGTACTGCAGGGCTACGGACGGCACGTTGGCGCTCCTGCCGGTTTCGACCCAGTTGCGGATCCGGTTGGCATCGGCGAAGTGCGTGTATTTGCCGAAGGCATCAAGTATCACCAGTGCAACCGGACGGTTGCCCATGTGAGTGACCAATACCAGGCAATGCCCCGCTGCGTTGGTGA
Source organism: Pseudomonas wuhanensis (assembly GCF_030687395.1). Classification (GTDB taxonomy): domain Bacteria; phylum Pseudomonadota; class Gammaproteobacteria; order Pseudomonadales; family Pseudomonadaceae; genus Aquipseudomonas; species Aquipseudomonas wuhanensis. The sequence goes on along the minus strand of NZ_CP117430.1, from coordinate 4,454,557 downwards.
AGCCGGTTTTGGTCAGTCTGATGTCCCAGTCAGGTTTGTTGACTAAATGATCGGTATTACGAAAACCCAGGCTGTAGTTGGGTTTACGGAATCTGACGGTTTTTTCCTTGGTGGTGCTCAGTTCGGTCAATAGCGGGTACTTGTGCGCGGCGATCAGTAGCTTGCTCAGGTCACGGGCGGTGGACACATTGCGAGGAGAGAGGCCCGTCGGTTCGACGAAGTGGGTGCTGGTCATGCCCAGCGCCTTGGCTTTGGCGTTCATGGCGGCGATGAACGCAACATAACCGCCCGGGTAGTGATGGGCCAGCGTCGCGGCGGCACGGTTTTCCGATGACATGAGGGCAATCAGCAACATCTCACGCCGTGGTAATTCGCTTTTGAGCTTGACCCGGGAAAACACGCCTTTCATTTCCGGTGTGTTGCTGATGTTGACGGAAAGGTATTCGTCCATGTTCTGCCGCGCTTCTACGACCACCAGGCCGGTCATCAATTTGCTGACTGAGGCGATGGGTACGACGACATCAGGGTTGCTGGCATAGATGACTTTGTTGGTTTGCAGATCCATCAGCAAAGCGCTGCCGGACGCGATCTTCAGTTGTGAATTGTCTCGAGGTGCCGCGGTGGTCTCAGCGGCGTTGACCGTTGGCGTGGTGAAAGTCCCTGTAACTGCAAAAACTAGGCTCAGGATGGAAAGACGGATTTTCACGCTGGCAGACTCATGAAGGGGTGGATATGCCGTTCTGTAACGGGCTGTTTCTTTAAAACGACGCATTTTAGGAGTATGTGCCAGGAAAGCCATAGGCGCCTGTAAGGCAGGGGGTAAAAGTGAAGAATATTTAATGCAGCGGCTCTTTTTTAGCCGGCCGGTCTTGCAGCTTCCGTCAGTGGGCGAGCTTTTTTCTACAGGCAAAAAGAACCCCGCGATAGGCGGGGTTCCTTTATGCGATGTTGCGTGCGAGCGTGAACTCAGCTGTGCAGCGTTTCGGCGGCGTACAGCGTGTTTTCCAGCAGGCAGGCGCGGGTCATCGGACCAACGCCACCCGGAACCGGAGTGATCCAGCCGGCACGGGGCAGGGCGGTTTCGTAGATCACGTCACCGACCAGCTTGCCGTCTTCCTGGCGATTGATGCCGACGTCAATCACGATCGCGCCTTCCTTGATCCATTCACCTTTGACCAGGCCCGGCTTGCCGGCGGCAACCACCACCAGGTCGGCGCGACCGACATGGCCTGCCAGATCCTTGGTGAAGCGGTGGGTAACGGTCACGGTGCAACCGGCCAGCAGCAGTTCCATCGCCATCGGACGGCCAACAATGTTGGACGCGCCGACAATGACCGCGTCCATTCCGTACAGGTCGGCACCGGTGCTTTCCAGCAGCGTCATGATGCCTTTAGGTGTGCACGGACGCAGCAGCGGAATGCGCTGTGCCAGACGGCCGACGTTATAAGGGTGGAAGCCGTCGACGTCCTTGTCAGGACGAATGCGCTCCAGCAATTTGGAGGCGTCCAGGTGTTCAGGTAAGGGCAGCTGAAGCAGAACGCCGTCAATCGCCGGGTCGTCGTTCAGGCGATCGATCAGCTCGGTCAGCGCGGCTTGAGTGGTGTCGGCAGGCAGGTCATAGGCTTGGGAAAGGAAGCCGACCTCTTCACAGTCTTTACGCTTGTGCGAGACATAAACCTGAGAGGCAGGATCGCTGCCGACCAGGATCACCGCGAGGCCGGGTGTGCGCAAGCCTTGCTGGCGACGCTCGGCGACTCGTTTGGCGATCTGCTGGCGCAGGCTGGCGGCGATCGATTTGCCGTCGATTAGTTGTGCAGTCATTGCGCGTGATTAACCATCGAGAGGGGGAAAAAAGAGAGCGCATTCTCGCATGTCATGAGGTGAGGGCAAAGGCGCTTGGTCTGTAAATTCCCCTAACCCCTTTAATTAAATGAATTTTTTTTAAAAAGGATTTGACGACCTCCGGGGGGCTCTATACTATTCGTCGCACTTGTCGGGCACAGCCTAGCACTGGTTGAGAAGGTCGAGCGGAGTTGCGATTCTGCAAGACTGAAAAGCACTTAGTTTGTAGTCCTCCAAGAGTACAGATTAACAAGGCGCCCGTAGCTCAGCTGGATAGAGCATCCGCCTTCTAAGCGGATGGTCGCAGGTTCGAGTCCTGCCGGGTGCGCCATTTAGGCAGCTTTGGCACAAGTAGCGCGATATGGTGGGCGTAGCTCAGTTGGTAGAGCACGGGATTGTGACTCCCGTTGTCGTGGGTTCGATCCCCATCGTCCACCCCATATTTCGAAAGGCGCCAGATTAACAGTCTGGCGCCTTTGCTTTAACAGCTTCAATCCGCGGATGTGGTGGAATTGGTAGACACACTGGATTTAGGTTCCAGCGCCGCGAGGCGTAAGAGTTCGAGTCTCTTCATCCGCACCAAATAAAGCTTCACTCATGCCGATTGGCTTGATTGGGGCTCAACAAAGAAGTTGTTTGGCTTCTTTGTCACGCAATATGGTGGGCGTAGCTCAGTTGGTAGAGCACGGGATTGTGACTCCCGTTGTCGTGGGTTCGATCCCCATCGTCCACCCCATATTCCGAAAGGCGCCAGATTTAACAGTCTGGCGCCTTTTTTGTTTCAGTGGTTTGAGTGTCGACGGCTGCAGGTTGTGGGCCGCAGGGCAGGTCGCTTCGTCGTATTTATGTTTCTCGATGATGCTCGATTTGCCCGCCGATCCCCTCGCGGGGTTGACTGTCAGGGATGAATTGCCGATTGCTTCTATATATAGGAAGGTGGGTGCAGAGCCCCGGCATGACTGGCTGTATTTGCTAACAGGGCGAGGCATAACCGTTTGTCCCCGCCTATAAATTGCCTGCTGCTTTTTTACCCGTTTTCAGTAGGGTGACTTCTTGAGTTTGACCCACTAGAATGCATGCCCTTGATTCTGGGGTCGGAAACGGCCGGCTAACGTCTGTGCAACGAGGAATATCCATGCAAGTTTCTGTTGAAAATACTTCTGCTCTTGAGCGCCGCATGAGCATCACCGTGCCGGCTGAGCGCATCGAGACTCAGGTCAACAAGCGTCTGCAGCAGACTGCCCAAAAGGCCAAGATCGCTGGCTTTCGTCCAGGCAAAGTGCCTATGAGTGAAATCAAGCGCCGTTTCGGTGCTGATGCACGTCAAGAAGCCGTGGGCGATGTGATCCAGTCTTCTTTCTACGAAGCTGTTGTTGAGCAGAAGCTGAACCCGGCTGGCGCTCCTTCGATCGAGCCTAAATCGATGGAAGCTGGCAAAGATCTGGAATACGTCGCAATTTTCGAAGTGTTCCCGGAGTTCACTGTTGCCGGTTTCGAAGGTATCACTGTCGAGCGCCTGAGCGCTGACGTGGCTGATGCCGATCTGGACAAGATGCTGGAAATCCTGCGCAAGCAGAACACCCGTTTCGAAGTTGCCGATCGCGCCGCTCAGAACGAAGACCAACTGAACATCGATTTCGTCGGCAAAGTCGACGGTGAAGTGTTCGCTGGCGGTTCCGCCAAAGGCACCCAACTGGTGCTGGGTTCCGGCCGCATGATCCCTGGTTTCGAAGACGGTCTGGTTGGCGCTAAAGCCGGCGAAGAGCGCGTTCTGAGCCTGACCTTCCCAGAGGACTATCAGAACCTCGACCTGGCAGGCAAAGCCGCTGAGTTCACCGTGACCGTGAACACCGTTTCCGAGCCTAAACTGCCAGAGCTGACCGAAGAATTCTTCGCTCAATTCGGCATCAAGGAAACCGGTCTGGAAGGCTTCCGCACCGAAGTTCGCAAGAACATGGAGCGCGAACTGCGTCAGGCGATCAAATCCAAGGTCAAGAATCAGGTTATGGACGGTCTGCTGGCCACCAACCCGATCGAAGTGCCAAAGGCTCTGCTGTCCAACGAAGTCGACCGTCTGCGCGTGCAGGCTGTTCAGCAGTTCGGCGGCAACATCAAGCCTGACCAACTGCCGGCCGAGCTGTTCGAAGAGCAAGCCAAGCGCCGCGTTGTGCTGGGTCTGATCGTGGCTGAAGTGGTCAAGCAATTCGACCTCAAGCCTGACGAAGCCCGCGTTCGCGAGATGATTCAGGAAATGGCTTCGGCTTACCAGGAGCCTGAGCAGGTTGTGTCTTGGTACTACAAGAACGACCAGCAACTGAACGAAGTCCGTTCGGTTGTGCTGGAAGAACAAGTTGTGGATACTGTTCTGCAGAAAGCTAGCGTGACCGACAAATCGGTCTCTTACGAAGAAGCGGTCAAGCCGGTAGAAGCTCCACAAGCCGACTGATTGTTTTTGCGGTAAGAAGTACACACCATAAGCCAGCCTTCGTGCTGGCTTATGCGTATTCAAGACATAACTATTTGGGAGTGACTGCAGAGCATGTTCCGTAATTCGTATATTCAGCAGAACTCTGATATCCAGGCCGCAGGCGGCCTGGTCCCGATGGTTGTCGAGCAGTCTGCTCGTGGCGAACGCGCCTATGACATCTACTCGCGCCTTCTCAAGGAGCGAGTGATCTTTCTGGTTGGTCCGGTAGAGGACTACATGGCCAACCTGATCTGTGCGCAACTGCTGTTCCTTGAAGCGGAAAACCCGGACAAGGACATCCATCTTTATATCAACTCGCCGGGCGGTTCGGTGACGGCGGGCATGTCGATCTACGACACCATGCAGTTCATCAAGCCAAACGTGTCGACCACCTGTATCGGTCAAGCGTGCAGCATGGGCGCGTTTCTTCTGACGGCGGGTGCGAAAGGCAAGCGTTACTGCCTGCCAAACTCGCGTGTGATGATTCACCAGCCACTGGGCGGTTTCCAGGGCCAGGCTTCGGATATCGAAATCCATGCCAAGGAAATCCTCTTCATTCGTGAGCGTCTCAACACGCTGATGGCCAAGCATAGCGGGCGCACTCTTGAAGAAATCGAGCGCGATACCAACCGCGATAATTTCATGAGTGCAGAAGCAGCGCGTGAATACGGGTTGATCGATGAAGTGATCAATCAGCGCCCCGCTTAAAATAAGCAGCTCAAAATAAGGTTGGTCGGCGGGTCCGATCACTAGCGGGCTTGAAAAAGCCCGCAATAGCCTTCATCTTGTGTTGCAAGCCTATCGGATTTGGATCGAACGAATGACTGACACCCGCAACGGCGAGGACAACGGCAAGCTGCTCTATTGCTCCTTCTGTGGCAAAAGCCAGCATGAAGTACGCAAATTGATTGCCGGCCCCTCGGTCTTTATTTGCGACGAGTGCGTCGACCTGTGCAATGACATCATCCGTGAGGAGGTGCAGGAAGCCCAGGCCGAAAGCAGCGCGCATAAATTGCCTTCGCCTAAAGAAATCAGCGGCATCCTTGATCAGTACGTGATTGGTCAGGAACGTGCGAAAAAGGTTCTGGCCGTAGCGGTGTACAACCACTACAAGCGTTTGAACCAGCGTGACAAAAAGAATGACGACGTCGAACTCGGCAAAAGCAACATCTTGCTGATCGGCCCGACAGGCTCGGGTAAAACCCTGCTTGCCGAAACACTGGCCCGCTTGCTGAACGTTCCGTTCACCATCGCCGACGCAACCACCCTCACCGAGGCGGGTTATGTGGGTGAAGATGTCGAGAACATCATTCAGAAGCTGCTGCAGAAGTGCGATTACGACGTAGAAAAAGCCCAGATGGGCATTGTCTACATCGATGAGATCGACAAGATCTCGCGCAAGTCTGACAACCCGTCGATCACCCGGGACGTTTCCGGTGAAGGCGTGCAGCAGGCCCTGCTCAAGTTGATCGAAGGTACGGTCGCTTCCGTTCCACCTCAAGGTGGTCGCAAGCATCCGCAGCAGGAATTCCTTCAGGTCGACACCCGTAACATCCTGTTCATCTGCGGCGGTGCGTTCTCCGGTCTGGAAAAGGTTATTCAAAACCGTTCCACCAAGGGAGGCATTGGTTTCAACGCGGAAGTGCGCAGCAAGGAAGAAGGCAAGAAAGTCGGTGAGTCCCTGCGTGAAGTCGAACCTGACGATCTGGTCAAGTTTGGTCTGATCCCGGAATTCGTCGGTCGTCTGCCGGTACTTGCCACGCTGGATGAGCTTGATGAGGCTGCGTTGATGCAGATTCTCACCGAGCCGAAAAATGCTCTGACCAAGCAGTATGCCAAGCTGTTCGAGATGGAAGGCGTGGATCTGGAGTTCCGGGCCGACGCGCTGAAATCGGTCGCCAAACGTGCCCTGGAACGTAAGACCGGTGCCCGTGGACTGCGCTCGATTCTCGAAGGTGTATTGCTCGACACTATGTATGAAATCCCCTCGCAGTCCGAGGTGAGTAAAGTAGTGATCGATGAAAGCGTTATAGAAGGCAAGTCCAAGCCACTGTATATCTACGAAAACAGTGAGCCGACTGCCAAGGCAGCGCCGGACGCCTAAGCGTCACACTGCTGAAATAAAGAAGGGGCCTTCGGGCCCCTTTGCTATTGTGGGGGGCTGGCTTGTCGGATCGCCGCACCGCTGCGAAGGCGGCATAACAGTCGGCCTGATTGGATGCATCCGGACCCATACAGGCGCTACCGTAAGGGGCGATCTTCAAAGTGGTTCTTTTATCCGCTTGTTTTTTTTGAAAACAGCCCCCATCTTGGTTTCAAGCTTACTTCCATCTGTTTACGGCCTTATGGCCGCCGTAGAGGCGAAATCATGAAGACAACCATCGAATTGCCTCTCCTGCCATTGCGTGATGTCGTGGTTTATCCGCACATGGTTATCCCGCTGTTCGTGGGGCGCGAGAAATCCATCGAAGCCCTCGAGGCAGCGATGACGGGCGACAAGCAGATCCTTCTGCTGGCTCAGCGAAATCCTGCTGACGACGATCCCGGTGAAGAAGCACTTTATCGCGTAGGTACCATCGCTACCGTTCTGCAGCTGCTCAAGCTGCCTGACGGTACAGTCAAGGTTCTTGTCGAAGGCGAGCAGCGGGGCGCCGTGGAGCGCTTCAGCGAAGTCGACGGCCACTGCCGTGCCGAAGTTTCGCTGATCGACGAAGTCGACGCGCCTGAGCGCGAGTCGGAAGTGTTTGTCCGCAGCCTGCTGGCTCAGTTCGAACAATATGTGCAGCTGGGCAAGAAAGTCCCCGCTGAAGTCCTGTCGTCGCTTAATAGCATCGACGAGCCAGGCCGCCTGGTCGACACCATGGCCGCGCACATGGCCCTGAAGATCGAGCAGAAGCAGGAAATCCTCGAAATCATCGATTTGTCGGCCCGGGTCGAGCACGTTCTGGCGTTGCTGGATGCCGAAATCGATCTGCTACAAGTCGAAAAACGCATTCGCGGCCGCGTTAAAAAGCAAATGGAGCGCAGCCAGCGCGAGTACTACCTGAATGAGCAGATGAAGGCCATTCAGAAAGAGCTGGGTGACAGCGACGAAGGCCACAACGAAATCGAAGAGCTGAAAAAGCGTATCGATGCCGCCGGTCTGCCGAAAGACGCACTGGCCAAGGCTCAAGCCGAACTGAACAAGCTCAAGCAAATGTCGCCAATGTCCGCGGAAGCGACGGTGGTGCGTTCTTACATCGACTGGCTGGTTCAAGTGCCGTGGAAGGCCCAGAGCAAGGTGCGTCTGGACCTCGCTCGTGCCGAAGACATTCTCGACGCCGACCACTATGGCCTGGAAGAAGTCAAAGAGCGGATCCTCGAATACCTCGCCGTGCAGAAGCGCGTGAAGAAAATTCGTGGTCCGGTGCTGTGCCTGGTCGGTCCTCCCGGGGTGGGTAAAACCTCTCTGGCGGAGTCGATTGCTCACGCCACCAACCGCAAATTCGTCCGCATGGCCCTCGGTGGTGTGCGCGATGAGGCGGAGATTCGTGGTCATCGTCGGACTTATATCGGTTCGATGCCAGGAAGATTGATTCAAAAGATGACAAAGGTGGGCGTTCGCAACCCGCTGTTCCTGCTCGATGAAATCGACAAAATGGGCAGCGACATGCGTGGCGATCCGGCGTCGGCGTTGCTGGAGGTGCTCGATCCCGAGCAGAACCACAACTTCAACGATCACTATCTGGAAGTCGATTACGACCTGTCCGATGTGATGTTCCTTTGCACCTCCAACTCCATGAACATTCCGCCGGCGCTGCTGGACCGGATGGAAGTGATTCGTCTGCCGGGTTACACCGAAGACGAGAAGATCAACATCGCCGTCAAATACCTTTCGCCGAAGCAGATTACGGCCAACGGTCTGAAGAAAGGCGAGCTGGAATTCGACGCCGAAGCGATCCGCGACATCATTCGCTACTACACCCGCGAAGCCGGTGTGCGTGGGCTGGAGCGCCAGATTGCCAAGGTTTGCCGCAAGGCGGTCAAAGAGCATGCGATGGAAAAACGCTTCTCGGTGAAGGTCACTGCCGACATGCTCGAGCACTTCCTGGGCGTGCGTAAATTCCGCTACGGTCTGGCTGAGTCGCAGGATCAGATTGGCCAGGTAACGGGCCTTGCGTGGACCCAGGTGGGTGGCGAATTGCTGACCATCGAAGCCGCGGTCGTACCGGGTAAAGGCCAGTTGATCAAGACGGGTTCTCTGGGTGACGTGATGGTCGAATCGATCACCGCAGCCCTGACCGTTGTCCGCAGCCGTGCGAAGAGCCTGGGGATTCCTCTGGACTTCCACGAGAAGCGCGACACGCATATCCATATGCCTGAAGGGGCAACGCCGAAAGATGGCCCTAGCGCTGGTGTAGGCATGTGCACGGCCCTGGTGTCAGCATTGACTGGCATTCCGGTGCGTGCAGATGTTGCCATGACCGGCGAAATCACCTTGCGTGGTCAGGTGCTGGCGATCGGTGGATTGAAGGAAAAACTGCTGGCTGCTCACCGTGGTGGAATCAAGACGGTGATCATTCCTGAAGAGAACGTACGCGATCTGAAGGAAATTCCTGACAATATCAAGCAAGATCTACAGATTAAACCAGTTAAATGGATTGACGAGGTCCTGCAAATTGCGCTGCAATACGCGCCGGAGCCCTTGCCGGATGTGGTTCCGGAGATCGTTGCAAAGGATGAAAAACGCGAGTCTGACTCTAAGGAAAGAATTAGCACGCATTAGTACGCATTTGCCTGGGGGGCTTGTTGACAGTTTTTTAGAGCCCTTGTTATAAAGCGGCTCTTAAGTGTCTGTAGGCCATTCAGCACTCGTTTTTTTGCTTTCACCAAAAAACTTAGAATCAAACTCAAATAGATATAAGGGGACTTAGAGTGAACAAGTCGGAACTGATTGATGCTATCGCTGCATCCGCTGATATCCCGAAAGCTGCTGCTGGCCGTGCGCTGGACGCTGTAATCGAATCCGTCACTGGCGCTCTCAAGGCTGGCGACTCTGTTGTTCTGGTTGGTTTCGGTACCTTCTCCGTGACCGATCGTCCAGCTCGCATCGGTCGTAACCCACAGACCGGTAAGACGCTGGAAATCGCCGCCGCCAAAAAACCAGGTTTCAAAGCTGGTAAAGCACTGAAAGAAGCTGTCAACTAAGTTCGATTCAGGTTTTTGCCTATCCGGGTCGGGGTCATTCCTGACTTGGCAGCGGAGCGGTAGTTCAGTCGGTTAGAATACCGGCCTGTCACGCCGGGGGTCGCGGGTTCGAGTCCCGTCCGCTCCGCCAGTTACGAGAAGGCGCATCCTCGGATGCGCCTTTCTTCTATCCGGATTCTACCCACGCTCCACGGTTGCCTAATTTTGAAGTTCAACCGTTTCTGGGGGACGCATGCTGCAGAATATCAGGGACAATTCACAAGGCTGGATTGCCAAGACCATTATCGGGATCATCGTTGTACTGATGGCTTTCACCGGTATCGAGGCCATTTTCCAGGCGACGACCAACAGCCAGGATGCGGCCAAGGTCAATGGTGAAGAAATCAGTCAAAACGAGCTGAACCAAGCGGTTGATATGCAACGCCGTCAGCTCATGCAACAGCTTGGCAAGGATTTCGATGCTTCCTTGCTCGACGAAAAAATGCTGCGCGAATCGGCCCTCAAAGGCCTGATCGATCGCAAACTGCTGCTGCAAGGCGCAGAAAAATCGAAATTCGCTTTCTCCGAAGCGGCTTTGGATCAGGTGATCCTGCAAACGCCTGAATTCCAGGTGGATGGCAAGTTCAACGCCGAGCGCTTCGATCAGGTGATCCGTCAACTCGGCTATAGCCGTCTGCAATTCCGCCAGATGCTGGCTCAGGAAATGCTGATCGGTCAGCTACGCGCTGGCTTGGCTGGCAGCGGCTTTGTCACCGATGCACAGGTTCTGGCCTTCGCCCGTCTGGAAAAACAGACCCGCGATTTCGCCACCTTGAACGTCAAGGCAGATCCTGCGGCGGTGAAACTGACTGACGACGAAGTCAAAGCCTACTACGACGAACACGCCAAGGAATTCATGACGCCGGATCAGGTGGTCATCGATTACCTCGAATTGAAGAAGGCGTCCTTCTTTGATCAGGTCAGCGTCAAGGACGAAGACCTGCAAGCGGCGTATCAGAAAGAAACCGCGAACCTGTCCGAGCAACGCCGGGCTGCGCATATTCTGATCGAAGTGAACGATAAGGTGACCGAGGCGCAAGCCAAGGCCAAAATCGAAGAAGTGCAGGCGCGTCTGACCAAAGGCGAGAAATTCGAGGCCCTGGCCAAGGAATTCTCCCAGGATCCGGGCTCGGCGAACAACGGCGGTGACCTTGGGTTTGCAGGTCCAGGCGTCTACGATCCAGCGTTTGAAAAAGCCCTGTATTCGTTGGCCAAGGATCAGGTTTCGGAGCCGGTTCGCACCGACTTCGGTTTTCACCTGATCAAGCTGCTGGGTGTTGAAGCCCCTGAAGTGCCGACGTTTGCCAGCCTGAAAGACAAGCTGACCCGCGAGCTGAAAACCCAGCAGGTCGAGCAGCGTTTCGTCGAGGCGACCAAGCAATTGGAAGACTCCTCGTTCGAGTCCTCTGATCTGGCCCAGCCGGCACAAGACCTGAAACTGACCGTCCACACGTCCGCGCCATTCGGCCGGGAAGGTGGCGAAGGTGTTGCGGCCAACCGTGCCGTGGTGGCCGCTGCGTTCAGTCCTGAAGTGCTGGAGGAGGGTGCCAACAGCACCGCCATCGAGCTGGACCCGGAAACCGTGATCGTGCTGCGCGCCAAGGAGCACCGCAAGCCTGAGCAACTGCCGCTGGAAAGCGTGGCTGCCAGCATCCGTGCGCAGCTGACCAAGGAGCATGCCAGTGCTGCCGCCAAGACCAAGGCTGATCAACTGATTGCCAGCCTGCGCGATGGCAAGACGGTACTGGACAAGGCGATCGATGGCCAGAACTGGAAAGTCACTGCAGCCGCGACTCGCGCTCAGGAAGGGATCGACCCAACCGTGCTGCAAGCGCTGTTCCGCATGCCCAAGCCAGTCTCCAAAGACAAGCCGACCTTCAGTAGCGTGACCCTGGCCGATGGTAGTCTGGTGATCGTGCGTCTGAACAGCGTGAACGAAGCCGCGGCGCCGACCGAAGAAGAGAAGGTTCAATACCGTCGCTTCCTCGCCTCGCGCATTGGTCAGCAAGACTTCGCGGCCTACCGCAAGCTGTTGGAAAGTGAGGCTGAGATCAAGCGTTTCTGATGCTTGACTGAGCTTTGCGCGACACAAGGACCCCGGCCGAAAGGCCGGGGTTTTTTATGGGTGAAACAAAAGCGGGATGTGCTACCCGTCGCCTGCTTATTTACCGCGCGACTTTTTCCTGTCAATGGCAGTCAGTAGACTTGTAACTGTTTCAAGACACTAAACGGTGCGACGCTAAGCATCGATCTGTTGCACAATACGCCCCGAACCGTTTTCCTCAGGATGTTCAATGTTTAGATCAATTCCCATGCGTGTTGTCGGGCTGGCCGTGGTGCTGGCCGCCGCTGCCGGTTGTTCCTCGAAGAAAGCCGCCATCTACGAGCATGAGAACTTCGACGACTCCGGAACGTTCTCGCGCAATTACCCGGTGACCGATAAGCAGTCCTGTGAGGCCGCCCGTCGGGCTTTGCTCAGCCAGGGTTACATCATCACCAGCGCCGATCCGAAGCTGGTCAGTGGTCACAAGAGCTTCCAGCAGACTGGCGAGACCCACATGGAGATCAGCTTCAGCGTGGTTTGTGCCGATGATGGCAGCGAAGGGCACCATGCGACTGTGTTCGCCAACGCCCTGCAGGACCGTTATGCGCTGAAGAAGACCAACAACTCCGCCAGCCTCGGTGTCGGTGTGTTGGGCTCGGTCTCGATGCCGATCGGCTCGTCCGACGACTCGATGGTCAAGGTCGCCAGTGAAACCGTATCCTCGGCCAAGTTCTACGAACGTTTCTTTGCCTTGGTCGAGTTGTTCCTGCCACCGGAAGCGAAGAAGGCCGCGCATATTACCGAGAAGCCGAAGACTGATCTGGGTGTGCCTGAAGTCAAGGCTGCGCCGGCTCAGTTGGCGCCGATCCCGGCGGCAGAACCTGCGCCTGCCCCAGCGCCGGCAGTTGAGCCTGCACCAGCCACTTCGGAGCCTGTCGCACCACCTGCTGACAGCGCGCCGATTACCCCGGCGCAGAGCAGCGAGCCGAGTTCGTCCACCGAAACAGTGGCTCCACCGGCGGATTCAAGCACTATGCCGGCACCGACCGAGCCAATTTCGGCCATGCCTGTCTCCGGCCAGTAATTGACCGATGTTATGGGATCGGGTCAAACGACTTCGATTCCGTAACACCTTCCAAGATTGATCCACATCAAGTCGAGCCGTATTCCTACAGCTCGTATCGAAAAAATCCTGTGATAAATTCCTGACCACCTGCTACGTTTTATTTAGTAGCGACGTAGTGTCGTACCAGCGTCATTTTTCTTTCATACGGGCACTTTATGCTCAGGGCGCTGGTCATTTATTCAGGCAATTTTTTCAACAAGCGATGGGGGTTTTAATAATGGACGATTATCAAGAAGAACTGCTCGAGTATCAGGCGTTTGAACTGGACCCGCTGGAACCGGCCGAAGACGCTACCGAGTTGTAAACCGGTTTACGACTGCTGCGCAGCCGAACGGGGGCAAGCCCCCTCGCCACAAAAGATCTCCTACGCGGATTGGCGATGACTGCGGCGAAACTCGCCAGGGGTCTGGCCGTTCCAGCGTTTGAAGGCCCGTTGAAAGGCTTCGGCTGAGGCAAACCCCAGCAGGTAGGCGATTTCCCCGAACGCCAGTTCGGTGTCGCGGATGTAGGTCATGGCGAGGTCGCGACGTGTGTCGTTGAGAATTGCACGAAATTGCGTGCCTTCCTCGGCGAGTTTGCGACGCAAGGTCCAGGTTGGCAGCTTCAGGCGTGCCGCCACTTCCTCCAGGTCGGGTTCCCGGCCACCATTGAGCAACGGCCCCAGTAACTGAGTGATACGTTCACGCAGGCTACGGGTGCGTGTCAGTTGCTCCAGTTCCCGCTCACACAGTTGCAACAGGTGCCGCCAAGTGCTCGGGCAGTGCTGCGGGTTGCGCTGGGAGAGGCTGTCCAGGCTCAGGCGCAGTTGATTCTGTTCGGCGCCAAACTGAATCGGACAATCCCCCAGTACGGCGTAGGCCTCGCGGTAATCCGGCGCCTGGAATTCGATCTCGATCCGTTCGGCGCGTAGCGGGGCAGGGCTTACGCTGGACAATTGCTGCAACCAGCCGGCGATGATCGAATCCACCACGAAGCGGTTGTAGGCGTTGTAGGGGCTGATGGAATAGAACCGCAACCAAGCGCCTTGGGCGTCTTCATGAAAGCTCGACTGGCCGCGATAGTTGGAGCCGTACAGCGCTTCGAAGCGAATCAGGCAGCGCGCCGCTTCGCGCACGGTGGGGGCTTGGGCGGCGGTGACGCCGGCCAGGCCGGCCTGGCTCAGGCGACTGAGCTGGCCCATACGCAAGCCCAGTGCCGGATCGTCGGTCAGTTGAATGGCGCTGTGACCCAGGCGCATGTAGCGCGGGATCGAGAGACGGGCGCCGGCCTCGGCCAATCGCGCGGCGTCGAGACCGTACTGTTCGAGCAACGGTTGTGGGTCCAGGCCATGGCTGCGCACGGCGTCGGCCAGGCTATGGACGAAGCCCACCGACAAATCCCCGAGGCGCATCGGTTGCGGTTTCATCGCTTACAGCCAGAGGTTCAGCAAACGTGCGCCCCGGGCATCGCCACCGGCAAAATGCTGCCCGTTGCTGCTGAGGAAGCTTTGACCGGCGCTGCCCTTGTCCCAGAACTGACCGCGCAGGAACACGCTCATGCCGGCGATGGCCTGGCTGCCGGACGGTTGGGCGATCAGCGTCAGCCGATGCCAGGCCTGACCTTCACTGAGTTCGCCAGCCTTGAGGCTCACAGAATTCGGTGTGGACTGGCCTTTATAACCGCGCCACGGTTGATCCCAGGACCCGCGCCCGACGACGAACGCCGGGACCGCCACCAGTTGCGCGCCTTGATCGTCGAGTTTGCGATAGTTGTCGGGGTACCAGCTGTCGCTGCCGATCAGCACGCCCAGGCGTCCGGCCGGTGTATCGACGACGTTGATCGTGTGTTCGGAATTGGCTTCGACGGTGTCGCGTCCAGCGAAAGTCGGGTGCATTTGCCGCTGCGGCTGGCCGATCGGCAAACCGTCGCGACCGAACACTACGCTGCTGTTGTACAGCGCACCGCGGCCAATCTTCAGGATGCCGTCGCTGACGCTCGGTTCGGGCAACACGATGGAACCCGCCACCAGCGTGATGCGGAATTCTTTCGCCAGGCCGCCGAACAGCGCCTGGTAATCCCTGGCCATTTTTTTGGCCTTCATCCGCAAGTGCGCGTCGTCGAGGCGGCTGCCGCCCTCGGCGCTGATCAGGGCGCGGATGAACTGCAACGGGTTGCTCACCGCCAGCCAGTTCATGGCCTCCTTGAGCGTAGTGGCCTGGTACAACTCGTCTTTTTCGCCGCTGATCATCAGCCAGGTACCGACGTGTTCGGGCAGTACGACGATGGTCTTTTCATTCAGCAGGCCTTGATCCTGAGCCTTCTGCAAGTAGGCCGCGAGCTTGCGGTGCAGGCGTTCGGGGCTTTGGTAGTCGGTGGGGAACAGCTCCGGCTGGATACCCAGCAGATTGCCGCGATCGGCGGGAGTGCCCTGATCGACCGCGAGACTGATGCGCAGGTCCGACAGGTAATGACCCACCGGACGGTTCGCGGCCCACATTGCGTAGGTCGTGAGGGCGGCGATCAACGCCATGGAGAGGGTCAGGTACAAAAGTTTGCGCATGGGGAAACAGTCAACGGCCGTGTGCAGGGTCATGGCATTGCACTTAAAATTGAATCAAGAGTACCGTAATACAAGGAGTTAGAGGAGACATTGCTTCAGGGGCGAGATTTTTTTTTCGTTAAAATTGGAGTTTTAGCCGCGTACGTCACTGAAGTAAGAACTTGGCTCTGTACAAAAAGTGCCTGTGCGAGGCTTATCCCTACTGGACGCAGAAGGCCGGGGCGTGCCATTTCGAAGTGTCGATCTCGAGCTCAAGCTCGCGGCGATGGCATCCGCGAGTACGAGCGGAGCTCTTATTACTGCTGTCGCTGGAAATCTGAGTATGACAGCTGGGTAGGCATGCTGGCCGGGCTCAACAGGTGGCCGGGGCACAAACTAGTGGCGTGGAACTCGGCCCTCATCTACGACATGATCTTTACCCAGCCAATGATCTGCGAGTTTCTCAACCTCACGATGCCGAGCGTCTTTATGATTAGTGATGCCGACATTAGCGCCATCGGCAGTGACATTGCATCACCTGAGATCAAGGCGAAGATCGGCGATTACCATGTCGTAGACAAGCAGCCAGCCAGCTGATCACGGGGCGAGTTTGATCGAGATTGCAGGCGAAGGTTATGCATTGCAGATAGAAGATCCCGCACGCTTTAACAAGGTGTTGGTTGGAGAGCTGAACCGTAGTTAAGACAATGGCTGGCGAAATAAAAGCAAAACCCCGGAGGTTGGCCCTTCCGGCGTTTATTTTCTCCCTGCTCGCTGCTGGGAAGAGGACATCACTAAGTGTTATCGGAGCAGTGCTTCTCAATCATGTCGATGCGCGAAACTTCACTAGAGCTGCAGGTCGGCGTCTCGACCAGGGCTGCGTTAGTGTTGTGCAAGGCGGGCCATAAACCACCATCGATGGTGATGTAGATGCAGTCAGGATTGCTGCCTTTGCCGTACGGGATTTCATTCAATGCAACTGAGATTTAGGCCTGCTGAGGGCTTGGCGTTGATATTCGTTAACATCTGCAAACAATGCCTCCGATTCCAGACGTAGCCTCTTCACTTCCTCTGCAGACTGCGTTTCTTGCGCATCGTGGTAGGGGCGAAAGTCTGCATCGCTAGCGCCATCAATAGCTCGCCTGCAGTGATCTTGTCGACCATGCTCTGGTCTTCGCTGCTTTCTCTATCCCTGCTCATGTAATCCCCCGGTTTTTCAGCGTAAGCGGCAGGCCAAGGCACCTAGTTGTCGTACTTCGTCAGGTCAAGTGTGTGAGCTTTCATAATCAATAGTTAACCCACTGCGTTAACTATTTAGCTTTCGTAAGATCCAAACATTTAACGGATCCCAGAATTGTAGCTTCGGTAAAGTCTGACAGGTCGTTCGCGTATGTAGTTAGCGATCGCATCATCTGCCTCTTGTCTTTCGAATACGGCTACGCCACTAATATTGTCTGGGTGGTCGGCGGCCAATGGCTGAAGTTTCCCAAGCTCCAGTAGTTCTGAAATGACGGTTGTCGATATGTGCTTCGTGGAAGAAAGCTGAGTCAGTGTGGTGTACTTCTTAAAGTGTCTGTCGATAATTTTGGCACCATCGACAGTAATGTAAGTGTTGTGCAACGGTACGCTTGGGACAAACCCTGTCTTGAGGAATTGCGTGTGAATCAAATGGGTGTCGCATCCAGTTGCTGCCTTAACTTCCTGAACAGAGACATATCCTGTACGCCAAGCAATTGCCTCCCGTAAGCTTTTGGTGGTGCAATATGGCCTGCCTGTGCTATGTCGTATTTGCTTCGGCGCTACAAATACAACCTTCAGTATTCCGAGGTTACGAAGGGCTTTTACGTCCTTGATATCAACGTTTAGTTGTCTCGCAGCCTCCCCAAAAGTCACGTGGTCGCCAAAATCTCCCGTTGCCTTGATGATTGAAGCCGCCTGCCTATCCAAAAGGCTGCGCAACTCTTCCGAAAGGTGCTTGCGCTGATATACCAACAAACCGTGGGCATAGAGTGTGGTACGTACAACAATGGGTACTAGGCCGTATAGCAATTTACGTAATTTGTTGTTTGTTAATCCGCTTCTTCTCGCAATTTCCTCTCTCAAAACGTACTTGTCATTAAAGGCTTTGATTGATTCTAATGAAGTAGCGAGCCCGATGGGGGTGTTGAACTTGAAGCCTTTCAGTAGCCCGGTACTAATAAGGCGTCGAATGGTTTGGGGTGTGGTCTGAAGGATCTCCGCGGCGTTCTGGTGGCTCATTAACTCAAATTCGAGTTGTGGTACGGGCGGCTCATCCATCGATTCCCACTGGATATGCGGGAATGTATATAAAGATCTGCAGAGGTCAGGGCATTGGTAGGCCCGTTGCCTCACGGTTGGATCCTGATGCGGAGAGCGAATGCAATGGTGATCACTGCGCATCAACGCGGCACGTTCCTGCGAGGTGAAAATGAAGTTGAGTTCGCGGGCGCTGAATCTCAACTCTCCGCAGCGGCAATCTGCGGCATGGCTGTAGGGTTTGGATTGGCAGGCATTGTAGAAGTACTCTTGAGCGAACCTGCTCAGCGTGGGGTCCGGACTCAAGAGAAAAGGCGCCAAAAGCGCCCGCCGGTGCAGGCTCGGGAGTTGTCCCTGCAACTTTTCCATTTCAAGAAAAAAAGTTGGCTTATTACCGGTCGCAATATTGACGCAGCTCGCGATCAGTTGTGAACAAGATTCGGGGGCGCGACCGAAACGCACAGCTTGAATACTCGCCAACAACAATTGGAAAAATCCCTGGTTTCTTTCATCCAAAGCGCGGCTGAGTAACTCGCTCGTGCGTTTGTTGGACAAATTCAGAGGAGCCTGCCGTAGGTCAAATGTGCAAGGACAGTGATAGTCGTGTAACCGAAGCCAGTCGATTGGTTCCCTGCATTGGGGGCAGTGCTCGAGATACTGTTCGCCGTGTACCGGACAAGTGTCAGAAAAGCGGAAGACATGCAGTCGGTCCAGGAACCCATCACGGACGCAACCGGGACACAGTGCCAAGCGGTCCCTCAGCACTGCCTGGGGAAAGGCGACGCCGGCAATTTCGACATGGGTGCTCATACCGTACAGAACGGGTTGGTGGAAGCTGTTGAGAAGGGCGGCCCTCTCATCTGGTTCGAGTAAAGAGTGACTGCTGAGCAAGTTGCAGACGGAGGAGTCTTTACGTTGGGGATTGATGAAATTGCGCAGATTAAGATGTGTCCAAGCAGAGAAAATGCGCAGCGTCTGAAATCCGTTGCCGGTTCCGCAGCGAAATAGCAGAGAAATGACGCTTTCCCGAGGTTTGGGTAGAGGGTAAAAGATGAGCTTGCTCATTGTGTTCTCTCCTGCCGCTTCACGGCGCCGGCGAGGCTTTTTTTTAAGGCGCTGGTGGACATCTCGAAGGGATTCAAGGTGGTCAGCTTCGACGTTTTCACCTGCTTGGCAGCGATGACGAAGTCCGAAAGCAACAATTGACCGTCAGCGCGCTGCAGTGAATTTGCCAACGCCGCACACAATGTGTTGGCCAAGGCTCTAAAATTCCCCTCCGTCAGCACGTAGAACGCAAGAACCATCTTGTCATCGGTCAATGCGGGTATATCGTTGAAGCCCATCGTGGTAGTGAGCTCAGTGGCATAGGCACGAAGCACGCGGCTGTACTCATTCCAGCCTTCCGGGGTAGACAATGAGAACGGTCGTAGGCGTGCACGGTAGGGAAAGCGATCCGATAAAGCAGTGCACTGGCTGATGATCACCTCACATTCGGGCTCTCCGACCAGCAGGACTGCATGCTTGAATACATCGGTCAGGATCTTTACGAAATCCGCTGCGTTCTTGATGGCAGTCTCCGTGCCGCTTCGGAACAGGTGCGGCCACTCATCAAGCACGAGAAGTTCGGTTTGGCAACTTTCCAGCACTTTAAAGAGCTGATATTCCAAGGCTTCTTGGGATTGCCGCGGGGGGAACTCACCGAATTCCCTCAACAACCGGGCCGTGAGGGCTTTGACCGTTGCGTCCCGAGGCACGCGGCAGTAAATGACCGGCTTTATTTCGTGGATACCGTCCTCTCGCTTGATGCTGCTGGCAACCGGGAACTCTGACATGAGGTGGCTACATAGGCGAGTTTTACCCGTGCCTGAAAGACCCAGTAATATTCCCCCACTGTCCGCTCCCAGGATGCGCGTGGCCTCGATCGAACGGTGGAGTGTGTCCAACGCCTCGTTGTACACCGAATGGATCACCGTGAAGCCCTTGAACCGCCTGAGCTTCATCTCATTAGTCGGAGTCATCATCGTCCCCTGATCTGAGTGAATAGGTCGAGAAGTCGCTGCTGTCTAATGATTCCGGCCCGCGCAGCACTGAGCTCTCTTCCTGCGGTATGCGTGAGGGATGGGCCTTGGAATGTTTGGCAGCGACTTTACCCTTGTGTGCATGTTTGCAGGCTTCGATGTAGTCGTTGAGCGCGTACAGTTTGATGCATGCAATGTCCCCGTCGAACCGACGCTTTTCTGCCTTGAGTTGCTCCACCACGAGTTCATGCTCGCTGAGGGACAGGCCATTCTGGTAGTCAGGCCGGGTTGCGATGGCCGGGTGCCAATCCTGCGGCGTATCTGGGTGCGCGACCCAAACGGTCCCCAGGTCACAGGGGTTGAAATAAACAAGGGCTTGCTGCTTGGGTGCGAGCCGTTGGCGAACTTCGGGCAGTCCAGGGCCGAACCAGGTCAAATGCGACGTCTTCACACGGCCGCCGTCGATCCTCAGCCGCCAGACGCTCAGGCATCGCTGGTTTAACTCCTCTTCGCTGTACCGCTCGGCCGGCGGGGCGAGGGCGCTAAGCTGCGCCTTTTTCTCCGCAGGGCTGGTGTGCAGTTCGTCTTGCCAAGTGGCATGGTAAATGTCCAGCCACTGGGCAAAGGCGTTGCGAAACTGCTCCAAGGTCAGGCAGGCGCGCAATTTCGATGGGTAGTCACCGCGCTCGCGTGGTGAGCTTTTGGTGGTGCCCGGGAGGGTGTGACAAAAGCCCGTGTTCACCGTGCCGAAAAAACGCTCCATCATGGCTTTGGCGTCGGGATCACCGACGGGCACGTAATCGGGGTCGATGCCCAACGACTCGAACGTAGTAATGGCCCAGGTGTTAAAAACTTCCGAACCACGATCCGTGCCGATTCCGGCCATTTTGCCGTTTTTGATGATGGCACGGATGGTGGCGCGCATCATCTTCTCCGCGCAGGGTGCTCCGAAGGCAATATCCCAGCCTGAACACTCCCGATCGGCGGGGACAAGATGCGCGGACAAAATGGGGCGACCGGCCGGGTCACCGGCGGAGTCCACCAGTATCACGTCCATCTCCTGGCTGTCGAACAGGGTGCAGGCATAGGGATCATCGTCAACGTACAGGTGGCCGCTGAACTTGTTCAGCCGTTTGGCGGCCTTGGCCCCTTCACGCTCTTGCGCGACATAGTAGCGGTCCATGCACAACACCCGGCGCCGGAACGTAGCGTATGACGGCATGTTGATGGGCGTCGCATCATAGTGATGGCGCTCTTGGTTTTCCTTGGCAATGTGCCCTCTCAGCAGTTTGTACGCATGCATAAGCGACGGCCGCTCACGCCGGAGGTACACCGTCTTGATGTAATGCCGAATGAGTTCCTCGGTGGTTTCGGCTATCCGTTTTCGGCGCGCGCGCAACGGTTTCCTAAGCAGCGCTAGCGGGTTATGGTTGCTGCGCAGGTAGCGTTGTTTCCACTGCCATAAGGTGGTGACGCCAGGTGGGTGGTCATCGCCAATTTTCGCCGCGACTTGGCGAATCATGGCCTTCGCTGCGATGCGCGGTAGTCTGCCACCCAGTTGCTGCAAGTTCGCCTGGACGTAGGCCAGGCGGTGCTGAAACTTGCTTCGCTGGGCACCGCTCAGGGACGCCAACTGCGCCGCCGGACTGGTGTCGATAGCCGCGCGTTGATGCAGTACCAACTGGCCGCGTTGTTCCAAGATGGCGAACAAGTTGTGATCGAGAAAGCGCCGGTACTTGTGAATCAACGAGCACATGGCGATGCATCCATCGTTAATGCTGATGATCTCGTAGACCTGGCCGTCGAGTTTGTATTGCGCGCCGACTTTAGGTTCGCTGATGTGCATGGCCGCCTCCCATAATGGGCGTGTTGATGGTCAAGCGTTGGTTCAGATCAAAACTCAGCTGCCGATCAAACAACGCCTTGTAGAACGCCCGTTCGCGTACCTCGGAGGGGTGGGCGAGCAGCTCCCGCAGGGTCACCGGGTAGGACAGGGTCGGTAACAGCCGCAGGCAGCCGCCATACTCATCGGCGCTCACGTTGAAGGAGTGGAAATACAAAAATTTCAGATTTCTCAAGCGCGACGGCGGGCGGATGCTGGCGAGGTCGGCCCGTGCCAGGTAGCTGTTGGTTTCGCTCAGCAGCTGCTGGGCGGCGCGCAGCTTAGCCTTCCACAGCGTGGACACTTGCGAGAAGTCGACTTTGACCTCGGTGTAGTAATGCTCCTCCAAGGTCTCCACCAGAAAGTCGGGATGGTAGCGATGCAACCGCCCATCAATACGCAACTCCAGCTCTCCGGGTTGGCTGCAATATCGGACGACCGCCGGGTCGTACTCCAGATGGATACAGTAGTCAGCCTCAAGCGTACTGTGGCACACGACTTGTCCATGGATTTTGCGAGAAGGGAAGAACAACAGGTGCTTGCCGAAGGCGGCATTGACGGCTGGCCTGTGCAGCGCTGTTTGGTGGTCCATCGCGTACCTCCATCGGGAGTGGCTGCCCTCGCGTCTCGTACAACCGCACACGGCAGGTCCCGGCTAATGGGGTGTTGCGTCCCGACGTCGCGGGCCATGGCGTGTTTCCATGACAGAAGACCTATCTAAGGCCTACTCATGCTCTCGGCGCGGTCTCCGATACCTAATTGCGGTGGATCAGCCTCCGATGCCCTTTGAAATATCGAGTCAAGGGCTAAGACGTTGGCCTGCGCAGGCGATAAGCCGCTTACCAGTCGCCAGTCGGTGATGGTTTCGTTAAGTACGTCCAAGACAGTCGATAAGCAAACGGGGGGCACATCGGTTCCCGTAAGGCCTACCGCTAGAAAGCGGGATTCGATGACAAGGATTTTGGAGGAGTCAGAGTGAAATTCCGAACGCATGATGACGATCTCCACACGGTGCCCCGTTGGCAAGCCTCTTTGACGTGATGCCTGTTGGTCTGCACCGAGAGCTCACGCGTGCAGTTCAATGACGTCGGCACCAGGAGGCTTGGATAAGCGGTGCTCTATAGGCCTGTTGTGCCAGCGGGGTCAGCCTTTCTGATGTGGCTGAAGTGACCTTCAACCATTCCTTCGAGTCTTAGAACTCATCGTTATACATTGCAGTAATGTAGTTATTAGCTAATAAGGTCAGTGGTAAGTCCGATATATATTGAGCTTTTTTTTCGAATGATTGGGTTTGGCTAGGAGGTCATAAACTATTCTTAAGATGGCTCTAGAATCGCACTTCGCGCGAACAAAAGTTTGCGCATGCTTGCAGCAAACGTCCGGGTGTGTGGGGTCTCGGGAGTTTTAGGCCACTAAATGAAGCGGGTCTTAACTCGTCCAGTGGAATGTCGGAGGGTGTGACATGAGCCATCCGTTTCGTCGTGAGATCCAGAAACTCAGGGCTTTAGTCTTTGGCTATACTCTTTTTTTCATTGCTGGATATGAGTTGAACCGCGACTTTGCCATGTGGTGTGATCGTTGGTGGCGAGCACGACACCCCCACTCATCGGCCCGGTCCAAACCCAACACCAAATGGTTTGATCTATTGGAAGGAGCCTGGCCGCGCGACCCATGGCGCCGTGAACTGAAGGAAGACTTTCCCGCATTGAGGGGCGTTGAGGACAATCCGCTATGGACAGTACTCGCCTGGGAGGACATCCCATCCGATGCGGCAGACCTGTTCATTCAACGCGTACATATGAATGGCGCGCCGCTACATCCTTTCACCGAAAAGGGGATGGAGGCGTTGTGCGGATGTCCTGATTGGACACGGCTGGCTTATCTGGTTGCGCTGCTGCGCACGCGCGATCTGCGATACCTAACCCACAGGTTATGGCTGCGCAAGAACTTTTCCTGTTATGTAAAACTCGTGTGTCTGACGACGCCGTGCTGTGCCTGTAGCTCTGAACTCTATAGACGGTTGCATGAGCTCTATCTTCTCGGCCAGCTTGGTGAAGTGGACCACTGGCCGATGAACCTGCAAGCCTTCAACAAAGCATTGAGACGACACGAACTGTTGTGGGGCAGTCTGGAAAGAAAAAACTGGTTACACGAATGGGACGCCTTTGGTGTGACGATGCTCTGGCATGTAATGGCAGATCTTCAGTTAATAGCCTCGCGATTTGACCAAGGCCAAAACGACTGTCCGCGAGGGCTGTTGCAGCGTGTGCGCACAACCCTCACAAAACACAGTGAGACGGTAATCAAGCTGATTGACTGACGCCGGTTTCAAATTCGACAGTATTGCGCTCATTGCCAACCGGTTAGGCGACGGCTGACTTGCCCGCCGTTTGACCGTTAGGTGGAAGGCATCATTTGACGCAGGAGCGTTTGTAAAGCCTCGATCTGACGCGCTTGCTCACGCAACTGCCGGCGATCCTCACGGTGCTGCAGTAAATACGGTCTAACGCGCCCACGTAAGACGGCATGCTCGGCGATCAGCAGCTGTAGTTGCCCATTCACTATATCAAAGGTGCGTTGACAATCTTCTAGGGCATGGATTTGTTGACGTAAGTTTGCCTGCTGCGCTCGGTATTCATTGAGCAACCGTTCCTGCTCACGGTACACAGTGACCAATTCTTCCTGTTTGGCCAGTTGCGCATTTTGCAGGGTTCGCAGTTCCTGGCGTAACTGCTGGACTTGCTCGTCATGTCGACGCAGTTCCTGCCCGCGCAGGGACCGTTGTTCTTGTCGATAGTGCTCGAGTCCCTCCCGAGCATTTTGAAGTTTTTCCTCTAGCGACTCTACCCGGTGGGCCCGTTCTTCGAGTAGCTGTTGCTGGCCTGTTACGAGCTGTCGCAACCGTTGGTGTTCACCCTCACTGTCTTGTAACTGCTCGCGTAATTGTCGTTCGCATTGACGTTGCTCCTCCCGTTCGTGGGTCAGCTGGGTGATAGTGGTTAGTGATTGTTCTAGTCGTTCGCGTAGCTGCGCGCGTTCTTGCGCATACCCGGCCTGCTGGCGACCGACTGCCTCCCGCTCTTCGGCCACAGACGTCTGCGCTTGTTGAATCAGGCGCTCGGCTAGACTGTTAACCAATGACAGGACTTCCTCAGTCACCGGCGGCGACGTGGCGGCGCTGGCGCTATCGTTAAGTTCCTTTAGATAACGTTGGATGGTGCTTTTCGATCCAGTGTTGCCCAGTTCGACGCGTACCAGGTCAATGCTGGGATTTAGCCCACGCGCTAACAGGGCATCACGTGCGGCGTGTACCAGGGCTTTGTTGATACCACCACGGGCCATGTCAGGAGCTCCTGTAGGATTCCCGGTAGTGATGAAGTATGGCGCATACCGGATGACTTGTTTGAGCTCCAAGGGTGATGGGCACCGTTCACTGCAGACCTAGGAACGGCTGGGGCAGGGAGGAGGACAGATGTATGACCACAGTCGCAGAGCGTTACCTGCAAGCGGCGCGCCGCGAAAGTACCACCCGGCGCTACCAGCAGGCTTTGGCGCATTACGAGTCCGGCTGGGGCGGTTTTCTCCCAGCCTCCAGTGACAGCATCGTGCGCTACCTTGCTGAGCATGCTGAGCTGTCGATCAGCACCTTGCGTGGCCACCTCGCGGCCCTGGCGCGTTGGCATCAACTCCACGGATTTGTTGACCCGACCAAAGCCCCGCAGGTGCGTGACGTATTGCGTGGAATCCAAGCCTTGCACCCGCGCGAAGTCCGCCAAGCCAAGCCCTTGCAACTGCGCGAATTGGAACAGTGCGTGGCGGCCTTGGACCAGGAGGGGATGTCGCCCGATCTGCCGGTGCGCCTGCGCGCCGTCCGCGATCGGGCTTTGTTGTTGCTGGGCTTTTGGCGGGCCTTTCGCAGCGACGATCTGTGTCGCCTGCGAATTGAGACCAATCAGTTGGTGGTGGGCGAAGGGCTGAGCCTGTTTCTGTCCAGCAGCAAATCCGACCGGGATTTTCAGGGCCGAACCGTCAGCGTGCCGGCCTTAAAACGCCTATGTCCGGTCCAGGCGTACGAGGATTGGCTGATGCTCAGTCAATTGCAGGCGGGGCCGGTGTTCTGTGGCATTGACCGTTGGGGCCATCTCTCCACTGAGGCTCTACACCCTTACAGTGTGGCGCGGGTGTTGCGCCGGGCCCTGACGCGCGCCGGCGTCGCCGGCGAACGCTACAGCGGTCATTCGCTGCGCCGCGGCTTTGCGACTTGGGCCAGCCGCAATCATTGGAGCCCGAAAGCCTTGATGGAGTACGTAGGCTGGCGCGACGTGCACACGGCCATGCGCTATGTAGAGGCCGATGCGCCCTTCGGCGACTGGCGGCGTCGCGCAGAAGAGTCAAAATGACTGCGTAGAGAGGATTTCGTACTGAGCTACGCCCTACGTTATTACAGCTGTACAACAAAGCCAATTCACCCTTGAAGTGAGCGATTTAACAGGTGTGAGAAACCAAGATTCTCAAACCTCAGCACGGTTTTTTCTCCGCGGGCCTTGATGGACGGTACGCCGAGGCGGAGAGGGGGGATTCACGAAAAGCACGGACCGATCCCAGAGATAGACTCAGTGTGCAGTCTTGGTAGGTGTAGGCTGTAGGTGATTTACCGGGCACAAAACTTCGTCGGAAGTCATCAAGCATAGAGCGGCTGGACCGTGCACCGCGCGTGCAAGGAGGAGAGCATGACGATGCCGAACGAGCGCCCCGCGCACTGATTCAGACTCGAGACTTTCTGATGGGGCTTGCAGAAAAATTCTGCGCTTTCAGATTCGATTCCACGTCAGGCTTAGAGAGGCGTTAGCTCATATTCCATTTGATGGGAAAGCATTTGGAGGAAGTGTTGATGGGTACTTCAACTGCGGCTCGACGTCCGGTAAAAAAGAAAAATGTCTCTCGAGAGGTGGCGATCGCTGCCTTTTGGCGATTCAGTTCCCATCGAGAGTCGCTGACGGATTACGAGAGGCTGCACCAAATAAGAGTAGGGTTTCCCGCTGACCTCATCCAGGTTGTTCGTTTGGCCTTCGACCTTCAAGACCGCCACTTGGAAACGCTGCTCAATGCATCAATTTCGACCCTTGAAAGACGACGGCGAGAGCAAAAGAGCCTTGATCCTGTCGCCTCCGAGCGTTTGGACAGAATTGCTACGCTCAGTCGCTTGGCCGAGGCGATATTTGAGACACAAGTGACAGCCACACAGTGGATGTCGGCGCCGAATAAAGCGCTCGGTGGGACCGCACCGATCATGCTCTGCGAAACAGAGCTAGGAGCTAAACAAGTTCGTCGTATTCTTCAGGCCCTTGAGTGGGGTGGTGCAACCTGATGGAAGGCGTTGGCAATCAGCTAGGGCGAAATGTGCGACCGGTCTTCGGGGATTCATCCTGGGGAATCCGACGGGTCGGTATTGCCATGGTCGACCAACCACTGCAAGTCGAGTGTTGGGAGAAAAACGAAAGTTTCATCGAGACCCGCTTCCGCGGTGTCAGCTAAATGACTGAGCAGGTACTGATTTTCGGCTTTTCCTTTAGGGGGACGCGGGAGCGTGTTTGCCTAACGGTTTCGATTATAGGTGCGACTCGTTGCACCGCACGTGAGGGCTGTATGACGCTACGCTCTAGAACACCATTCACAAGGTGCCTCAGTTATGTTTACAACCTTCAGCTGTAGACAAGCTCGCCGGCGACTCCGACGCCTTTTTGCGCTGGTCGCCCAGGGTCACAGTTTCGTCATAACCAAGAACGGGCGAGCAATTTGTAGGTTGGAGGGCACCGAAGCGATTCAGGTTGATCATGGCACCTCCTGCAAGGCCTCATTGTGATGCCTACTAGACGTGTCTACGCAACTTGGGAGTAAGCGCCCGTCCAGCTCACCTTGCATAGTTTAAGGTGAGTTCCCACTTGCGCCGTAAGCCCAACCTTCCCTAGCCAATCTAGAGGTGTTTAACGTATTCGCTCAGAGCAGATGAGATTGACAGCCGATTTCTGCCTGTCGCCACCATCTCTTTGGGTCGACTTCGACTACTCGTGATACTGAGAAACCAAATGACGACGCGGCTCATCGCGCGCTGGTTGATGCGTCGCATTGTTTCTCCACTTTGCACTTAAATATCAGCTCTAAGGGAAAGGAATCCTTCCTCTAAATGCATAAATCACCCGCAAGGACAACATTTCTTTACTTAATCCTAAAGCTTTACGCGCAGCGTAAGCTGCGCGCTTAGGTACGAAATGCCGCCGCCGAACCACCCGAATGCATCGAAACTCACCAGTATTCCCACAGTGAAGACCGGCAAAAAACGGCCAAGAGCGGACAAACTAGAGGCAAATAGATGGCGTTGACCTGCTACGCTGAATCCTCACAGTAGTGTGGGCTTGCCGTCATCCATGCTCACTTCTTGCTGCGTACTAATAAGCAACACTAAGGGGAATCCTGATGAATTTGCTGACAGCACTCCAGTATGGGGCCCCTGGCCTTTCCGGCGTCATGCTAATACTGGCATTCAGGATGATCCAGACCGAACAACGAAGAACGACACCCCGGCAAGCAATCCTCCGATACACAATAGTATTCATGGCTTTCGCGTTCTCTCTTCTTGCTGCGAACATATTTCTTCAAATCATTGAGCGCCAGAAAGAGACCATTGAGCGCCAGGCGGACGCAGAATGCGCAGGGGTCTTGAATGCGCTGCGTGCAACTATTGCAGGCAAGGAACTGTATGAGTTCGAACAACCGAATCCAGACCACAGCAAACTACAAGCAACTATTATCGCCTTGAAAACTCAATCCGAAAAATCGCTGGAAGCTTGTGGAGTGTTACATTGACAGTGCTTAACCAAGGTTAAATCACTCTCTGGAACCGGGTTTAGCCGGGGCCTAAGTCTAACGTTATATTTATCGAAGGCCACATATGGACAATAAAGAAATGGCAAGAGAAATCGCTAAGTCAGCACAAGCCTTTGCTGAGGCGATCGATTTCGACAAACTAATTAAAGATGGCCTCCTAATAAGGAAAGGCAAATCATTTTATGCCACTGACTTAAAGGCACTCCCAGAAACTGTATCAAGGCGTATTAAAGAAATTTCGGCGACTAAAGATGGCTTGAGAGTAAGTTTTTATAAAGAATCCAAATCGCTTAAAAAACTCGCAAGTCAGTTAAGTGGTTACCTTGAGTAAAAACATAACAATGCGCTCACTCGGGACTTCCTCGCGCCAGCCATTCATAAATGGTATCAATGTCTGCGAAGGACCGTGTGCGGCCCGGTCGCCAAGGGAACGATGTAGATTTTTGTCGTTTCTGGCCGGGGTTTCTCCGGGGAAACAAACAGTCCAGGTAAAGGGTTGAATGGCATGGTTTGGCGTACGGTTTGCCCCATTTTTGCCCCATGCACCACTGGCCTCCCAGTGCTAGCCACCATGATGGATTGGGTCTAACAGTCCTCCAACGCCCCAGCCAGACTGGCTAGACCGCTGCAAATTCTTCGCTTGGTAGCAATTTCTAAGCAAGCTGTAATTACTACCTCACATTGGCACAGCCGGTACTATGCTTGTGTTTTTTCTTGAAAGGAGTCGAGGTCATGCCGAGTGATTATTCACTATCGGATGTACTGGAAAGGCTGTACGAAAACCAGCAGGCTCTGCAGGCAGCCATTATGGAGCTGACCCTCCTGGTTGAGGAGCAAGGGGCGCAGGAAGTGGGCGGAAATGTCCGTGGAGCACTGTGGACCATGGGTGAAAACGCCGGCCATATCAAACAAGGCATGGCGCGATTGAAGAAATTGGACATCGGTTAACCGATCGCACACAAAAGGCCAGTCGACAGTCATGTTGAGGTGAATTCGGGGACCAGATCGGTTCACCTCACAGGCAGCTATCGGCCGATTGTGTTGAAAAAGTCGACCCGGCCGAGCTACCCATTTATCGAACGGTGAAAATGCCATTTTTGCACACCGCTACGTCAAATCTGAGCCTTGAACCTTCTGCGCAACGCACGAATTTCAATCTCGAACGCGTACTTTTCTGCCGTAGAAACAGAAGTCGACTTTTTCAACAGAATCGGCCAGAAGCGGTCATTCAGGACGGAGACGCTAAACCTCTACCGAACATAGACACACTGCCGACGACTTCGTACCCTCGGGGCTGGTCTGTCGGCTCTTTTAGCTTGAGCACTCGGCACACAGCAGCATCTTGCCATGGAAGAAAAAATGAAGTTCTACGCAAACAAACTGAATGGAAACTTTCTCAGAAATGTGCTTCCCGACGAAAGTGTTCAAGTTGATTGGGTTCGCGCAGCCATTGCTTACGGGAGTGATGGAACTACTCTCGTGGAAAATTGTGTGGAGCACGGGCGTAGGCTCGACATATGGATGCGATATGACCATACAGTTCCGGTAGATCCTCGTCTCCTTAGACTCTTGCTTCGAAACAGCGGAAAAAACATCTTCTGCATCCTTATTCCGGATGTTCTTCACGCAAAGGTAATTTGGTGGAAGAACTATGGCGTATATATTGGCTCCGCAAACCTCACCGAGCGTGCTTGGGTTACTAATATTGAATTTGGCGTATTTATCCCGGAGCAGGATCTAGAGGCCAATGGAGGTATAGCTGAGATAGAGGGGTTCTTTGAATCCTTGATTTCTTGCGATGCAGCACAGCAGTTGACGGAAGAAATAATCCAGGAACAGGAGAGAATTCTTAGGTTCAGAGAAAAAGACCTGCAAAAAATTGAGCACGGGGCGGAGCGTTTGAGGAGCATTAAGAAGTGGGAGGGCCCCGCCTTTACGAGCTCCGATAAAGCGCTTGATATTCGCAAGGAATCTTTCATTAAGGAATGGCGCAACGGCCTCTCCGTTTTGAGAGATATTGCTGATAGAGCCCCGGACTACCGTCCAAGGTGGCTCAGTCAAGATGTGCCTGCGGCTTGGCAAGCAGACCAGTTTTTGCACGCCTTTTACTACAACAAAGTGGTTGATGGAGTTCGTCATCCATTTGATGAGCACTATCAGAAAAATAGGAAAGATCCAGCCGCAAGCATGCTAGCTGCGCTAAAGTGGTGGTCTGAACTGGACGCGCCTCCGTCCAGTGAAGACGTGAACTGCCACGTCCGAGCCCCTGTCATACGTCGTCATCTAAAAAAGAACAAGGTAAGGTCTCTTTCTCTAGAGGAGTTCTTTGAGGTTCTGCATGCCAACCACTCGACCGTAGACCATGTGCGTCGTATGAGGCTTGAGGAGTTAGGTTTGAGGGGCGTGCAGGACGTTACTGAGGCGCAGCGTGTCAAGGCATTCGCCGAGCTGCTGTTTAGCCAGCAAAATGAAAGGGGTGAAACAGTCTTAGACCTCTTAGCCTTTGTGCTTGATGGCGGTTCTCCAAATGACATTCCGGCAAGACTGTTTGAGGTGGTGCATAGCTCAGCAAGAAGATTCCCTCATTTTGGAAACAATCAAATCGCAGAACTTGCAGGATGGGCTCGCCCCGAGTTGTGCCCGCCACGTAATGGCAGAACCAGTAAGGGGTTAAGGGCGCTAGGCTACGACGTTCACGTGTACTAAAGGTTTCAGTACGCTTCGTATGGTAAAGCCGAACAATTCGGTGCAGGCGCTACGGCCCTAACGGGACGTGCTTGAGCTCAAAACACTAGTGTTCGGTTTGGCCCGACAATAGTCGGATGGTAGGGGCTGCTTCTGGGCAATTTCAGCTTGTTGCGACCGACTGAAACCGGCCAGAAGCGGTCATTCGCTTATAGCCGGCGAAGCCTATACCTTTATCGAAACGAGGGGATTCCAGTTAACGGCGATAGCAGCTCATCTTCGTCCATAAGATGTCTTTCGATGTCAGGTAGGATCAAAACTCCTAGCGTGTAATTGAATCCACTACCCTCGATTACAAAGGCATGTTCTTCAATTTCAAGCTCTGCTGATTCTCGCGAAAGCCAGGCGTTCGCAGGAATGATACAGGACGTTCCAGTCGCTGATCGCACCGCATTGTTCAGTACTGACTGAGCGGGAGGTTCAATGGTTTCGTTCCGAGTGGCGAAGTAAGCACCAGATCGGAATGCCCGCTCGTTTGAGCAGGACCAGTCAAGGAAGCCGTCTTTGGCTGATAGGACGATAACTCTACCCGGTGCTACCTCACGCCATTTTAAGGCGGCTGCGGTGACTGAAACACCGTATCGATCTGCACAGTGGCGAAGCAAGTCCATCGAGAACGGATGCCCATCTACCTGTGCCCGGAAATCGTTGAGCGGCATCAGCAAATACGATGCGAAGGTATCGGCTTCAACCTCAATATCACGTCCATGGGGATCCCAGGAGTGCATGTCTTGATTTGAGCAATTGAAGCGAGATTGGCGTTCGCGATGGAGCATGTAGTGCCCAAACTCGTGGGCAATGGTGAAGCGAATCCGGCCTTCCGACTCAACGTCCTCGTTAACGCCGATCATCCATCCATTGCCCTTCGGACTCTTGGCTAGCATCCCCTCGAACGAGGGTAGCGGAACTGTTTTGATAGCCAGAATTGGCTGATCAGGACAGGTCTGCGACGACCACTCGAGCGCTAATGCTCTCACATCGACCGGAAAACGGTCACCCCCTAACACCTGCTCCAAAACTCGAGATATACGAATCGCTTCGCTCTTAGGGGTAGTGGCCATGCTAAGTCAGCTCCACCAATCGTCGACCATTTTCCGAACAGCCGCATCTGAATGGCGAACCTGTGTGGGCAATAGAGCTAGAGCGCGACCAGCTCGGCGACTTTTGCTGCCACCACCGCCATTGAATCTTCGGCAGTGTCCAAGCCGCTTCGGGAGGCGAGCAAGGGGCTGACATTGCGGAGAGCTTCATACGTGGTGTTGTGCACAATGGGAACGAGTTGGTTACCTGCCAGGAGTGCCGAAAGCTCTTTGTCGGCGACGCTCTCTTTGGGGAGGCGGGTCAGCAGCGCAGGCGCCACCGCCACTCACCAAGCCCTGTTAAACCTGGGCAGGACTCGCGATGGGCGCATGCGGTTGATCACGACCAACTTCGACCGTTTATTCGAAGAGGTGATGTGAGCTCCAACATGCTGCACGCTGACATGTACAAAGCATCGCTTACAGCAGCCGTATGGGTTCCCTTCACAGGGAACGGGAACTGGGCGAACTTACCCCCGTTGAAAGTGATATGGATAACGCGCTGTGACCCCGCGCCGATTCGTTTACCTTTCACCGTTTCCACCGGGAAGGCTGGGTGGTGTCCCTTCAGCGTTGCCATCAGCTTCCTGGCAAAGAATGCATCGCTATGGGTAGTCATGGCCGCCTCTTTTTTTACCGACCTGACCTGAGCTGTCGTCGCACTTCGACATGCGATGAGCTTTGGGCGGTTGCAGGAGTTGAGTGCAACACGGTTATTGGATTGAAGTGGGCGCATCGTGCCGCATAGCCATGGCCTTTTGCATCACCTCACTCATCATTTCGATCGGACATTTGAAATCGAAGCGTTTACGGGGGCGCATATTCAGTTGCAAGGCAATGGCATCCAGTTCTTCCTGGCTGTGTCCCGACAAGTCCGTGCCCTTGGGCAGGTACTGGCGGATCAGGCCATTGATGTTTTCGTTACTGCCGCGCTGCCAGGGGCTGTGCGGGTCGCAGAAGTAAATCGCGATGCCGGTTTTCTGGATGATCTCGGCGTGTCGCGCCATCTCCCGGCCCTGGTCGTAGGTCAGGCGCTTCTTCGACAAGGCCATTAAAGCGAACGGCGAGCCGGATAAGGTCGCGATGGACAAGAGCGGCGCTAAAAAGGCCGCAATCGATGCGATCAACACCGCTCGCAACGTGCTCATTCTGGTGCGCCAGGTTAAATACCTCAACAACATCGTCGAGCAGGACCATCGCGCCATCAAGCGGGTGACCAGGCCGATGCTCAACTTCAAATCGTTCCGGTGCGCCAACTGCGTGCTCGCCGGAATCGAACTGATTCACATGATCCGCAAGGGCCAGTTCGCTATTGATGGCACCGACGCAAGTAAGCCGACAACACGGCCCGGTGCTACGGATGAGCAAATCAACGCGCACCTGCATAACGACGACGGATCGTTAAGAACTCGCAGCGACGTCGCCAGCGCCCTGCACGCCGTCGGATTGGGGGCAGGTGCCAAGCGCATCGCGGCCCAGCTGCAGGCCGCGCGTGGACCGCAATAGTCTGGATGGCCCGCTGACGTGAGGGGCACTGTCCTAACCGCTCGACGCCACTCCATAGCCCGTTCCAGCCGGTCCGCTGGCTTCAAACCCCGCCTTTGAAAAACCTGTTCACGGCCAACGGCGGCTGGGCAGGGTTGCTGGAGGCGGCGGTCTACGCCATCGAAGTGGAATCGGTGAGCAAAATGCTGGCCAGCGGCACTCGATCCTGGGCGTAAAGCACTGCACCTGCGGCAATGGGCACTGCCCGCACGTCAAATACCGGTGCAACACCCGCCACTGCCGGGCCTGTCCGTCGTGCGGCAAAAAGCCACCGATCAGTGGATGCCGTCCAACACAACCGCTTGCCCGACTGCGCCTGGTACCACCTGGTGTTTACGCTGCCCGACACGCTGTGGCCGTGTTCTTTCACAACCGTGCTCTGCTCGATGCGCTGTGCCGCCTGGCGGCGGACAACCTGTTGTACGCCGCCAGGCGGCGAGGTTTGCGCATCGGGCTGTTTGGCGCGCTCCACACCTACGGTCGGCGGCTCAACTGGAGTCCCCATGTGCACCTCTCGGCGACCGCCGGTGGCCTGGATGAGCAGGACGTCTGGAAAAACCTGGCGTTTCATGAAAAGGCGATGCGCCGGCGCTGGATGTGGAATGTGCGCAACTACCTCTTGGAGCAATGGGGCCAGCTCGTGTTGCCGCCGGAATTAGCGCACATCACCTGCGAAAGCGACTGGCGACACTTGATACTCAACGCCGGCGGCCAGCATTGGCACGTCTATGTGTCGAAGAGGACGGCAAACGGGCGAAAGACGGTGAATTTACCTGGGCCGTTACCTGAAAAAACCGCCGATCTCGGGCAGCCGCCTGGCGCATTACACCTCCAGTGCGACGTTGAGCTTCACCTACCTGGATCACCGCACGCAGACCTACCAGGAGGAGTCGCTGAGCCAGACGGACATGCTGCGCCGGGTGGTGCAGCACATCCCGGAAAAGCACTTTCGGATGATTCGGTATTTTGGTTTTCTGGCTAATCGGGTGTGTGGTCAGCAGTTACCACGGGTTTACGAAGCGTTGAAGATGGAGGCGCGCGGCAAAGCGCCCAAGAGGGCAGCCTACGGCTGCAAATGGGTCCGTGCCCACTTCACAGCCATGTTGCCTGGCCCGCGTGTTCCCCCGCCCGCCTTCGGAACCCCCTAAGCCCTTGTGACCACCTACTCGGATCCAGGTCGTTTCGTGCGGCCGATTCAATCACTCAGAACAGGCCCAGACCACCATGGATCCCCTCCGATCAGGTAGCCCTTCCCAGCACTACACCGCATCAGTCAATTCCGCTCACCCCCAGAAGCGTCGGGCTCTCAGGCTCAGCCTGTCCATCCCGGTAGAATTTCTCTTTCCCGATTGAGCCTCAATGCGGGCCTGGCTTTAGATCAGGTTGTAACCCAGCCCAACCTCGATCATCAACGTGTTGCATCGCTGGTACGCAACGCTCTACAGGACGACTCTTTTCGGCTTCAATCTACCAGCGGTATGGAGGCTACCTATCAGGCGTCGGTCAGCCCACCAGTGGGTGGCAATCCTATGAGCATTGCCAATTTAACCAGGGCCGAGTTAACCATCAACACGCGATTAAACGATCAATCCCAATACGACATCGTTAGCGCTAATTTGCGTGACCTTTCGGGAGCTATATCCGTAAACCTGCCCGGCCCTCCGCCTGCCTCGGCACACGCGGAAGCGTCCTCTGCCAGCGGGCAACAGCCATCTCCCAGCCAACTGGCCGCGCAATCCTCACGGGGTCAGTTGACCCAGGCCCTGATTACAAAAAGCAGTACTCAGAACTTTTCCGGTGCACCGCTGCCGTCGGGCGCTTCGGTCAGTACCCAGTCCATGGTCTTTTCCCACGACGGCTCGGCCGGCACCTCAACAGGCGTTCCCGGGCCTAGCCGGAACCGGCCCGCTCATGCGGTAAGCAGCGCACCCTACCAGGCGCCCTCCCTGTCCTCTCGGTCGGGGGCAGCGTCCGAAGGCCAGCCGCCAAAACGGCGAGGCGCCACGGATAATCAGATCTCCGCGCACCTGCACAACGACGACGGGTCGTTGAGAACTCGGAGCGACGTCATCAGCACCCTGCACGCCGTCGGATTGGGGGCAGGTTCCAAGCGCATCGGGGCCCAGCTGCAGGCCGCCGGGGGGGCACGGCGTCTGCGAGGCGCCACGGATGCTCAGATCGACGCGCACCTGCACAACGACGACGGGTCGTTGAGAACTCAAAGGGCCGTCGCCAGCGCCCTGCAGGCCGCCGGATTGGGGGCAGATACATCGCGCATCACGGCCCAGCTGCAGGCCGCCGGGGGGGCACGGCACCTGCGCGGCGCCACGGATGAGCAGATCAACGCGCACCTGCATAACGACGACGGATCGTTAAGAACTCGCAGCGACGTCGCCAGCGCCCTGCACGCCGTCGGATTGGGGGCAGGTGCCAAGCGCATCGCGGCCCAGCTGCAGGCCGCGCGTGGACCGCAATAGTCTGGATGGCCCGCTGACGTGAGGGGCACTGTCCTAACCGCTCGACGCCACTCCATAGCCCGTTCCAGCCGGTCCGCTGGCTTCAAACCCCGCCCTTTGAAAAACCTGTTCACGGCCAACGGCGGCTGGGCAGGGTTGCTGGAGGGCAGCGGTCTACGCCATCGAAGCGGAATCGGTGAGCAAAATGCTGGCCAGCGGCACCTCGATCCTGGGCGTAAAGCACTGCACCTGCGGCAGTGGGCACTGCCCGCACGTCAAATACCGGTGCAACACCTGCCACTGCCGGGCCTGTCCTTCGTGCGGCAAAAAAGCCACCGATCAGTGGATGGCCGTCCAACACAACCGCTTGCCCGACTGCGCCTGGTACCACCTGGTGTTTACGCTGCCCGACACGCTGTGGCCGGTGTTCTTTCTTTCAACACACCGTGCTCTGCTCGATGCGCTGTGCCGCCTGGCGGCGGACAACCTGTTGTATGCCGCCAGGCGGCGAGGTTTGCGCATTGGGCTGTTTGGCGCGCTCCACACCTACGGTCGGCGGCTCAACTGGAGTCCCCATGTGCACCTCTCGGCGACCGCCGGTGGCCTGGATGAGCAGGGCGTCTGGAAAAACCTGGCGTTTCATGAAAAGGCGATGCGCCGGCGCTGGATGTGGAATGTGCGCAACTACCTCTTGGAGCAATGGGGCCAGCTCGTGTTGCCGCCGGAATTAGCGCACATCACCTGCGAAAGCGACTGGCGACACTTGATACTCAACGCCGGCGGCCAGCATTGGCACGTCTATGTGTCGAAGAGGACGGCAAACGGGCGAAAGACGGTGAATTTACCTGGGCCGTTACCTGAAAAAACCGCCGATCTCGGGCAGCCGCCTGGCGCATTACACCTCCAGTGCGACGTTGAGCTTCACCTACCTGGATCACCGCACGCAGACCTACCAGGAGGAGTCGCTGAGCCAGACGGACATGCTGCGCCGGGTGGTGCAGCACATCCCGGAAAAGCACTTTCGGATGATTCGGTATTTTGGTTTTCTGGCTAATCGGGTGTGTGGTCAGCAGTTACCACGGGTTTACGAAGCGTTGAAGATGGAGGCGCGCGGCAAAGCGCCCAAGAGGGCAGCCTACGGCTGCAAATGGGTCCGTGCCCACTTCACAGCCATGTTGCCTGGCCCGCGTGTTCCCCCGCCCGCCTTCGGAACCCCCTAAGCCCTTGTGACCACCTACTCGGATCCAGGTCGTTTCGTGCGGCCGATTCAATCACTCAGAACAGGCCCAGACCACCATGGATCCCCTCCGATCAGGTAGCCCTTCCCAGCACTACACCGCATCAGTCAATTCCGCTCACCCCCAGAAGCGTCGGGCTCTCAGGCTCAGCCTGTCCATCCCGGTAGAATTTCTCTTTCCCGATTGAGCCTCAATGCGGGCCTGGCTTTAGATCAGGTTGTAACCCAGCCCAACCTCGATCATCAACGTGTTGCATCGCTGGTACGCAACGCTCTACAGGACGACTCTTTTCGGCTTCAATCTACCAGCGGTATGGAGGCTACCTATCAGGCGTCGGTCAGCCCACCAGTGGGTGGCAATCCTATGAGCATTGCCAATTTAACCAGGGCCGAGTTAACCATCAACACGCGATTAAACGATCAATCCCAATACGACATCGTTAGCGCTAATTTGCGTGACCTTTCGGGAGCTATATCCGTAAACCTGCCCGGCCCTCCGCCTGCCTCGGCACACGCGGAAGCGTCCTCTGCCAGCGGGCAACAGCCATCTCCCAGCCAACTGGCCGCGCAATCCTCACGGGGTCAGTTGACCCAGGCCCTGATTACAAAAAGCAGTACTCAGAACTTTTCCGGTGCACCGCTGCCGTCGGGCGCTTCGGTCAGTACCCAGTCCATGGTCTTTTCCCACGACGGCTCGGCCGGCACCTCAACAGGCGTTCCCGGGCCTAGCCGGAACCGGCCCGCTCATGCGGTAAGCAGCGCACCCTACCAGGCGCCCTCCCTGTCCTCTCGGTCGGGGGCAGCGTCCGAAGGCCAGCCGCCAAAACGGCGAGGCGCCACGGATAATCAGATCTCCGCGCACCTGCACAACGACGACGGGTCGTTGAGAACTCAGGCGACGTCATCGCCCCTGCACGCCGCGGATTGGGGGCAGGTTCCAAGCGCATCGGGCCCAGCTGCAGGCCGCCGGGGGGGCACGGCGTCTGCGAGGCGCCACGGATGCTCAGATCGACGCGCACCTGCACAACGACGACGGGTCGTTGAGAACTCAAAGGGCCGTCGCCAGCGCCCTGCAGGCCGCCGGATTGGGGGCAGATACATCGCGCATCACGGCCCAGCTGCAGGCCGCCGGGGGGGCACGGCACCTGCGCGGCGCCACGGATGAGCAGATCAACGCGCACCTGCATAACGACGACGGATCGTTAAGAACTCGCAGCGACGTCGCCAGCGCCCTGCACGCCGTCGGATTGGGGGCAAGTAGCGCGCGCATCGATGCCCTGCTGCAGGCCGCGCGTGGACCGCAATAGTCTGGATGGCCCGCTGACGTGAGGGGCACTGTCCTAACCGCTCGACGCCACTCCATAGCCCGTTCCAGCCGGTCCGCTGGCTTCAAACCCCGCCCTTTGAAAAACCTGTTCACGGCCAACGGCGGCTGGGCAGGGTTGCTGGAGGGCAGCGGTCTACGCCATCGAAGCGGAATCGGTGAGCAAAATGCTGGCCAGCGGCACCTCGATCCTGGGCGTAAAGCACTGCACCTGCGGCAGTGGGCACTGCCCGCACGTCAAATACCGGTGCAACACCTGCCACTGCCGGGCCTGTCCTTCGTGCGGCAAAAAAGCCACCGATCAGTGGATGGCCGTCCAACACAACCGCTTGCCCGACTGCGCCTGGTACCACCTGGTGTTTACGCTGCCCGACACGCTGTGGCCGGTGTTCTTTCACAACCGTGCTCTGCTCGATGCGCTGTGCCGCCTGGCGGCGGACAACCTGTTGTATGCCGCCAGGCGGCGAGGTTTGCGCATTGGGCTGTTTGGCGCGCTCCACACCTACGGTCGGCGGCTCAACTGGAGTCCCCATGTGCACCTCTCGGCGACCGCCGGTGGCCTGGATGAGCAGGGCGTCTGGAAAAACCTGGCGTTTCATGAAAAGGCGATGCGCCGGCGCTGGATGTGGAATGTGCGCAACTACCTCTTGGAGCAATGGGGCCAGCTCGTGTTGCCGCCGGAATTAGCGCACATCACCTGCGAAAGCGACTGGCGACACTTGATACTCAACGCCGGCGGCACATTGGCACGTCTATGTCGAAGAGGACGGCAAACGGGCGAAAGACGGTGAATTTACCTGGGCCGTTACCTGAAAAACCGCCGATCTCGGGCAGCCGCCTGGCGCATTACACCTCCAGTGCGACGTTGAGCTTCACCTACCTGGATCACCGCACGCAGACCTACCAGGAGAGTCGCTGAGCCAGACGACATGCTGCGCCGGGTGGTGCAGCACATCCCGGAAAAGCACTTTCGGATATCCGCTATTTTGGTTTTCTTGGCTAATCGGGTGTGTGGTCAGCAGTTACCACGGGTTTACGAAGCGTTGAAGATGGAGGCGCGCGGCAAAGCGCCCAAGAGGCGCCTACGGCTGCAAATGGGTCCGTCCCACTTCACAGCCATGTTGCCTGGCCCGCGTGTTCCCCCGCCCGCCTTCGGAACCCCTAAGCCCTTGTGACCACCTACTCGGATCCAGGTCGTTTCGTGCGCCGATTCAATCACTCAGAACAGGCCCAGACCACCATGGATCCCTCCGAT
Source organism: Pseudomonas wuhanensis (assembly GCF_030687395.1). Lineage (GTDB taxonomy): Bacteria > Pseudomonadota > Gammaproteobacteria > Pseudomonadales > Pseudomonadaceae > Aquipseudomonas > Aquipseudomonas wuhanensis. The sequence continues at coordinate 4,414,631 of NZ_CP117430.1, read as the reverse complement.
CAGGTAGCCCTTCCAGCACTACACCGCATCAGTCAATTCCGCTCACCCCCCAGAAGCGTCGGGCTCTCAGGCTCAGCCTGTCCATCCCGGTAGAATTTCTCTTTCCCGATTGAGCCTCAATGCGGGCCTGGCTTTAGATCAGGTTGTAACCCAGCCCAACCTCGATCATCAACGTGTTGCATCGCTGGTACGCAACGCTCTACAGGACGACTCTTTTCGGCTTCAATCTACCAGCGGTATGGAGGCTACCTATCAGGCGTCGGTCAGACCACCAGTGGGTGGCAATCCTATGAGCATTGCCAATTTAACCAGAGCCGAGTTAACCATCAACACGCGATTAAACGATCAATCCCAATACGACATCGTTAGCGCTAATTTGCGTGACCTTTCGGGAGCTATATCCGTAAACCTGCCCGGCCCTCCGCCTGCCTCGGCACACGCGGAAGCGTCCTCTGCCAGCGGGCAACAGCCATCTCCCAGCCAACTGGCCGCGCAATCCTCACGGGGTCAGTTGACCCAGGCCCTGATTACAAAAAGCAGTACTCAGAACTTTTCCGGTGCACCGCTGCCGTCGGGCGCTTCGGTCAGTACCCAGTCCATGGTCTTTTCCCACGACGGCTCGGCCGGCACCTCAACAGGCGTTCCCGGGCCTAGCCGGAACCGGCCCGCTCATGCGGTAAGCAGCGCACCCTACCAGGCGCCCTCCCTGTCCTCTCGGTCGGGGGCAGCGTCCGAAGGCCAGCCGCCAAAACGGCGAGGCGCCACGGATAATCAGATCACCGCGCACCTGCACAACGACGACGGGTCGTTGAGAACTCACAAGGACGTCATCAGCGCCCTGCGCGCCGCCGGATTGGGGGCAGGTGCCAAGCGCATCGGGGCCCGGCTGCAGGCCGCCGGGGGGGGACGGCGTCTGCGAGGCACCACGGGTGAGCAGATCAACGCGCACCTGCGCAACGACGACGGGTCGTTGAGAACTCACAAGGACGTCGCCAGCGCCCTGCGCGCCGCCGGATTGGGGGCAGATACATCGCGCATCACGGCCCAGCTGCAGGCCGCCGGGGGGACACGGCGTCTGCGCGGCACCACGGATGCTCAGATCGACGCGCACCTGCACAACGACGACGGGTCGTTGAGAACTCAAACTGACGTCCTCAGCGCCCTGCACGCCGTCGGATTGGGGGCAAGTAGCACGCGCATCGCGGCCCAGGTGCAGGCCGCCGGGGGGGGACGACACCTGCCCGGCGCCACGGATGAGCAGATCAACGCGCACCTGCACAACGACGACGGGTCGTTGAGAACTCAAAGTGCCGTCGCCAGCGCCCTGCGCGCCGCCGGATTGGGGGCAGGTAACGCGCGCATCACGGCCCGGTTGCAGGCCGCGCGTGGACCGCAATAGTCTGGATGGCCCGCTGACGTGAGGGGCACTGTCCTAACCGCTCGACACCACTCCATAGCCCGTTCCAGCCGGTCCGCTGGCTTCAAACCCCGCCCTTTGAAAAACCTGTTCACGGCCAACGGCGGCTGGGCAGGGTTGCTGGAGGGCAGCGGTCTACGCCATCGAAGCGGAATCGGTGAGCAAAATGCTGGCCAGCGGCACCTCGATCCTGGGCGTGAAGCACTGCACCTGCGGCAATGGGCACTGCCCGCACGTCAAATACCGGTGCAACACCCGCCACTGCCGGGCCTGTCCTTCGTGCGGCAAAAAAGCCACCGATCAGTGGATCGCCGTCCAACACAACCGCTTGCCCGACTGCGCCTGGTACCACCTGGTGTTTACGCTGCCCGACACGCTGTGGCCGTGTTCTTTCACAACCGTGCTCTGCTCGATGCGCTGTGCCGCCTGGCGGCGGACAACCTGTTGTACGCCGCCAGGCGGCGAGGTTTGCGCATCGGGCTGTTTGGCGCGCTCACACCTACGGTCGGCGGCTCAACTGGAGTCCCCATGTGCACCTCTCGGCGACCGCCGGTGGCCTGGATGAGCAGGGCGTCTGGAAAAACCTGGCGTTTCATGAAAAGGCGATGCGCCGGCGCTGGATGTGGAATGTGCGCAACTACCTCTTGGAGCAATGGGGCCAGCTCGTGTTGCCGCCGGAATTAGCGCACATCACCTGCGAAAGCGACTGGCGCCGCCTGGTGCTCACTGCGGGCGGCCAACACTGGCATATCTACCGGTCGAAGAAGACGGAAAACGGGCGAAAGACGGTGAATTTACCTGGGCCGTTACCTGAAGAAGCCTCCGATCTCGGGCAGTCGCCTGGCGCATTACACATCGGGCGCGACGCTGAGCTTCACCTACCTGGATCACCGCACGCAGACCTATCAGCAGGAGTCGCTGAGCCACATGCGGCGCCGGGTGCAGCACATCCCGGAAAAGCATTTCCGGATGATCCGCTATTTCGGCTTTCTGGCCAACCGGGTGTGTGGGAAATACCTGCCGCAGGTATACGAAGCCCTGAAGATGGCAAAGCCGGGGCCGACGCCAAAGCTGTATTTCGCACAGATGGCGAAAGCGTTTTTAAATGTCGATCCGTTCAGCTGCGTGCTGTGCGGCGCGCGGATGGTGTACACGGCGGCGATCAGTGGGCTGACAGTGAAGGGGCTGGTTACCCATGCCCACGCGATCGCGCGGATGAGGTATGTGCGGGCTTGATGCGGGAAAGGTGCGTCCGAAATCTGGAAAAGGTAGAGAAAAGTCGCTTTCGGCCCCTTTTTCGACGCGGGCGATGGGTGAAAAAACATTTTTCCCTGACATCGACGCCACGTTGGAAAAGTTTCGATGATGCCTTTTCAGCTCATGACCCTGGTTAGGAATTATTGAATTTCCTATACATGTACGCACATCACGATGGGACACTTGGTGAGCATCATCACGATCATGAGTTTTATGTCCGTTACCACGAAGCAACAATGCGTCGTGATTTCGGGGTCTTAATTGACAGGCTTTTTCAAAAGTACATCGCCGGCATTGCCAAACTGGAGGTCGTGCCATCAGGCGAGCACAGGGCGCATTTGAAGAGGCTAAGTCGTGATCTGGGACGGCTTAGCAGCCGAACCGTCGCTAGAAAGCGAGGCCGACGGGTCATACCGGCGTCACTCAGTAGTTGAGTAACAACAGCCAGAGTAATTAGCAGACCGGGGCACTCATCATGGCGTACAACGGCCCCTCCAGGGCGCCAGGGCAGCACCCGCAGTTGACGAGGACGAGATAGACGATAGCCGCCGCGTACAGCCCGCCCAGTGCGTCGAGATGTTTTGGGGCGGGCTTGTTCATGGCTTCTTTGGTTAGCGCTGGTAAAACATGTCTGTTTGCTTGTCCGCAGGATCTGTCTTAGGTGCGTTCAGCGGATGGCCCAATTGGCGGCGAATCTCTGCCAGCCAAGCTTTGTACGGAGTGTTTTCACGTTCGCCCCATGGGTAGGCCTCGGTCAAAGCCTTACGCAACGCCTTCATGTCGCTGCGGCCAACGCTACGAATCACTTCTGCGACGATCGGCGCCGCTGCATCTGCCCAAGACATCGTCTACATCCTCCTGCTACCCAATCTTAAACCGGAACAAGAGCTGCGTAAGGAGCTGATCATCTGTCTGCGCCAAAGCAAGACAACACGCAGGCCGCGCTCTGGTGGCGTGGATCGGCGCGGCCAGATTCCCGAGATGGTCAGCATCCATGTGCGTCCGCCGGAGATTGACGACCGTCTGATGCCGGGGCATTGGGAAGGCGACCTGATCAAGGGTAAGGCCAACGCCTCGTCCGTAGGCACGTTGGTGGAGCGCACCAGTGGCTACCTGATGCTGGTGAAGATGAATGATGCGACGGCAACCTCGGCGATGGAGGGCTTCAGTGCAGCGCTCAATGGCATGCCGCTGGCAATGCGCAAGAGCATGACCTACGACCAGGGCCGGGAGATGGCGCGACACGCCGAGATCACCCAGAAAACCGGCATCGCGATTTACTTCTGCGACCCGCACAGCCCCTGGCAGCGCGGCAGTAACGAAAACATCAATGGCCTGATCCGCCAGTACCTGCCCAAGGGCACGGACTTGTCGGGACACAGCCAGGAAGAACTGGATGCCATTGCCTTGCAACTGAATATGCGCCCCCGTAAACGCTTCGATTTCAAATGTCCGATCGAAATGATGAGTGAGGTGATGCAAAAGGCCATGGCTATGCGGCACGATGCGCCCACTTCAATCCAATAACCGTGTTGCACTCAGCTCCTGCAACCGCCCAGGTTCATTCGCAATTAATCCCGGTTTGCGGGCCGGATAGACGCAATTAATTCCGGTCGAAAAACGCGATGATTGCAGGTCGGCGTGTTTATGAATGCAGGTCGCTACAACTACGCCGCATGCTCAAACGCCAGGTACAGCCCTTCCTGACTCCCCGATTTCAGCGCCTTCACGGTTTCGAGGCCCAGGCCGAAGCCCTCGGCCAGATCCGCCGCGCGGAATAGCTCGGCCGCGGTGCTGGCCTGGGCGATGGCGCCCAGCCGTTTCAGCGCCTGCACCTGCACCGCGTACGGCAGGTTCAGCGCCGCCAACGGGTCGTGTTTGTCATGCCCGTCGCGCGCGCTCATTCGAGTTGCCTCCAGTCGCCTTCCTCGACATGAAAGATCAGCCAGCCGCTGCCGTCGCTGCCGCGATCGCCCTCAAGAGGGCAGCCTACGGCTGCAAATTGGTCCGTGGAGGGTGTCTCAGATTTTGTGTAAACGGGATTTCTGTAAAACCGACAACAGGCGATCTTCGAACTGGATACTGAAGCGATTCAAGGCCGCTTTCCAGTCCCGGATCGGCATTGTCCACTTCTTGCTGATGTTGTTCAGCGCTAGGTAAAAAAGCTTCATCACCGCCTCGTCAGTCGGAAATGACGCACGGGTTTTGATCACTTTGCGCAGGATCATGTTGATCGATTCGATGGCATTGGTGGTGTAAATCACCTTGCGGATCTCGGCTGGATAATCAAAAAACGGGATCACCCGTGCCCAGTTTCGACGCCACGACAGGCTGATCGATCGGTACTCGGCGTCCCATTTGGCTTCAAATTCGCAGAGCCGTTGCTCAGCCAGCTCGGCGGTGGTCGAGGTGTAAATCAGCTTGAGATCAGCCGCGACTTCCTTCTGCCGCTTCCACGACACGAAGTTCAAGCTGTCGCGCACCATGTGCACGATGCACAGCTGAACGACGGCTTTCGGGTAGCGGCGCAGCGGAATAGGCCGTTTACCGGATAGTAGGGGCCGAAGCGCTCGCCCTCATATTCGGCGTACAACTCATTGTCGAACAGGCCCCACAACAGAATTGCATGGTCGCCGGCCATGCCCGGATCAAGTTCATATTGTCAGTGACAGCGCTCAGCTTGGAAACGCACGGCAGCACGATTGCTGGCAGTTCGACATCTCTCCGTCCGACCTCAAACGCATCGACAAGCAGCAACTGACGGCTACACCAACCACGCTGCTGGCGAACCCACGCATTGGCGAACGTCTGGAAGAGTTCGAGCCTCGTGATGTGCGGCGAATTCAGGTCGGTCATTACGAGATGCGCTACGAGATAGCTAAACCAGTCCGTCATTTGCAGATAATCTGAGCCGAAAAACAGGATAAACGCGAGCCGCTACACCTAGGGCTGGGGGTTATGCGGCTGACCATAATAAGGTTATGTGGTCGAGAAAGTGGAACCTGATGGCGTCTGAAACCACCCACTGTGGTCAAGAAAGAAGGTGGTTTGATGGACAGCCTACATATCAGCGGACTCTCGGGCAATGTCGTGGCCTCCGGCATCGATGCGGTGCACCAGTTTGCGATTGCTGGAACGGATCACAAGGTCAATGCCCTGTCGTTGCGATGGTTGGGCCAAGCCAGTGCTTCCATTGGCGGGCGTATCGTTGCCGATATCAAGAATGGCAAGATGTTCCAGATGGCCTCTCGCGGTGCCGCTGTTTTTGGCACTCCGGCGTTTTCGGATCGGGGGGTGACATGTCGGCCCCAGCTCAACTTCAAGGCGGGCGAGCACCAGGGCCTGGACCTTGTCAGCGTGGACATGGAAGACGATGCCGGCCGTAAGAGCCATTGGGGGGCTGCGCCTGGGCATGAGCCGCAACCTCCATCGATGCCTCGCCAGGCGCCACTTGGATCGCGCCAACTCATACGCAACCCTCTCATTGCGACACAACTGGCGTTCCAGGCATCGTCTCACCCCAGCTTGAGGGCGAGCGCAGTGGTTGGCAGCCAGACGCCGACGCAATCCGTGCCCGACAATGGAGCGCTTCCATTGCCGCCCCGACTGGCGCCGCGAGGGCCGCGACAACTGACGAACCATCCTCGAGCTGTCTCAGAGCCAATGCCCCAGGCAACGCGCCTGTCTGACTTGAAGTCGACGAGCTTTCTGGGTGGCCATATTTCAGCAGAGCCATTAGCAACTCGTCCGGCCAAAATATCAGTTCAACAACTGATAGAAAAGCTTCGTGCCGAAACCGTACCGCCCCAGCAGCAGCGGGTGAACCTACGCCGGACCACTGAGCCACCCCAGATGGGCACAGATGAGTTTTCCGCTATACGCATGCAGCTCCCCTCGGCATTACGGCCAGGTGCATCCGCCGTGCGTCCGAGAGCGGGTGAGCCGAACAGCGCCATGGAGGCGCGTATGCTCTTTATGTCGCCTGCCACCGTGTTCGGTGTCAGCTCGTCGGAAGCGGCAAAATTCAGTAATTTGCAGCCCATGAATTCGCAATTCTACGGTGAGGAAAGGGACGAAGTATTCGGTACCTCGGTCACGTACTTGAACATGCAGGATCGCGCCCGTTTCAAAGTGACCATTCGCGATGGCAAAGTTTTCGATGCCGACGGCAAGCCTTTTGAAACCCGTCAGGCATCGACGGCGTTCAAGGTCAACAAGGGCCGGGCGATTTTTGTCATGGATGCACAGGGTTTGATCTACATCTCGAATGAGCAAACCCGAGGCAAATTTCACCACTCCAGCTTTTTCGCCGGCCAACCGGTCGCGGCGGCGGGGGACATCGGTATTGAAAACGGTGTCATCACTGCCATTTCCAGAAAAAGCGGTCACTATCGGCCAACCCTCGAGCAACTGAATCAAGTTGTGCAACAATTGGCCGATCAAAACGTATCAGGAATCTTCGTTGATGAAGACCTCAGTTAATCTTAATTTTTTGCGCATTCCCATGAGCATGCTTTACGACATCGCCCAGCCGGAGGTTTTCCCTGGGTTGTCACCCGCGCAAACCGAACGGCTGACTCAGGAATACACCCCGGATGAGCTGGCCGGCATTCTTCAGGCGCTGGATTATGCGCAGCAGAACCCATCGTATGACTTCAAGGCGCTGATGCCGGACTTGCCCCATGGCAACGTTCAGATCAGCGAGTTTCTGAAGCGCATGCGTCTGTCGATTCCGCTTTAACAGGTCAGGCGGAACCGAATCGCTCTCAGACCACTCAAGACTCTCGACTCAAGGCCGTGAGTCAACCCACGGATACACGCCCCCGGCCTCGGTGTTCATGGCCGTCAACGGTACCGTAAGGACTCTATAACCGATGCCAACGCGTATTTCTTCCACCAGCCCGCAGCCACCCGCGGTTGTGCCTGACGCGATACCGGCCCTCATTTCGACTCTAACGACAGCGACACCAGCGTCATCCGAGAATCGTATCGATCGTAGGAATGAGACAGGTGCGCTGATCCCGGGGGGCAAGCCTGGAGACAAGATCTCATTGTGTCGCAGCGCCATTGAAGCATCAGCCCCACCGGGCAAGAGCGGATTAGAGCGTCTTCCCCTGGAGTTGGTACAGCATATTATCAGTTACTTAGCCGGTGGCTCAGCGGGTGATACGGCCGTGGGGATACGCGCCATCAAGTTGAGCAGCAAATTTTTAAACAAAGCGGTATATCCGTCGGTCAATGCGCATTACCTTTTTCTGAAGCAAATGCTACCCCACTTCGATCGCCTCATAACCCAGATACCAATTCACCAGATGAATAACCACATGCTGGCGTTGATGGGGCTTAAACAGCGCCAGGCGCTGGTCACAGCCGCCCTCCGCCTGCCCGACGCCGACAAGGCCGAGGCAATCGCCGGGTTGGGCGCTGGGCTGGAGGCGCTCGACACGGACCAGCGGAAGGCGCTGGTCACGGCCGCTCTCGGCCTGCCCGACGGGTTGTACAAGGCTGAGGCAATCGCCGGGTTGGGCGCCGGGCTGGCGGCGCTCGACCCGACGCAGCAGGAGGCGCTGGTCAGGGCCGCCCTCGACCTGCCCGGCGAGTTGTACAAGGCCGTGGCAATCGCTGGGTTGGGCGCCGGGCTGGCGGCGCTCGAACGGTCGCAGCAGGAGGCGCTGGTCAGGGCCGCCCTCGACCTGCCCGGAGGGTTGGGCAAGACCCGGGCAATCGCCGGGTTGGGCGCCGGGCTGGCGGCGCTCGAAACGGACCAGAGGAAGGCGCTGGTCACGGCCGCCCTCGGCCTGCCCGACGGGTTGGGCAAGGCCCGGGCAATCGCCGAGCTGGTCAAGGGTTATCAAGATTCGAAGGTTCGTGACTATCTTCGTTGAGGGGCAGGCCGATACCGTCAAGAGGCCGAGATGCGCAATTACGTTATTGACGCGGCTGCCTGAGAACAAGGTTCTGAGCGGAGGTGGTAGGGCTTACGTTGGTTCGGTTCCATTGCGCCCCAAACCCCTTGAACTGTTCCATGCCAAAGCGCACGAATTCAAGTCGCTGTTCAACAATACGCTGGACCCCGAACGGGCGAGCGAGTTGCGCGACAAGATGCTCGCGGCCGGCATTCCACTGTGAGGCAAAACCGCCATCCGTCATTTGCAGATAGCGTGAGCCCGTCGCAATGCAATGCGAGCCCGCGCCGTGGAATGCAAGCTCATTTGCAATTAATGTGAGCCGGCGGCTTTGGCTGGTTGCAGTTAATGTGAGCCGGAAATGCCGATGTATGCGAGCCAGCGTGTTTTCAAACGCGAGCCGCTACATCTATTTGATCGAGGATATCTACAGCCGCAAGGCCGTGGGCTGGGAAGTCTACGAAGCCGAGAGCGGCGAAAAAGCCGCAGCGTTACTACAGAGAAGCGTCACGCTTGAAAAATGCTGGCGTCAGCCTCTGGTGTTGCACTCGGACAACGGTGCGCCGATGAAGTCGGTGACGCTGCTGACCAAAATGTATGACTTGGGCATCACGCCATCGCGCGGTCGACCACGGGTGAGCAACGACAACCCGTACTCGGAATCACTGTTCAGAACACTCAAGTACTGCCCTCAATGGCCGCACGATGGATTTACCAGCGTGGATGATGCGCGTATCTGGGTGAGGAATTTTATGACCTGGTACAACACCGTGCATCGTCACAGCCGAATCCGATTCGTAACCCCGGCTCAACGCCACGACGGGAAAGACAAAGAAATCTTGGCGCGCCGGGACGCGATCTATGGGCTTGCCCAAGAAAGAAGGCCGGAGCGGTGGTCGGGTGAAACGCGTAACTGGAACCCGATCGGGACGATGTATCTGAACCCTGAAAGGGAGCTGACCGTCGTGGTAAAAGTCGCGTCAACCGTCCAACTATGCTGCTCTTTTCTCGTCCTGATACTCCCGATCCGGGTTCAGCATCACCGTTCCTATTGGCGCCCAGTTTCGCGTCTGACCTGACCAGCGTTCCGAGCTCTTCTCCCAGGCTCGTTCGTACAGCTCATGCCGTCGAGCCAGGATCTGATGATCCAACCCGCGATGGCGCTCTGACGGCGTGACGAAGCGGATCCGGCTATGCCGGTGCTCGTTGTTGTACCAGCGCATAAAATCCCTCACCCCGACCCGTGCGGCATCCAGGCTGGCGAAGCCTGCCTGCGGCCATTGGGGCAATATTTCAGCGTTCTAAACAGCACTCCGAGTACGGATTGTCGTTGCTCACTCGCGGTCGGCCACGGGACGGCGTGATGCCCAGGTCGTACATCTTGCTCAACAGCGTCACCGATTTCATCGGTGCGCCGTTGTCCGAGTGCAGCACCAGCGGTTCGTGCAAACACTGCTCACCGATCACGCTGCGTTGCAGCAGTACCGCGGTCTTCTTCGTAGACCTCCCAGCCCACGGCCTTGCGGCTGTAAATATCTTCGATCAAATACAGGTAGTAATACTTGCCGCGTACTGGCGACGGCAAATATGTGATGTCCCACGACCACACCTGGTTCGGGGTTTGTGCGGCGTGCGTTGTCGGTGCTACGTAGCGCCGGGGTCGCTGGCTCCGGCCTCGATGCTGTTGCTGGCCCGTCGCACGTAGGACGCGATAAAACGTCGACTCCGACGCCAGATAACGCTGTTGGTCAGCCAGAAGCTGCACGATCTGACTCGGTGGCAAATGGGCGTACTCAGAGCTGTTACACAGCGCCACGATCGCTTGGCGTTCGATCGCGCTCAAGGCATTACGCGGCGTAGGCCGCACGGTGGTCGTACGGGCATCGGCTTGAATTTCCTGAGTCTCACTCCACCGTTGCAAGGTTCTGAGCGACAGCCCCACCTCCCGGCACGCCTTGATTCTTCGAGCCCCGGCCAAGATCGCTTCGATCAACCAAGCCACCAGCAACTGCCGTTCCGGCAAAGAGGTCAGTTGTCCTCGCTGTCGATCCCCCAGTAATCGTTGAGCTTTTTTCGCAGCACCAACAACGCGGCGGTCTCAGCCAGCGCCTTGTCTTTGCGGCGCAGTTCACGCTCAAGTTTCTGGATGCGTTTCTTGTCTTTACGCGCTTGTTCGCGGTCGTCTTTTTGCTGGGATTTTTCAGACTTCTGGCCACTGATAAACGCTTGCCGCCACGCAACGATCTGCTCGGGGTAAAGTCCTTTGCGTCGGCAATACTCGCCCAAGTCGATCTCGGACAAACCAGCGGCTTCAAGGACGACAGCGAACTTGGTTTCGGCTGACCAGTTCTGGGGTGACGGCTTGGTTTCGGACACTACATTCCCTTCGGATCTGGCCTGTTTGCGCCAGTTGGACAGCGACATATCGCTGACCCCTTCGCGCCGAGCTACCTCGGCCATCGTCAGGTTCAACGGGGGAAGCAACATCTTGAGCAATGCAGCTTTGCGTTCAGGTGAATAGTACGGCACGAACAGTCTCTTTCCGCCCCCGATATGCATTTTCAGGAAAATTCGGAGAGGCGACAACTATCCTGACACCGGGGGGATGCACGCCCACCTGTTTAGCAATGCTGGCTTGGCTCTCTTTGGCCCTCAGGCCAGCCTCAATCTGGTAACGTTGGCCCTGAGTCAGCTGCCGGTAAGGCGTGGTCATCTGCGCTTGAATCCTTTGGTGTGAGAGCCTGGATTCTACCAGTGGCGGGCTCTCTGCCTCTCGTTTCAAGCGTTTCACTTATTCTATGAATTCAGGTGCTAAAAACTCAATACGACTTTATAACCAACCTGCTTATTCTCAACCGTTGGGCTGGAATGCGGTCCGATGACAGCATCGAGGCAGTCAATGCATGGTTGAGCATTGACGGCAACGCTGTCCATGTCCGTGAACGGAGCAGCATCCGGTAAAGTGCGGCCCCCATTTGTCTGCGTCCAAAGGAGGCTGGCGTCTTATTTGTTGTGTTGCGGATCGAAAATTGAACGGGTTATCGCACGAATAAGAGGAACAATTTCATTAACGTCAGTATCTGCGGGTAGTTCAAAGAATTTTGCCGAAGCCAGGTCCCGCCTTTCTACCGAATGGTTTCTGTCGGCACGGGAGAGCGCATCGCGGACGCCGTTTGCATCGTAGTCTGTGCAATAAACTGCTGTTCCAGGTTGCTGGCGCCAGGAGTCGCACAGACCGCCCGCATCAACAACATCAAATCCTGCAGCGTCGACAAGCCCAAAAACGAGCGCCTTGGCTTGCTCGTCGTCGCCACCGACCGGCAGAGCGATCCGTCCGTCAGTGCCCGGAGGTAGCCCTTCGGTCGTAAGACTCTGAAAGCTTATCGTGTTAAACGCTTTCACTACGGGCCGTCCAAGTTGCTCACAAACCCAAAGGCTTTCGAGGGTACCTTGTTCAAGGAGATCAATTTTCCCATCCCTGAATGGATAGTAGTTGCATGTATCGATGATTACTACGTTTTTGGGAACGCCATCGAACAAGCTTTCGAGACAGACAATTGCTTTCGTAGGAATCGCGACAATCACGACGTCCACGTCCTTTACCGCATCGGCGGCGGTCACGGCAGTCGCACCGACTTCGGAGGCGACTTCTTTGAGTGAGGAGGGGCTCCGAGAGTTCGCTAGCTTTACCGTATGCCCCACTTGGCTGAATTTGCGTGCCAAGGTCGATCCGATTTGGCCTGCGCCGATGATGCCGATTTTCATGGTTACTTCCCGTGAGAAAAATCTAAACGCTACCGTCAAGCAGCTCGTAGCGTTTAATATGATTGGCACCCGACCTATTCACAAGTACGCACTAAAAAGTCAGTAGCACTCTAATAGGTAAATCACGATGAATGACGGGCAGTGTAACGATCCAGGCAAACGCACCATTTGTACCGAGGCTACGATTGATGCACTCCGACGATTAGAGGGAAAATGGAAACTCGTCATTCTTTCCGAGCTCTTTGCCACAGAACATCTTCGTTTTTCTCAACTGGAGCGAGCTATATACGGAGTGACGCAGAAAATGCTGATCCAGCAGCTCAAGCAACTTGAGAAAGATGGGCTCGTGCGACGGACCGTTTATCCTCAGGTCCCTCCTAAAGTGGAGTATTCACTCACTGATTTCGGCCACGCACTCGCGCCGGCGATGATAGCGTTAAGAAAATGGGCGCAAGAAATACAGTCCAGCGGTGAGACCACCATTTCCGAAGGTCTCAAAAAACCTTCGTAACTGTCAGCGATAAGGTGTCAATGTGTCTTGCCTGCTGCCCGGACCAGATGTATCCGGTTTTTGCTGCCCGGGCCACGCTCCCCTTTTTCTTAAAATCAGTGCGCAGCACGCAACACACTAGGCGCCACCCCAAAGGCATTCCGGAAGGCCCTGCTGAAACTGGCGCTATCGCTGAAGCCGTTCCTCAGTGCGACTTCAGTCAAGCTGGGGGCGTCAACGCCGACAAGGAGCACATCGTGTCGGGCATGTTCTAGCCGGATTTGCTTGATAAAGCCCGCAGGGGTCATGTCGTGATCGCGGAACATCTGATAAAGCGAGCGGCGTGAAAGTCCTAGCGCCTCGGCAAACTGCGAGATGGAGTAACCACCATCATCGAGATGCTGCTCTACCAATACGCGCGCGCGGGCAAGACGTGCGCTTCCATGCGTCGGCGCCAGCGGCGTACCATCAAGGCTGTCCAGCAACGTGTGAAACACCAAATTGACCGCATGCTCGACCACTCGTGAAGCCGAGCGAGCATCGCCTTTGGCGTGAAACAACGAGCCAAGACCCGCGGCGGCGGCGTTGAACGCATCATTGAGCATCAGTGGCCGCCCGCTAAGCTCGGCAGCAAGACCTTTCCAGCGCGGCATTTGGTCAATCCCAAAAACTACTGTAAGGGCGTTGTAATTCGTCCCGCTCTGCAGGCGATAGGAACTTGAGAATGGGACGATCATCGCCTGTCCCGCGCATATTTCAGTGCGCCCGGCAGCGTTCTCGAACCAAGCACTGCCACCAAGTTGCCAGACGAGTTTATAGAACTTCCCCATACCCTGATCGGCCGCCGTTCGAGCCAACGCCTCAACGATGATGTTTCCAGTACGCACGTGGGCGATAGGGAAACGGTCAGCCATTCGCGCTCGGATTCGACTGTCACAAGCGTTTGAGTCTGGCAATTCGACAGACACAGTTGGATAGGCGCGCCTGACACTCTCGAAAAAGACGTCTTTGGTCGTGCTCAAGAGGAAAGTCTCTGCACGATCGCGCCGAGCGGGGCAAGACTTGAAGTTGTCATGATTCATCCCCTGTATCGACGTCAGCACTTTTATCGTCGCGGCAGACACTATGTCATATCTGCTGGTGATCAAGAGGCCGGTATTGTCCTGCAACACTTAAATCTGCACTGCCTGACAATTTTTCGCACCCTCCGACAAGCGCCAAAGTGAGCGCCAGACCGAAGATGGATTTCATCCGCGAGGTAGGCCCGATGTGATCGAAGCCTTACCGCGAACGCTTGCCGCGTGAGAGCGCACACTTTCTGGGAATTCATATGAACGATCGACTCCCCCCCACACTTCTTGACCCTGCAGTGTGGACTGACAATGTGTTTACAGGTCAATGGGAGAAGGGGAAAGAGCAAGCCGACATTTTCGAGCCCGCTACCGGCGGTTCCCTCGGTCGCATAGCAATGGCGGATCCGGTACGGGTGACCGAGTCTGCTGCGGTCGCTCGACAGGCTCAAGTAGAGTGGGCAGCGCAGCACCACGAAGTGCGAGCAGCCGTGATCCGCCGTGCCGCGTCGCTGGCGGAGCATTATCGTGACGAAATTACCGATTGGTTGGTTCGAGAAAGCGGCTCGACCCAGGGCAAGGCCGCGTTCGAGGCGTCGGTGAATATCCGTCTGCTGCAAGAGTGTTCTTCACTCCCTTCGCGAGCGGTTGGCGAAATACTCCCCTCGGTGCCGGGCAAGTTGAGCCTTGCGCGTCGTCGCCCCCTGGGCGTCATAGGGGTCATTTCACCATTCAATTTCCCGCTCTGTCTCGCCATGCGCGCTGTGGCCCCAGCGCTGGCGTTGGGCAACGCCGTGGTACTCAAACCCGATCCCCGCACGGCTGTCAGCGGCGGTTTTGTCATCGCCAGGCTCTTTGAGTTGGCTGGGCTTCCCGCCGGGTTACTGCACGTACTGCCGGGGCATGCGGCAGCTGGTGAGGCCCTGGTCTCGGACCCCAATGTGGCAATGATTCAGTTCACAGGGTCGACGGTTGCAGGCCGTAAGGTCGGTGAGCTGGCCGGACGGCACTTGAAAAAGGTCTCGTTGGAGCTGGGCGGCAAAAACTCGCTGATCGTGCTGGAAGACGCCGACCTGGACATCGCCGTGTCCAATGCGGCTTGGGGCGCTTTCCTGCACCAAGGACAAATTTGCATGGCGTCTGGCAGGGTTCTGGTGCAGCGCACCGTCTATTCACTTTTTATCGAGAAGCTGGTGGAAAAAGTGCGAGGCATGACGATGGGCGATCCTGCGCTTGCCAATGTTCATCTCGGCCCATTGATCAATGTGGCGCAGCGCGATCACGTGGCCAAAATAGTAGCTGACGCCTGTGCGGCAGGCGCGAGGCTGGACATCGGAGGCAGTCACGAAGATCTGTTTTTCGAGCCCACCGTGCTGAGCGAAGTCACATCGGACAATCCGTCATTCAACCATGAAATATTTGGTCCAGTGGCTGTTGTTACACCGTTCGACAGTGACGAGGAAGCCGTCGAACTGTGCAACTTCACCGAGTATGGCTTATCAGCCGGCATCATCTCAAAAGATGTGGGGCGTGCGTTGCAACTCGCTGAGCGCTTACACACCGGGATGATTCACATTAACGATCAAACCGTGAACGATGAGGTCATCAACCCTTTTGGCGGGGTCGGAGCGTCTGGCAACGGTTCAAGTATTGGCGGCGCGGCCAATTGGGAGGCGTTTACCCATTGGCAGTGGGTAACGATTAAAAGCGAGGCACCGCTGTATCCGTTTTAATCCATTGATGGCCGCTGCTGCTACTTGACCTGCCGTTGGCGCAAACCAGCAGGCAGGTAGGGCGGCCACAGGACGTGCGCAATGAACGTTTCCTCCCATGATTGCAGCCTTGAAGTCACCGCCTTAAAAGCTGGCGCTGCGGCACATTCGCTATTTTTTGGCGAATTCGAGCTCTGTCCCAACCGCCTGTTGTTGCTGAAGGGTGGACGGTCGGTCAGTCTCAACCATCGAGCGCTGCATTTGCTGGTCGCTCTGGCACGCCGTCCTTTCGAATTGATTGAAAAGGATGAACTGACTGCCTGTGCCTGGCCCGCTCGGGTCATGGAAGAATCCAGTTTACGAACGCAAATCGCAGCCTTGCGACGCGCGTTGGGCGCTTCAGTTGATTGCCCCTATGTGGAAACCGTGGCGGGTCGAGGTTATCGGTTCGTAGCCACGGTCAGCGGTCAACGGCAGGCCATGTTGCCCTGGCCCGATTTGCCACTGAGCATCGGGCTGCCGAGGATCGAGGCCGCTCTCATCGATCGTTCCGAGCAACCGAAGCTTGTCGGTCGGCGAGTTCTTCATGGCCGCTTCATTACGATTACAGGGTAAGCGTCCGAACTACACCGCCTTGCAACTCAAGCCTTAATCCGTTTAAACCACTGATTTACGCGCTCGCACTCAAATACCGCGGGATCAAAAACATCGCCATGCCATTTAACCATCGCGTCATGCTCTGGATGATCGGGGTTGGCCATCGCCTCCAGGAACTCCTCGTAACCAGGCCCGCCACCCACGTCTTCTGGTGGGCAAGCATTGGCGCCCTCGATGCAGTACGGCACCTGAGGACAGGCAATGGCGGGTAGCGTTTTTTCGACCTTGATACGGTGATGCCAACTGTCACCAAAGTCGTAAAGATAATTAAATGTCTGCTTTCCGCTCATCGCCTTGATCAGCGTTTACGGGCTTCCGGGTTTACAGTCGGCCCCCAACCATCAGGGTCGGGCATGCCGTAATTCTCACCGGCAATTTCAAACTCATGCAGATGGCTATCACTCCAGCCCATCACAACCTGGATGACATGGTGCAGTTTGCCCAAGGTAATGTTTTCAGGCACCGCGAACCGACGCCAGATCGTCGGAGTGATCCACTTCAGCTCAATGTGCAGCAGCAACAGGTCGGGGACGGGTTTGGGTAAGCGGACAGTTTTAACCATGGATCAGGCGGCCTCGCAGTGTTCAGTGTGGTTCAAGGAAATATTCCAGGGCAGTAACTCGCTCACCCGATTGATCGGGTGCTCGGCAATGTGCTCAAGCACGTAGGTCAGATACGCCTGTGGGTTTAACCCGTTTAGCTTGGCAGTACCCACCAGGCTATAAATCGCAGCAGCCCTCTCGCCGCCGTGGTCAGAGCCCACGAACAGGTAATTCTTGCGGCCCAAGGCCACAGCCCGAAGGGCACGCTCGGCGGCGTTGTTGTCGATTTCGATTCGGCCGTCATCGCAGTAGCGCGTTAAAGCCTGCCACCGGTTGAGGGCATAGAGGATTGCACCGCCCAATGTCGATTTTTTCGACAGTTGAGCCAGCGTCTGGTTAAGCCACGCGTGCAGGTGCTCCAGCAGTGGACTTGCCCGACTTTGCCGAACCGTTTTTCTCTGATCGGGCGGCTGTCCCCGGATCTCGCTTTCGATGGCATACAGGGCCGCAATCCGCTGCAGCGCCTCGCCAGCAAGTGGTGAAGCCTGGTCTTTGTAGGCATCGTAAAACTTGCGGCGGGCGTGAGCCCAGCAGGCGGCTTCTTGAATGGTGCCTGTCGCATACAGCTGAGCAAAACCGGCGTAGCCGTCAGCCTACAAAATCCCGCTGAAGCTCTTGAGATGAGCACGCGGATGTTGCCCCTTGCGATCCGGCGAGTAGGCAAACCACACAGCCGCCGGCGTCGTGTAACCGGCAGGCCGGTCGTCGCGAACGTATGTCCATAGGCGAGCCGTTTTGGTTTTGCCGTTGCCCGGTGCAAGTACACCAATCGGTGTGTCGTCGGCATGAACTTTATGGCCGCTCATGACATGACGCTCAAGGGCGTTGATCAGCGGCCTGAGCAATTGACTGCTCTGGCCGACCCAGTCGGCCAGCGTTGAGCGCTCCAGATCCACGCCCTCACGGGCGTAGATCTCGGATTGTCGATACAGGGGCAAATGGTCAACAAACTTGGAGACCAGCACGTGGGCCAATAGCCCAGGGCCTGCAAGGCCTCGGGCTATCGGGCGACTCGGTGCCGGTACACCGGTGAATGAGTCACTGCCCCCATCCGCCGCTGGCCACTATCCGGCAGCGTTCAATCCTTCGCCAGGATTCGGCCATCCAGCATTCACGTCAAACGCACCGCAAAACGCGCTGAGGATTCGGCAAATGGTGCCGGACCCACGGGATCCGACGCAGATGATTTTCCAAAGCACGCTGAGGAAGCGGCAAAGCCGAGCCCGAGAGACCCTAAGGGCTGCAGCTGAAACAAAACATTCGTAACGCTGGTTTCGGGTTGGTTCCGGCTGGGGGCGAAATGCCCCCCAGCATGGGGACTGTTTCAGTCGCAATTAATCCGAGCCTGAAATAGCGTTGATTGCAAGCAGCTACAGCTAAGGTTTTCCAACCTGCCGTAGCCGGAGCTCGCCCATCATTGTGCGTCGCTATAGCTACAGCGACCCTACAACAAAGACCAGGACTCGCCACCCGGCTCTACGACTGACCGTAATTGGAACCACCTGCGTATTCGAACCACAAATAACCCGCACTACCTTATATTGGCAGCCGCATCAACACCCTCTCATCAGAGGATGCTGATTCTCCATGATTTACGAAGGGCACTCTGTGCGCTCACTACTAGTTAAATATTAATCAGGGTAAAATTAAATGGGTATCTGTTGCTCAAGTAATTCGATAGCTTCAAATTACGAAATGGAGGCGGTTCAAACTGAGAATAAATCTCTGTCACATCAGCCAAGTAAGCCGATATCACAAGATTCCGGAGAGCCATTAGCCAGTTTACACGCTGCACAAGTTTCGATCGGCTCTCTGTCCAACGCCAGTGAAATTTCATACGCACCTCATGACAATCGGCGGCCGCGTCGGACCGTCACCCTGGATTCGATCCCGGAGCAGCCTGTTAATCCCGGTGATCCCAAACTCCAGCCTTCCGCTCCTTCTCGAAGAGGACCTAGACCTAATAGGGCCGGAACGACCGATAGCACTATGTCCAGACTTAGCGAGGCCAAAAGTCTTTCAATTCAAAGGCGATTTCTCGCGTCTCCGGCAGGTTCAAGTTACAATGGGACCGGCTCAATTGCCAGTGGTAGCAAAACAGGGTCAGTACAACTTCCATCTAGCTTTGAATTACCCACAAATGTCTCGTTCGGCAAGTACCCGGCCTTGCATGAACTCATAAAACCTATAATGTCTGACGCTGGCCTGGAATATATACTGGAGGCCTTCAAGTTTAGTGATAACTACTCAGTATCTTTTGATAAAAATCTTAAGATACATGGCCTGACCATTCCTGGTGAGGATCCACAAATTGGCCCGGCAGCATTCGAAAAATTTGTAGTTCCTCCAATGGGAATTAGCATTGAGCTCGATGATGATGTTGTTGCCCTCCAGGTAGCGCTCACTATCGCGCATGAGTGCTCCCACGTTGAACAACTCGAAAGTTTTACGTTACTTGATCTGCTAGGAAAAGATAAGGAAGTAGCCAGGTCAGGATCAAAGGTTGCCTCCATAGTCAGTAAAGCAAAACTGGATCAAACAAATATTTTAGAAACTCTAGGATATCACTCTGAGGTGTACAATCTTGCGTGGTACAGTATAAATACTGACCCGCCTCACGAAAAAAAAGAGCAGCTCCGAGCCTTGCGGGATATTGCGGTTTCCCAGCGAGATTTCCATTTTAATCAACTGCCGTATAATGTGGTGGAAGTGCTTCTGGCTGGTGAGCTCAAAGAAGCGTTGAGTTTGATTCTTATTGATGTGCCAATTAAGTTTCTTTCAAGTCCAGGACAGTCTTTGTAGTGCCGCATTTTGCCATGCCTGAACTTATAGTGTCGACGAGATAATCCTGATCAATCTCAAAAGGGTGAACAGTTCCGGAACTTGATCACCATCAAGCGCCACTCTGATCTGGCAGGGTCTGGTCGTTGCACGTCACGGCGTCCGGAAAATACGCCGAGACCGTGCGGCGACCAGGAGCCTACATCATATCAGGATATCAATTCCCCTCCCCACAAGACAATTTCCCCCCCTCCACAATAATCCTTGGCAGTGGCAAAACCGTGATGCTATGTAGTGGTCTAATGAAACCGGACACCCATTTAGGCGAGAATGCTCGCCAGATCGAGGTGTCAGATGACCAAACAACGCCGTTCCTTTTCTGCTGAATTCAAACGCGAGGCTGCCGACCTCGTGCTCAAGCAAAACTACAGCTACATCGAAGCCAGCCGTTCACTCGGCGTCGGCGAGTCGGCCCTGCGCCGCTGGGTTGATCAGGTTCAGCAGGAGCGCCAAGGTGTTACGCCGCAGAGCAAAGCATTGACCCCGGAACAACAGAAAATTCAGGAGCTGGAAGCCCGAATTGCCCGTCTTGAACGGGAAAAATCCATACTAAAAAATCTACCGCGCTCTTGATGTCGGAAGATCACGAGCGTTCGCGCTGATTGACCAGTTGAGCGTTCATGAGCCAGTTGATTGGCTGTGCAAGGTGTTTGAAGTGACTCGTTCGTGCTACTACGCCCAGCGTCTTAGGCGCCGCACGCCCGATGTTGAACGGCTTAGGTTGCGCAGCCGGGTGAGCGAGTTGTTCACGCAAAGTCGCAGTGCGGCGGGCAGCCGCAGCATCCTGTCGCAGATGCGTGAAGACGGTGAGCAACTCGGTCGATTCAAAGTACGCAGCTTGATGCGCGAGCTTGATTTAGTCAGCAAACAACCCGGATCACATGCCTACAAACGAGCGACCGTAGAGCGACTCGATATCCCGAACATCTTGAA